>JBGVNF010000077.1:0-37927 GCA_045125245.1 Lachnospiraceae bacterium
GAGGGTTCCGATGATTTGCTTATATGCCCCACTTGATACTAAGGCTGTGTGTATTCTCATTAAAAATACATCTAGCTAGTGGTGTTTATGTGATGAAGACATCTTAGAAGATTTTCTATTTTCAATCCCCACATCTTGCAAATGCTTATTTATTTAGTATTACTACTCTTCGTCCTTATATTCAACGACTTGGTTTCTACCATTTTTCTTAGCTCTATACAATGCAACGTCCGCACATTCTATAACATCGTGATAACTTCCACTAGTGTATTCCGCAACACCTATAGATGCTGTCACTGGACATATTGTACTCTCACCACTTTCTATATTAACTCGAATCTTTTCGGCTATCTCCAGTGCTTTCTTCATATCGCATCCAGCTAATATTACAATAAACTCTTCTCCACCCCAGCGAATAACATAATCTGAATTCCGTACAGACTTTTTAACTGTATTTGCTGCGTATTTCAAAACGATATCTCCAGCTTCATGGCCAAACTTATCATTTATCTTCTTAAAGTAGTCTAAGTCAATCATAACTATGGAAATTGGTAACCCTTCGCAAATTGTAAATTCTTCTGTATCAGAATCTGCAATTTTCTTAAATATATTACGGTTAAACACACCTGTTAACTGATCATGTATTACCAAGCTTTCTAACTTTTCATTGGTAAGATAATGATCAAGATATCCATTCTCCATTGCGTAATGCATAGTCGATACTGCAATTACACATGGCGCATTAAACATTATCATCATCGCTACATTGTCATAATGAATAAATTGATTTGCTATCAAAATATCCACTATCAAACCAGCGTGAAAAAATATAGCATACTTATATGGTGCCACAAATCCTGCACACACAAATATAAGATTCATAATAAGCATACCTTCACCAGCAAAATCTCTATTTGGTAATATGTATGTAGCCCAATCTGTACACCATATTATCATATGTATCATAAGATATGAGGCAATCGTCATTATCTTGTAATTACGCACTTTCTTATACATCACTAAGAATACCGCTAAAGGAACAACTATAATTGCTCTTGACAATAAAGTTTCCCATGCAAATCTTCCATATAAAGCACAATCTGTAACAAAGAAGAATAAATATGCTATAGTCGCAACTATAAGTAATGTTCTATTTACTTTTTTATAATAATCATACTTTGATTGATAAAACAATTTTCGCTTATCTACAGATAAGTGTTTTGCTTTAGTTATAGCTTTCTCCATCTAACCATTCACCTTTCAATTTTTACTACGCACATTTTTTAACATTATATCATTTTAAGTGAATTTTCACAAGGAATTTTTATATGAATTCCTATCTTTTTCTAGACATTGAAACTACCGTTTCTATATGGCTCGTATGCGGGAACATATCCACTGGCACTGCACTTTCTACCTTATATCCATTCTTAGTAAAATACTTTAAATCTCTTGCCAATGTCTCTGGATTACATGATACATACACCACTTTCTTAGGTGCAAGCTTTACAACCGAGCTCATAAAATTCTCATCGCTTCCCGCTCTTGGTGGATCCATAAATACCACCTCTATACCAGCAGATTTGTCTTCAAGCATCTTTGCTGAAGTTTTTAACATAAATTGTCCTGCATCATCTGCAAAAAATCTAATATTATTTATTCCATTTATTTTAGCATTTGTAATGGCATCTTTTACAGCTGCCTTATTAAGCTCCACGCCTATTACTTCTTTTGCTTTTTTTGACGCAATTATGCCTATAGTACCGATTCCACAATACGCGTCTAGAACTCGCTCCTTACCTGTAAGGGAAGCCAGTTCTATTGCCTTGTTATATAAAATTTCTGTCTGTACAGGGTTTACCTGATAAAAAGATTTTGAAGAAATCTTAAACCTACATCCACAAAGTTCGTCACTAATATATCCCTTGCCGTATATAACAGATTCCTTATCTCCGAGAACCATACTTGTTCTCTTGTCATTTATATTTACAATAACTGTTGAAATCTCTGGATGTTTCTTTCTAAGCGCCTTAACAAAATTATTCTTTGATGGCATAATCGGCGAACCAAGCACCAACACCACCATAATTTCACCGCTTTTAAATCCACGTCTTACCATCACATGACGAAGAAGTCCATATCCCGTATCTTCATCATATGTCTTTATCTTAAAGGAACGAAGCATTCCTTTTATATCCTGTATTATCTCATCTGCTTTCTTGTCTTCTATCTGACATATTTCCACTGGGACAATGTCATGTGTTCCCTCTCTATATACTCCCGAAATTATTTCCCCTCTTCTGGTTATTCCAAATGCAGCATGAACCTTATTTCTATAATGATAAGGATTGCTCATCCCCACAATAGGACTTACCTTGCAAAATCCGCCTATAAGCTTGTCCACCAACTCCTGTTTTTCCTTTAATTGTTTCTCATAGGCTACACCCTGATATGTACATCCACCACATTTTTTACTATACGGACATTTTTCTTTTTTTTCCATTATACTCTACTTCCTACTTAAACTGAAATACTAAACCACTAGTCCTTCTTATACATCTTTGCTATGCCTTTAAGGAATTTTCTATAATCATCAGCCACATCTTGTGGTTCTACTATTTTAACCTTTGTACCCAATGTACATAACCAACCGTAGAATGGATTTGAAACATTCACAGTAATTCTTACTCTACATTTATCCTTATCTAGTCTAATCGAAGTATCTGGTCCAAATCTATCTATAATTACACCGATAATATCCTGCTCACATTCTAATACCAATGTTCTCTCTACACCTGAGAACATACCGAAGGTCTGTTTAGAGAATTTCGCCATATCAAAATTCTGGAAATTTTCTTTTCCGTCTCTCTCTTCATTTGTTATAGATGGCTTATGCATCTTATCTACCCTATAATGCTTAACCTTGCCATTCTTACTATCATAACCTATCATATAGTAATTATCTTCACTCCAAGTAAGTGCCCAAGGACTTACAAGATACTCTTCCCCATCTCTTCTATATTTTGTCTGCTTAGCCGCAGTCCATTCTACATATTTAAATTTCACCTTTACATTACCAGAAATAGCCTGATGAATCGCATCTACATTGTAATATATAGATTCATTCATACTCTTTATTCTATCTGTAACTATAACCTGACGTTGCATAAGACTTCCGTCATATTTGCTAGCCATCCCTTCAAGCTTTTTTATAAGTGTTCTTGTCTTCTTCTCCGTTATAAATCTAGAGGTCTGCACTGCATCCACCAAAAACTTAAGCTCAGGCAACTCAAAATCACGACTTGCAAGGTAATATCCTGTTGGTCGCTCCTTTCTTAATACAATATCCATTCCATAACGTATAAGCATATCAATATCTGAATATATACTCTTTCGCTCTGCCTTAATATCATACTTTGCCAATTCATCAATTATCTGCTGAGTAGAAATCACATGATTCTCATCAGTCTTTTCCTCAAGCATTTTCTTAATATAAAGTAACTTTAGTTTCTGATTATCAGATTTTGCCATATGTGCACCTCTCCCTTTAGCTAAACGTCGACTAACTACTTACCACAAAGTGCCTTAAAACTTCTTGCAATCAAGTTCCAAAGCGCTGTCGCATTTCCTACAAATACCTTCATACTCATTGGAGCAAAATACGATTTATTTTTAGGATTATAAGTCATTATATTTCTTATATCTCCTTTATAAACTATATTGTCTTTAAAATATACAAGCAAATCATCTGGTGTATATTTACAAGCCGGCTTATCATTTAAATAACCAACGTGCTGCATTAAATATGCAACAAACTCAATACATGTATACATATCCTTTACTGAATACCCCTTCACAAACGGATATGTGAGTACTGAGAAAAGATTGTACATATAATGCTTATTATTAAGTCGTAACGCCAGTTCTCCCTTTATCCAATCATACTGTTCATCCGTTACCGGTATCTTAAATACAGCTATCTCCACTGGCTCATCCTTACCTAAGGTGTATCGCTCCAAACTTTCTCTAACAAGCCTTCCCATAAGTACCGCATTATGCTGTGGTCTTGCAAAACCGAAGGTTCTTCTTAAATCTGCATCCAACGATATGGAGCTGTGATTATATTGCTGTTTTCCAACCTTTCGTATAGACTTGGCAAACTTTGTGCCCGTCTGTGAAATCATTAAATATACTGCTTTTGAATTATCCATTTTCTCTCTTCCCTTTATTTTATTTGTACTAAACTGTCTTGTCATACACGGTATATAGCTTTTGCACACCATTCTCCAATAAATAATAATGACTTATATACGGAATAAGTAATACAAGAAATAATCCACCTAGTAATAATAAAGACATCATTTCTGTTATAAAAAACATCCCAACAGTCATCATAAATAACAATGCAAATGTTACAGTCACAATTAGATGCACTAATCTCTCGTGTTGAAAAAACTGAATTTGTATTAAAAGCTGTTCCCTAAATGCAGCTTTATCTAAATCCTCACGCTCCACTTCTTTGGTCGCATAGTCTATGTAGCTTAACAATCTTTTCTTCATAAGCACACCCATCCTTTTCCATTTACCAATTGCATTTTATAAAAACTCATTATCATTATAACATAAAAACAAAAAAGCTCTATTACTTTTTTATATTTTGGTTTATACTCTATACTATAATTATTTGGGAGGATTATATGAAACTTATTTTTGGCTTTACAGCAATATTAATACTTATCACATTAATTGGTATGGGTGCTTATCTTTACAATCTCATCCGCAAGCTAGCAAAGCTTATCACAAAAAACAACTCAAAGCGTCTAGTTCTAAACATTGCTACCTTAGGTATAACAGCACTTATATTTGTATGTATCTTTATAAATAAATCCACTGTTATATTTCTCTTATATTTTTTTATGTTTTCTGTAATTATAGATGCCATTCATTTGATAGCAAAGAAATTCATAAATACAGAAAATAAATTTACTAAAATATGGACATATGCGCATAGCGTATATATTTTACCATTTATATTAGCTATAGCTATGATGATTTATGGGCATTACAACATAATGCATATTGATAAGACAACTTACACTGTTACAACTGAAAAAAACATTCCTGCCAAAGGCTATCGCATAGGTATGATTGCTGACCTACACCTAGATTCCACTATAGATTTAGATGAACTAGAAAAAATATGTCACGAAATAAATTCACATAATTTAGATATTATGGTTCTTTGTGGTGACATTGTAGATGAACATACAAGTGGTGACCATATAAAACCTGTATTTGAAATTTTAGGCGATATTGATGCTAAATTTGGAACCTACTTTGTATATGGTAACCACGACTGTCAACCATATTCTTCAAGTCCTACCTTCACAAAGGACGAGTTAGAAAAAGCTATTACCGACAATGACATAATTATTCTCGAAGATGAAGTAATATCCTTAGATAATAACTTTGTAATCGCCGGTAGAAATGACTTTTCCCGTACAAATAGTTCTAGCAGACTTCCTCTAGAAGACTTATTAAAAGACGTTAACCTAGATGATTATATATTAATACTAGACCACCAACCACAGGAGTATGAGGAAAACGCTTCCTTCGGCACCGACTTAGTATTATCAGGACATACTCATGGCGGTCAGTTTTGGCCTCTCAATTACTTACTTGAAGTGATTCCATTTAATGACGGCACATACGGTCTTGAAAAAATCAAAAATACTACAACCATTATAACTTCTGGTATATCAGGCTGGGGCTTCCCTTATAAAACAAGCTCTGATTCCGAATACGTAATCATAGATATTAAACCAGAATAATTAATTTTTATTCGCAACTGCACTAGCTACCGCTTTAGCAACTCTTTTATCAAAGGCTTCAGGGATAATATAATCCTCTTTTAGCTCCACATCAGTAACAAGATTTGCTATAGCTTCTGCAGCTGCGATTTTCATTTTATCATTGATTCTTTTTGCCCCCACATCAAACACTCCTCTAAATATTCCAGGAAATGCCAACACATTATTAATCTGATTAGGAAAATCACTTCGGCCTGTTGCAACTATTCTGGCACCTGCTCTCTTTGCATCTTCAGGAAATATCTCCGGTGTAGGGTTTGCACAGGCAAAAACTATACTATCCTTATTCATACTTTTTACCATTTCTTCATCTAATGCACCACCCACACTGACACCAATAAATATATCAGCCCCTACGATAACATCTCTAAGACCACCTTTCTTTTTATTAAGATTAGTAATCTTAGACATCTCATCCTTTATTTCATTCATCCCCTCTGTTCTACCTTCATAAATAGCACCTGTTGTATCACACATAGTTATTTTTTCTATGCCATATTTTAATAACAATTTTGCTATGGCAATGGCAGCTGCACCTGCACCATTTATAACTATTTCCACATCTTCCTTTTTCTTTTTTACAAGCTTTAATCCGTTGATAAGTCCTGCAAGTGTCACTATGGCTGTTCCATGTTGATCATCGTGAAAAACAGGTATATCACACATTTCCTGAAGTCTTTTTTCTATCTCAAAACATCTTGGCGCAGATATATCCTCCAGATTTATTCCGCCAAAGCTTCCCGCAATCAAGCTTATAGTTTTTACTATTTCATCTACATCCTTACTCCTTATACATAATGGAATTGCATCCACATCGCCAAAGGCTTTAAAAAGCACACATTTTCCTTCCATAACTGGCATAGCTGCTTCCGGTCCTATATCTCCTAAGCCCAATACAGCTGTTCCATCTGTAACTACCAGACACATATTCCATCTTCTTGTCAATTTAAAAGACTTGTCTATATCCTTTTCAATTTCCAAGCATGCCTTTGCCACACCAGGTGTATATGCCAATGATAAATCATCTTTTGTCTCTGTCTTAACAGTTGGCACAATCGCTATTTTTCCTCTTTTCTCATAATGAAGTTCAAGACTTCTCTCATCATAATTACTCTTTTCTATATTATTCATAATACATAATCCCCTTCCTGATTTTCCCATATTGAACCACTAAATAATTAACACCATAATACTAATATATTCTTTATCTACAAATATTATTCCTTGTTTTCGGTGTTTCATCACAGTCTTTTCAAATTGAAGGATATAGAAATGTTCAAATTGAAGGATATAGAAATGTTTGTTGCAAGAATCGCTTCTATGCGTTAAAATATATCTATATGTTTAGCTTGTGAAAATTATAATACAGAGGTGATTATTTTGAGTTCATTTATATTTTTATTACTAGCAGTATTTGCTACCATTACGTTTATGCAAGCCATTGAAGCATTATCTCACAAGGGTGCTTCAAGAAAAATATCTATTCTTTTCGCTTTACTTGCAATCAGCAGTTCTATGTGGAGCGTTTGCTTTGGTGCTATTCCAGTTCAAACCAGCCCAGAATATGCTTATATTCTTCGTTGCTTCGGAATGATTGGAACCTTTGCAACACTTATTTTTGCTTGCATCTTAATAAGCGAATGGGTTGGCGTATGTAAGCCTACGAAATACACCGTTATCGGAATATCTCTATTTGGTATAGTTATTTTCCCATTTAACATAAGACGCGAATATATCGAATTTATGGATACAAAGATAGGTATGTCATATCGATTCAAACCCAACGTATGGACAGATATCTACCTTCTTTACTCTGTTGTAATAGCTCTCCTTATGTTTGCAATGGTTATCTGGCTTATTAAGCATACTGATAAAAAGCGCAAAAAAACAGTTGGCATTCGACTTTTATGGGCTCTTATAGTTATCTGTGTAGGTATGCTTTTTGATACTATCTTACCTGCCTTCGGAATCACTGCCGTTCCTAGTAGTACAATCGGGCAGGCTATTGCCATATTTATTATTTACAGTGGATTAGATTTTAATAAACAAAATCATATTGATGTTGATAACATTACTGCTTATATAGATACCTTAAAAGAAGTTTATCTTATAGCATTTAATGAAAAGCTCAATTTAACTTTCGCCAGCACCTCTGCAAAGAAGTTCTTCAAAATAGATACTATAGATAATTACACCTTTGAAGATTTATTTGACTACGATAAGGAAAATATTTTAAGTGTAGAAAATGCAGATAAACAGGATGCTTTTTGTAAAACAAACAACACATTTTGCAACCTTGGTATAGAAAAAATCAATGATGACTTTGGTGATATTATCGGCTACATTATAGCTGCAACGGATTTAACAAACAGAATGAAATATATCAACGAACTAAATGAAGCAAAGAAAAATGCCGACAAGGCCAACGCTACAAAAAGTGCTTTCCTTGCTAATATGAGTCACGAGATAAGAACCCCTCTTAACGCAGTACTTGGAATGGATGAAATGATTATGCGTGAGGACGATATCGATGAAATACATAGCCATGCCGCAAGTATTATGCACGCTGGAAAATCGCTTCTATCTATCATTGATGATATACTTGATTTTACAAAAATAGAGTCTGGTATGATGCATATTATAACAAATGATTATCGCGTGAACGAAGAAATTCGTGAACTATATAACATCGTAACCTTTAGAGCAAAAAAGAAGGGACTAGATCTTTACTTTGATATAGACCCTAATATCCCTAAAATCCTTCACGGTGATGAAATACGTATTCGTCAGATACTTATTAATATAATAAATAATGCTGTAAAATATACAAAATCTGGTTGGGTTAAGGTATCTCTTAAGGCCGAATTTACAGATGATTCTAATATGGTTTTAATCGGTACCGTAGAAGATACTGGTATTGGAATTAAGAAAGAAGATATCTCAAAGCTCTTCGACAAATTCCAACGATTAGATGAAAGTATCAATCACAAGGTCGAAGGAACTGGTTTGGGACTAAGTATAGTATATAATCTGCTACAGATGATGAACGGTTCCATCAATGTACAAAGTGTATACCAACGTGGCTCTCTCTTTACAGTTAGAATTCCACAAGTTATAGTAGATAAAACCCCTATAGGCACAGTTGACTTAACCTACTCATCCGTTACAAACAACTATAAAGAAACCTTCACTGCACCTAATGCAAAACTTCTTGTAGTGGACGATAACCAAATTAACCTAACTATTGTCAAAGGTTTACTAAAGAAAACTCTTATGAATATAGATTTAGCATCTAGTGGAAGGGAATGTTTGGATATGGTTACAAAGAATTCCTATGATATGATTTTATTAGATCATATGATGCCAGAAATGGACGGCTTAGAAGTGTTAGCTAAACTGAAAGTAATGGATAATAATCTATCAAAGAATTGCCCAATAATTGCCCTTACCGCCAATGCCATTGTAGGCGCAAAAGAGCAATATCTATCTGCTGGCTTCGACGATTACCTCTCAAAGCCAATTGACTATAACGAATTAGAGGCAGTTATCAAAAAGCATTTAAAAATAAGTTAATAAGATTTTCTATATGATATTATTAAATATATAAGAACAAAGCGTAGCGTTTTTTATGATATAGAAAAGCACGATATTCTGTTTTGAATATCGTGCTTAATTTTTATACACTTTCGAATTCTTCTACTATTTCTTTCTCTGGTGCTGGTGTAAGTAAGCTTACTATCACAATTGTTAAGCTTGATAAAATGAATGCTGGGAGTAATTCATAGATAGCCCACACACCACCCATTGGTGCGATTAAGTATTTCCATACAAATACCATAACTCCACCTACTACCATTCCTGATAATATGCCGTATCTATTTGAACGCTTCCAGAATAATGAAGCTAACATAGTTGGTCCAAATACAGCTCCAAATCCTGCCCATGCAAAAGATACTATCTTAAATACAGAGTTATTTGGATTCCATGCAATGATAACACCTATTATAGCTATTCCAAATACTGTTGCTCGAGCTGCAAGCATTGACGCCTTTTGTGAAAGCTTTAATCCAAAGCAATCTACAAGTAAATTCTTTGACACACTTGATGACGCTGCTAATAACTGTGAATCCGCTGTAGACATTGTACAAGCAAGAATACCTGCAAGAATTAATCCTGCCATTATAATTGCCAAAATACCTTTTTCACTTAAAAGCATCG
This sequence comes from Lachnospiraceae bacterium, assembly GCA_045125245.1. GTDB lineage: Bacteria > Bacillota > Clostridia > Lachnospirales > Lachnospiraceae > SVEL01. Next base: position 10,089 of record JBGVNF010000077.1, read on the forward strand.
CTACCTTTATAATCAAAGTCTCAGATTCAGATGAGTTAGTAAACATTTTAACCGCACCTGCTTTTGACATTGAATAACCTATTATACCTATTAAAATTGCAACAAACATAGAAATCACTACCCAAATAGTTGCAATTCGTCTAGATACTTTAAGCTTATTCTCATCCTCTATACCCATAAATCTAAGTAAAATATGTGGCATACCGAAATATCCAAGTCCCCAAGCCATAGCTGATGCAATATTAAGACCACTATAAGCACTACCCTCTCCAGTAGCTGGATTATGTGTTGAAAGCAAAGATAAATAACCATCCATGGATTTTGCATTATCCAATACCACATCAAATCCACCAGCCACATTTATACCAAATAAAACTACAATTATAAGTGCAAGACTCATAACTATACTCTGAATTAAATCTGTTGTACTCGCAGCAAGATATCCACCAAGCGCTGTATACGCAACTATAATAATCGCACTCACCACCATTGCTGTAGCATATGGTATATCGAACAATGTTGAAAATAGTTTTCCACATGCTGCAAAACCTGACGCTGTATATGGTACAAAGAAAATGACTATAAATAACGCTGCTATTATCAATATCATTTTACTCTTATCTCTATATCTGTTTGAAAAGAATTCTGGTAATGTAATAGAATTACCTGCTTTTACAGAATAACGACGCAAGCGTTTTGCAACAACAAGCCAATTTACATATGTACCTATTGCTAAACCTATTGCTGTCCAACCAGCCTCTGAAAAACCTGAAAGATATGCAACACCTGGCAATCCCATCAATAACCAGCTACTCATATCTGACGCTTCTGCACTCATAGCTGTCACTATCGGTCCAAGCTTTCTACCTCCAAGGTAGAAGTCTCCTACATTCTCATTTTTCTTAGAGTAATAGACTCCAATTCCTATCATCGCTATCATATATACCGCGATAACAATTAATAGTCCTAAAACTGTTCCACTCATTTTGTTTTCTCCTTCGTTTTATTCATACCGAATAAATATACCATAAGTCAACGAAACGCGCTACCTTAAAATCAAAAATATAAAAAACAAAAATCAAAAATATAAAAACGAGTTAACAGTTATACGCTGCCAACTCGTTATTAATACATTACTTATTATTTATGTCTATTTTATTACATCTATATTATATACAACGTAATTTCCAACTTGAATACTTGTATAATTATACGAAAATCCGTCTGTGAATCCACTAGCTCTCACTCCGTCAACTATAGCATTCTTAAGTTTATCTCCATTTATCTTGTTGCTCTCCGCAACTGGAATAGCAAGACTATACGAAAACTGTCCCTTAGAAGTATAGCTTTTATTCATAATATAAAAACTGTCAACATTTGCCACAGTGCAGCCAGTATATTTCATCTGCGCCTCTATAGCCAATTTTTGTCCTAATCCTTTAAATAATGTAGATGTACATGTCTTAGCATTAGTAGAATAAGACGTATCTAAAACATGGTCCTTGTACATCTCAGTATCTGTCAACAAGAAATATGTATATGTAAGATTAGAACCATCTGTTACTACCGAATCATTGATAACCGGATCATCCCAAGTGCAATCCACCTGGTACCACTCACCATTTACCTTTACAACATTCCATGCATGAGATTCTTTTTGTCCATCTGGATTTATCCCATCTCCATACATCATATATGCATATATTCCTGACTCAGCACACAGAAGTTCAAAGGCCTTCGCATAGCCATCACACACCGCAAGATTATTACATAAAGCCCCTTCTGCTGTATGCGAAGGATGTCCTTCATTATCATTAATACTTCCATCTGCTATACTTTTTGAATCATAATTTACATTCTTAACCAAATAATCATGTATCGCCTTTACACACTCATAATCACTCATATTTGATTTAATTATCTGTCCCACTATGGCCTTTGCTTTTGCTTTCGCTGCATCACTTTCCTTAAATTCAGTTACTGCGATAGCTCCACCTCTTGTATTACCCGTAGCTGCTGAATTAGATGTGTAATGAGTAACAGTCGTAGCCTCTTCAGATGAGCCTGTCTGCTGCTTCTTTGTAGTAGTTTCCTGTGACTTCTTTGTAGTTGTCTGTTGCTGTTGTTTTTTTGTAGTTGTCTGTTGCTGCTTTTTTGTAGTTGTTTGCTGTTGCTTTTTTGTAGTTGTTTGCTGTTGCTTCTTTGTAGTTGTTTCTTTCTTAGTAGTTATATCTTCTTTCTTAGATGTAGTTACCTCTTCCTTAGAAGCACTAGTCTCCTGATTTTTTGTATCTACAACAGTTGTAATTTCTTCCTTTGATTGGCTTTCTTTTTCTGACTCCTTATCGCCACTGGTTGTTTCACTTTCAGTAGCCTCTACATCCGTAGGAGTTGTTTTTAACTCCTCAATAGATGTTTTACCCTCTTTTTCCTCCACATTGCCTTTGCATGCACAAACCATACCTGCATATGCAACTATAACAAATAATAATAAAACTCTCCTAATCTTTTTCATAACAGTCCTCCTCGTTATTAAATTGTCCAATCACGAATTATTTACGTTATTATATCATATAAGCTAGCTTTTTGACAATAAATATTGGTTTCTATGTCAAAATAACTTATACATTTTTTATGCATTATCATATTCATCTGGTTTATTCCTAAATATAATGGCTAATTCCAAAACTTCATCTGTTGTAACATCCAAATTGGTTTGAACCCTTTGAACAACGTTTTTTCCCTGTTCACCATATACATATATCAACAATTCTCCATTATTATAAATTGTCGCTTTAACAGCCCCCAGATTATCTTCATCATTATAAAATATCATGAAATCTGATACCTTATCATTTACATACCAATCAAACTCCGTTCCATTTTTTCCGTTCATATAGAAAATAGCCCCTCTATCCTCTAAATCATCAGGCAAAATATCTGGAACATTTTTTTCTAGACATTCCTTCATATTCTTTTTAAGTTCTATAAGTATTCTGTTCATACATTAACCTTTTCCTTACGTACAAAATTCTTTCACTGAGAAGTTTCTTACTAAATTTTATCATACAATCACAATTTCTTACAACAAAACAATAAAAAAAAATAGTACTTATATACTATTTTTATCTTCCATATTTATTTTCAATATGTTATGATTAAAAAAGTTGAGCTATAAATTATGCACATATCTAAAGGAGTTTTTTGATGCTTACTTATGAATTAATCGATAATCAAAAAGATGATTGGGTAGTTTTCGTTCACGGTATAGGCGGAAGTGCAAGAACCTGGAGCAAACAAATTGATGACTTTTCAGCGCACTATAATTTACTATTATTAGATTTACCAGGACATGGCTCAAATGCAGATAATGTTATAAAAAAAGTGGATTCACAAAAACTGCATGACGGCATCAAGGATACATTGGACTTTCTTAATATCCAAAGTGCCCATTTTGTCGGATTATCTCTTGGAACAATAGTTATTACTAATTTTGCAGTTCACCATCCAGAATATGTAAAATCCATTATTCTCGGCGGTGCCTCGCTTAAGGTAAGCGGATTATATAAAGGAGCAGTTATACTTGCCGATAAAATCAAGCACTTCGTTCCATATAAGTTTTTATATAAATTTTTCGCTTGGTTTTTAATGCCTAGAAAAAATCATAAAAAATCACGTAAAATCTTTTTAAGAGAGGTTGTTAAACTAAACAAAAAAACAATGTTCGCATGGATTGAATACCTTCAATTCACTCTTAAACCAGAAAATATATTAGCTAAGCTTGACGATGTAAAGAAAAATATACTAATCATCTCAGGAGACGAAGACCATTGTTTTCTTAAAGATGCAAAGGCTTTAGTTGATAAAATGAAAACTGTGGAAATAAATATTATCTCAAAGTGTGGCCATGTCTGCTCTATAGAAAAATGGGGCGACTTCAATCATATGGCACTTAATTTTTTAAAAGTATAAGCTATATCGTAGCTACGAAACAAATATAATTATATTTTCAAGAAAGAATCTCGCTTGCGAGATTCTCCGCCTGCGGCGGGTTGCTTTAGCAACATCTTCTTCTCCGCCGCAGTGCGATCCTTAGCGGAGCGTTTTTTATGATATAGGAAGTTCAGAGAACTTTCCTATATCATAAAAAGGAATTGGCAATCAAATGATTGCCAATTCCTTTTATATTTTAAAATTATCTATTCATACAAAATCATATCTGTCTCATATGTATTTCCATATATATCATATACTGTATATGTACATGCTATTTTACTTTCTGATAGATTTATTGGCGCATACGCCATACTTAATGCATCAGCCAAAAATTTTTCACCACTGATATTTTCATATTTAACTTCTTCAGTTTCTCCATTTATAACTGGATAAATAAGTTCTATAACATCATTCTCTTCGAATTCAAAAACCCTTTCACCATATGCTGTTTCTGATAATTTATCAAAATCAAAATACATATAACCGCCTATCTTACCACTTGGATTTTCATCATCAAACTTAATAAGAATAACTATATCTTGGCCATTACATCTAGCAAAAACTGTTCCTAACTCCATCCACTTACCACTGGATTCATCATTATATCTTTCTACACATATATACGGTGCAATATAACCATTTATGTATACCCAATTCTTAGGCACATCCAACCTTATATTTCCGTATTTATCTTGTTCATAATAATAATCATTTCCTAACATTATTATATTTTTATCATCTAGGAACAAATACATCATAGCTTCTATAGATGATAATGTATTCCAATTTATATTATTAGCATTTATTACATTATTTCCATCTATAATTTCCGTTGCTAACTGATATTCGCCACTTTGAGTTCCACTCTCCACATATTGACTAACAATATTTTCATTATACCATTCGCCTGCGTACTGTGTCACATACGACTGGCCAAGATATGCAAGTGATATACTTACAAAAGCATCATAACATTCTACTAGACTTTTATCATAGCCTATGATTTTCATACATCTTCTTGCGAGAGAATAATTTTCAAGTTTTTCATATGGAGAATATGCAGCTAAACCATGCCCATATAAAAAATCACTTTCCGTATGTCCTACAGCATTAACGACTGATGTTATAAGTGCATCTGACTTATCTGTCTTATATTTACTTGCAAGAGTTATTATATCTACAGAATCTGTGCCTTCATATAAACCACAATTATTTCTAGCCACATTATAATTAACATAATCTCCTGCTTTTATTTTCTCATAGACACTTTCCATATAATCTACATATGCATCATACACTTTATCTATTTTAGATAAATTAATCGAAGACATAGACGCCGGGTAATCAATTTGTTCAAGACTATCCATATAATCCATTACTAAAACTTCCCCATATTCCGCCCCTGAACTATACGGATTTTTTTCCATATAATTAAGCCAACTTTCATAATTTAAGCCTATGCCTACTGTATAACTCTCTGCTGCTACCATATACTTTGCATAATCCTTCACAGCCATAGCAACTTCTAAGGTACACATATTACAAGCATCCATCACTACACTCTCAAATTTTACGTTAGCCGCTTTCAAAGCAAGACCTATCTGGGCGTCTGCCATACCTGTACCGTTAAAGTTTTCATCTTTTCCAAAACCTATCGGTGCACCTCCACCATGGTCCCATAAAACCAACGTATACTTTTCAGCTGCATACTTTTTACTTGCAAACGTAATAAAATCAGATAAAGTGCTTTCTAAAGCCATATTTACTTTTCCAAGATTATCTAATTCTATAAGTTCTCCTGTCTTAACTTCAAAACGTTGAACCTTACCACCTTCGATACCATTTGTCCACCACTTTAACGCTCCACCTGTTTGCAAAACTATTTTTATATCCTCTCCATAGTTAGCTCTCATCATCTCTTGTATGTCTAAAGTGGCTGCTTTGTTATTCGTTTCCAAATCGCTTCCTATGGCATATATCATAATAGTATGCTTGACCTTTTTGTTCTCTTCCCCGTTTTCATCACCATTATGACCATCAGTCTCTTTTTCGGTGATGCTACTAGTAGTTCTATCTTCGTTATTATCGCTAACAGTTTCTTTATCATCTGCAAATATTCCTATCAAAAAGAATACCATACCCACAATCATAACTAACGACAACAGGCCTATCAAAACAGGTTTCTGCTGTGTCAAAGGTTGTTGTACCGGTGCTTGCTGCCAATATACTTTTTCACCACATTTTGTACAAAATGCATCTCCTTGTTTGATTTCCGATTGACATCTTATGCATCTCATAGACTCTCCTCCAATTTTAAATTCACAATCAAAATACTTACGTATAGTTTATCATTAAATATAATAATTTTCAATAAAAATGCCCTTTGAATAAACATTCAAAGAGCTTTTTTGTTATTAATATATTTGCTTAAAATATCTTAGATATTCTCTATTTTTGAGATTAAACAAACAGTCTCTACGTGAACCGTGTGTGGGAACATATCTACTGCACACACCTTCTCCACCTTATATCCCTTGGCCTGTAAAATCTCTAGATCTCTTGCAAGGCTTGTAGGCTTACAAGAAATATACACAAGCTTATCTACTCCATAAGCTATAATCTTATCAAGAGCCTTTGGATGTATGCCATCTCTTGGTGGATCAAGAACTATAAGGTCTGGTTTTACTTCAATATCATCTATAACCTTAAGTACATCTCCTGCTATAAATTCACAGTTATCAAGGCCATTTAAACCTGCATTTACCTTTGCAGCCTCCACAGCCTCTTCGATAATCTCTACACCAATTACCTTCTTTGCCACCTTAGCAAGCATCTGTGCTATAGTTCCAGTTCCGCTATATAAGTCAAATACCACTTTATCTTTAGTTGTACCTACATAGCTTCTAGCCTTCTCATAAAGCACCTCTGCACCCAATGAATTAGTCTGGAAGAATGAAAATACCGATATCTTAAACTCAAGTCCCAATATACTTTCCACTATATAATCTCTTCCATAAAGTATATCAGTTCTATCAGACTGTACAACATCCGACAAGGAATCATTCACTGTATGAAGAAATCCTACAAGGGTTCCATTTAATGAAAGATTCATATAAACATCCTGCAATCCCTTAAGCATATCATCTTCACTTAAGCTAGATGCTTCTCCACACTCACTATATGCTGATGAAGTCACAAGGTCTACTAATACCTCACCATTCTTTATACTTCTTCTTATAAGTAAATGACGAAGATATCCCACATGACGCATCTTGTGATAGAAAGGAATATCCTTATCTTCAAAATACTTCAGTGTAGCCTTTAAAATTGTATTATAATCATCATTTACAATTCGACAATCACTAATTGTCACGATATCATGAAAGCTTCCCTTTTTGTGCATTCCAAGCGCCAATGGGCCATCCTTATACTCGTCACCAAAAGAGAACTCCATCTTATTTCTGTAAGCCCACTCTATTGGACTTCCTAATATTCCTTCATATTCATAATCAGAACATACACCATCTATTATATCCTTAACCATAGATGACTTAAGCGATAACTGATTATCATAATCAAGCTGCTGATATGTACATCCGCCACAGCTTTCAAAATGCGGACATGGTGGAATTCTATTTTCAGAAGGTGATTTTTCAAGCACCTCCATTATCCTGCCTTCACATTTACCGCTTCGCTTTTTGCTAAGCATAAATCTAACCTTCTGGCCTGCTATACCTCCCTTTACAACTACCTTAGTTGTACGACCATCTTCTTCAATATAATTGATAAGACCCTTATTTGGAAAATCTACCTTCTCTATTGTCCCAATATACTCTTGTCCTTTTTTCATGGTAATCTCCTAGTTATTATCATTATCTTTTCCGCGGTTTGGATCTTCCATAACAAGCTTCTTGAATGCTAATGCACCACCGATAAAGAATAATAAAATCTGTACAACAGCATCTAATAAGTTTCCTCTATAATGTATTCTAAACAATGATACGATATATAAAATCATTCCTACGATACCTAACCAGAATAAAACCTTTGGCCAAATGCTCTTTGGGAATAATACCCATAAAATAACGCCCAAAATCATCGGAATAAAAAATACTCCAATACCACTAGATGGAAATCTATTTCCTAAAAGTCCGAATCCTGCATACTGAGAAATAACTAATTCTATGCTCTTAAAAAATAAAAATAGTCCACTTCCCAACATTCCTAATCCTAATAATGCTAACGCTAAATCTCTTCCTGGTTTATTATTCATCTTTTTTCTTCCTTCCTTAAATCCTTTTAATTAACCTTTACAGTAACCTCGTATATTATGTAATCAAATACCTGCTCATACATATAGCTTATATCCACATTACCTTCCACGCCATTTTCAATAAGCCCATCGCATATACCATCCTGTATAATATTAGTTGCATCTGTTATACTATCTGGAACCGCAATACTAAAATGTTGTATTCCTTCTTTTATGTATTTCTTTGCCTGTTCCTTAAGCTGCGCGCCTGTAGCGACTTTTGTTACATGTATGTTATCGTTCAGCTTTTCATCCAAGGTTAAATACTTGGAATATTCATAAAATAATGTTGACGTACACACCTTTTCATACTTTGTATATTCTGCATCCAGCTTATGGTCATAATACATCTCCTTATCTGTAAGTAAGAAATATGTATACGAAAGATTATCTCTTCCTGTTACAATAACACCATTTACCAATGGGTCATCCCAAGTACAATCTATCTGGTACCATTCACCATTTATACGAACCACATTCCATGCATGTGACTGCCATCCATCCACATTATTGCCAGCCTCGCCATACATCATCTGCGCCTGAACTCCTGCTTTAGCACATAACAGCTGAAATGCTTCCGCATACCCCTGACATACTGCCAATTTGTATCTTAACGCTCCATCCGCATTATATGCCGTCTGAGATATAGTGTTATTCTGCAGGCCTGCATAGTCATACTGAACATTTATGACTATCCAGTCATGAATCGCCTTAACTCGCTCATACTCTGACATATCTTTACTAATTATATTTGCTATAATCTTGTCAGCTTCTTTATCAGCATTCACCGATGGTTTTATCTCCACCGTTACATATCCGCTAGGCTTATTAGTCGGTGCTGCATTTGTTTTATTATCCGACTTTTTTGTAGTTGTCTGCTGCTTTGTCGTCTCTGTTTTCTTTTTTGTGGTTGTCTCTGTTTTTTTCTTTGTTGTGGTTTCTTGTTTTTTAGTGGTTTCCTGTTTTTTTGTGGTCTCTGGTGCAGTAGTTTCTTTCTTCTTCGTAGTAGTTTCAGTTTTTTTGCTTGTACTTTCCTCTTCTATCGAACCTGCTTCAGCATCTTTTCCCACAGTTTCAACCTCTGTTGTCTGAGACTCTGATGGTTTAGTATCTTCCGTAGGAGTTAACTTCCCATCACTCTTTCCACATCCAGCCGCACAAAAAATCGTCATTACAACCAAATATGTAATTATTTTTTTCTTCATAAATTTCTCCCACTAATCATAATTAAAACCAATTATAATTAGAATAAACAAATTAACAGGCATTTACACTTATCATTCTTTAAGCGTAAATACCTGTATTCATCTCCTACGCTTCTGTATCCTCGAAGAAGTCGTCATCAAACTCATCATAATCAAAGTCATCATCAAACTCATCATAATATTTTGGTGTAAGATACTTATAAAGTGCATACGCAATACCTGCAACTGCTGCCACTGCAAGGATTGTCACTAATACCCAACACATCTTGCTCTTTTTTTCTTCTTCTTTCTTAAGTAAAGCCTTAAGCTTTGTAGTTGCCATTAAGTCTTCCATTTTCTGCATAACATTAAACCTCCATTTACAATATCTACACTTTAATTCATTATATCAAATATATTTATAATTTACTATATTTTTTTTAATTTAGCGAAGGATGCAAACATCTTCTTAGGGCCTGCTGTATCAAAATTAACTGTTACCTCATAATCTCTACCCGAATCGTTTATAGCTGTAACAGTACCTACACCAAATTTAATGTGTTTTACTCTGTCTGATACGCCATAATCAAGGCCATCCGCCTTGCTTATCTCACTACCTTTACTTAAAGTAGCTGGCTTTGAGCTAAGGCTACTACCAAATGCAGGCTTTGACATAATACTTGTCTTAGGCTTATCAAAAGCACTTGTCCTAAATAAATCAGCTGCTGACATTCCTCTTCCAGATGTAGTATAGCTACTTCCAGTTTTCACCCCTGAAGAAAATCCGCCACTGGAACCAAATCCACCGAAGCTTCCTGCCCCAACTGATGTCTTTCCTGTAGTCGCACCTTTATCAAGCAAGTATCCTGGTATCTCACCTACAAATCGCGACATTTTATTGTACTGAGTCTCTCCCCTTAGCATTCGCGCTCTCGCGCATGATATAGTAAGCTTCTTCATAGCTCTTGTTATGGCTACATAACACAATCTTCTCTCTTCTTCTATATCTGTAGGATCATCTGAATTTAAGCACATATAGCTTGGAAATACTCCATCCTCCATACCACTTAAGTATACTCTAGGAAATTCCAATCCCTTAGCGCTATGAATAGTCATTAGTACCACATAGTCGCTACTATTCTCAAGACTATCTATATCTGCTATCAATGCCACTTCCTCTAAGAAACCTGCCAAAGTCGGCTCATCTGTAGACTCCTCATATGTTACAATCTTTGTCAAAAGTTCTTCTACATTCTCTATTCTAGCAAGTGATTCTTCTGTATTCTCTGTCTTTAGTTCTTCGATATATCCAGTATCCTTCATGATACTTTCTAAAATCTCCTTTAAACTATTATAACCAAGCTTACTTCTTTGTACTCTTATAAAATTGACAAATTCATTTATCTTAGATACTGCTTTACCTAATCCTGGAATTCTTTCACAATCCATAAGTGCTTCAAAAAAGCTTAAATTATTACTTAATGCATATTCCTCAACTCTACCTAATGTTGTGGCTCCTATTCCTCTCTTAGGAATATTTATAATTCTCTTAACTGCCACATCATCTCTTCCATTATCGATAGTCTTAAGATACGCAAGCATATCCTTAACTTCCTTTCTCTGGTAGAAGTTTACTCCACCGATTAATTTATATGGAATATTATTTTGAATAAGCTTTTCTTCAATCAGACGCGATTGAGCATTTGTTCTGTAAAGACAGGCGCAATCATTGTATGTCACTTCCCCAGCTTCCACACCATCTCTTATATCTTTTGCGATAAACTCCGCTTCCATAAATCCATTATCAAAGGTCTTTAATGAAATAAGTTCTCCATCCTCTTTGTCTGTCCAAAGCTTCTTATCTTTTCTACCTCTATTATTCTTTATAACTTCATTAGCAGCGTCAAGAATATTACCAGTAGAACGATAATTCTGCTCTAATTTAATGACTGCTGTATCCGGAAATACCCTTTCAAAATCAAGAATATTTCTAATATTTGCCCCTCTAAATTTATATATAGACTGATCATCATCACCTACTACACATAAATTCTTGTATTTTTCTGCCAGAAGGCTAATAAGTTCAAATTGCACTGTATTGGTATCCTGATATTCATCTACCATTATATACTTAAATCTTTCCTGATAATAATCAAGTACATCTGGACAATTCTTGAAAAGCTCTACTGTAAGTACAAGTAAGTCATCAAAATCAAGAGCATTATTTTTCTTTAAAGTCTCTTGATATTCCACATATGCCTGTGCAACCTTTGACATATGATAATCACTCTGATTCATTTTCATATAGCTCTGTGGAGATACCATCTCATTTTTTGCTGATGAAATATATCCCAATATAGTCTTTTCCTTAAGATTTTTTGTATCAATCTGCAAACGCTTACATATATCCTTCATCACAGACTTCTGATCATCAGTATCATATATTGTAAAGCTATTATCATAACCTATTCTATCTATATAGCGTCTAAGAATTTTTACACAAGTAGAATGGAATGTGCTAACCCATATACTTTCTGAACCAAAACCAACCATGTCATCTACTCTTTCTCGCATCTCTCCAGCCGCTTTATTTGTAAATGTTATAGCCATTATATTCCATGGATTCACACCACACTCTTCTATCAAATATGCTATTCTATTTGTAATTACTCTGGTCTTACCAGAACCTGCACCTGCTAAAATAAGAACAGGTCCTTCTGTTTTCAATACAGCTTTTCTTTGCATTTCATTTAACATATCAATATTTGCCATAGCTATACTTCTCCTAATTATCAATAAAAATCTTTAGCTTAAATATACTGCCTTTGGATAGAAAGTGACAGCAGGATTACCTGCTGCCACCATTTAATATCTTTAAAATTTGCCATTACACAAGCTTATTCCCACAATTACCGCAAAAATTTGCTCCATTTGTTGGCTGACCACAATTTGGACAGAATCTTGGCGCCACACCATTACCCTGTGCCTGTGGCATCGAATACGTCTGCTGCTGATATGGTTGCTGCTGATATGGCTGTTGCACAACTGGAATGGATGTCCGTGGTGTAATCGTAGATGTACCTTTCATCTGATCAACCATCTGCTGTCCCATCATCATACCAACCTGCATACCTGCCATCTGGGAAGCCATATTGCCTCCAGAACTTCCGCCAGGTCTATTCATAGAATCTATCATAGATACCTGCTGATATCTGTTCATATCACCAATCATCTGCTGAGAAGCTACCCTTTTCTGCATAGCCTCCACTTCAGCTGGATATGAAAAGCTCTGAATGTTAAAGCCTGTAATAGATATACCTATCTTGTATATCTCCATATCTAACTCATCTTTAATCCCTTTAGCTATATCATATGCATTAGCCTGAAGGTTAAACATATCCTTACCTTCTCTAGATATCCACTTCATAAGAAGCTGGTCTAAAATAGCCAATACTCTTTCTTTGACATCATCTACAGTATACATCTGTTTAATGCCTGCCACTTTATCGATAAGAGCATCTCTGTCTGTTACTGCGCATGTGAACGTACCGAAGGCTCTTATAGGCATGCCTCCCGGAAGATTAGGTGCCGGAATGCTTATGGCATTCTTAGTTCCCCACTTTACAGTAAATTCCTTTGTGTTTATAAATAATACTTCTGTTCTAATACCAGAATTAAAACCAAACTTTATACCTTTAAGGCTTGATAAAAATGGAATAATCTCTGATTCGATATCAAAGCTACCCTCTGACTCGAATACTCCTTCCACCTTACCATTATACATAAATATGGCATCTTGTCCTGGTCTGATAACAAGACGACTTCCTTTTTTGATTTCGTCATTATTCCATTTCCAGAAGATTATGTCATCACGAGTTTCCTGCCACTCAACAACATTAGCAAACTGTGAACTAAACAAACCCATATTTTACTCCTTATTTGCCCATTGATGCCTTTAAGGCTGCAAGCTCATCCTCAACAGCTGTATCAACAGTTGTTGTCTCATACTTAGCTGCAAGATTATTAATATTAGCTGCTTCTGTATCTGTATTAAGCTCTGTCATAGCATTAGCTTCATCAAGCATCTTATTAGCCTTTTCTTCCATTCTTGCAAATGCTGTCATATTATTCTCAGCACCCACAACTGATGCACCGATTTCATTAAGTCTCTGCTGTGTCTTAGCAACAGCCATCTTAGCCTTAATAGCATCTCTTCTATCATTTAATGCCTCAATATCCTTTACAAGCTTATCATGCATCTGACGCATCTTTGTAGCATTAGCTAAAGCAAGATCATATGTCTGCTGTAATGATGTCTGCTTTGCAACTAACTGATTCTTCTTCTCAAGGAACTGACGAGCATCATCATCGTTTCCTGCCTCTACTGCCTTAACAGCATAATTCTGGAACTTAGTAATCTCTGCGTTACACTCATCAAGCTCTCTCTTAGCTCTCTTCTCATCAGCCATAACCGAAGCTGTCTCTGCCTTAACCTTACCTAAATCACTTTCCAAGTTTCTAAGGTACTGGTCAATCATCTTTTCTGGATCCTCACACTTATCCAAAAGTGCGTTAATGTTTGCTGCCATAATGTCCTTAAATCTTGCGATAATACCCATAGTTTTATCCTCCATTCATTGCTTTGTATGTATTAAGCTCGTCTCGCGAACTCAACAAATATTATACTATACTTTTTATAAATTGTCACTATAATTTGCATTTTCTCCTATAATAAATAGAAAAATTACTTGTAATCTAGTTTTGAATACTATATAATAAGATTTGTTATAATGTGTACTAAAAAAAAGGGGCAACAAATGATGGACGCTAATAAAATACTCGAAAATTTAATAGCAAATATAAGTTTGATATCACCTGAAGATATTCCAAACATCAGTCTCTATATGGATCAGGTTACTACATTTATGGACAACCATCTTTATAGTGCAAAACGTTTTGATGAAGAAAAGGCACTTACAAAAACTATGATAAATAATTATGCTAAGAATGAACTTTTACCTTCTCCAGAAAAGAAGAAATATACAAAGGATCACATCTTACTACTTACTTTTATTTATTACTTTAAAAGTGTTCTTTCTATAAATGATATAAAGAAGCTACTTCAACCAATTTCTGACAAATATTTCCAGTCAGAATCTGGTGCAAGCTTGGAAGATATTTATGCTGAATTGGAAGAGTATATGTCTTCTATCAATGAAACAGTAAAAGATGATGTAAAAACTAAATCTGAAGATGCAAAAAATTCTTTTACAGATGATATTTTTAAAGATTTATCTTCTAAAGATACAAATTACCTTAAGTTATTTAAGTTTATCTCCATGCTATGCTTTGATATTTACTTAAAAAAACAGCTTATTGAATCAATTATCGATACATTGGACGAGCCACTTTCTAAGGCCGAAAAAGAAAAACGCGCTAAAAAGGAAATGGAAGCTAAAGAAAAGCGTTTAAAAAAAGAGCGTGAGGAACGGGAAAAATTTAAAAAATAATTACAATAACAATAAAAAAACCAGCTTTCGCTGGTTTTTTTATTGTTATTGTAAATCAACTACGATTTTAAATGCTTCCACTATCTCTAGTTTTCCTCACCATTTAATCTTTTAAACACCATATCGTATCCGTCATTACCATAATTTAATGAACGATTAACACGACTAATAGTAGCTGTAGAAGCTCCAGTCTTCTCAGCAATCTCAAGATAAGTATTCTTATTTCTAAGCATCTGTGCTACTTCATATCTCTGTGCCAATGATAAAAGTTCATTTACAGTGCACACATCTTCAAAAAACTGATAACATTCTTCTTTATTTTGAAGAGTGAGAATCGCCTCAAATAAATGATCAACTTCTTCTGTTCTAATCTTTTTTGTCATTTTGTTTCACCCTCTACTTTACGTTCTATCTACCTATCGGTCCCTTTTCCCTTTAGTTCTTTTCTAGTTTAGCACACTAACGCAAAAATGTCTACTAATTTTTTGAAAGATACTCTTTTAATTTATCCGGATAATAATTCATTATAAGTTCCTCTGGAAAATCCACTTCTTCCACAAGCTCCAATGCATTGGATTTTTCTCCAACCTTTCCCACTGCGTGTGCATCACTTCCTATAACTATGGGAACATTATGCTCTTTGCACAATATAAGCATCTTTTTATCATTTTCTCGTGCATTCATCCTAAATACTATAGAATTATTATTAAGCTCAAGCAATGTGCCTGTTCTCTTTGCTGCCAATACCAATTGTTCCATGTCTATATCGTAATTGCCATCATCAGGATGTCCTATAATATCTATATAAGGATTCTCGCAACACTTAATAAGTGCATTTGTGTTCTCCTCTTTTGTGCCTGGCTTTATACAAGGAGTATGTAAACTTGCGATAACTATATCCATTTCCTTTATATATCTCAATGGCAAATCTACTTTTCCGTTATAATCAATTATATTTAACTCTACTCCAAGTAGCAATTCCACACCATAAGCTTCCCTGTCCATAGATTTTAAATTCATAAAATAAAAATCGCCACTTGCCTCTGGCATCGCTTTAGAATGATCTGTTATTCCCAATATTTTTATACCTTTATCAGCAGCTGCTTTAGCCATTTCTAATATAGTATTATACGCATGGCCACTTGCTATTGTATGTGTATGCGTATCTACAGTATATTCTCTCATCATCTTATCTTCCAAGCCTTTCCAATAAATCTTCCAATTCTTCTACACTATCTACTATATAGTCAGCCCCTGCAGCCTGTAATTCTCCGTCTAATGCATACCCAAAGGTTACACCTACTGACTGTATCCCACAGTTCTTTGCACCTATAATATCATGTTCTCTATCTCCTATCATAAGCACATCATCTACATTACCTTCGGTAATATTCATTCTTCTAAAAGCTTCCTTTATAACATCAGTTTTGTTATTTCGGCTTCCATCCATTGTACTGCCTGTAATCTCATCAAAATACTGAGATAACTCATATTTATGCAGAATTCTATCAGCAAATTCTTCTGGTTTAGATGTAGCTAACCCTATAGTATAGCCCAACTCTTTACATCTATTTAGCATATGAGTTATTCCCCCATACACTCCATTTTCAAAGATGCCTATATCTCTAAATCTTTCCCTATATTTGTCTACAGCTAATAACGCATCCTCTTCGCACATTCCATAAAACTCTTTAAAACTGTCCACAAGAGGCGGTCCTATAAAACACATTAACTGTTCCAACTCAGCCTCTATCCCAAAATACTTCAACGCATATTGAACACACTTAGTTATACCCTCTTTAGGGTCTGTCAATGTACCATCTAAATCAAACAATAATATCTTTTTCATATTTTACCCTACTAATATTCACATTCATTACTTTGAACTATTTACAATTTCCTTAACTAATTCCTTATTTTCATTGGTATAACCTACAAGTGTATCTGGTTTATTCTCCCTGATGTAATCTAATACACTATTAGCCTCCTCCAATGTTTTTCTAGAAATATGAAATCTAAAAAGCTTTGAACATTTAAGATGAAGCGTATACCAAACCTTAAGATGCATACCTAAAAACGATTTTAAAGTACTATGCTCATAAGCAATAATTATTCGATCTATTGGAACCAAATCAAAATCCCTTTTATCAAGGTTTATGATAAAATGCTTTGTTACGAACATAGCCCCAATATCTACATGGGCGTCCTCTGTTTCCATTGCAACTAAGCGCACAAACTGTGCTAAACTACAATGTTTTCCACTCTTAAACAACCACTTTGCAATCATAATTCTTGGACATAAGACAGGACATGCAATTATAATTAAGCTATATATAAGCAAGCCCACACCATATGCCAACGTCGCATAAACTAATATATATAAGGACATATATGCATTATAATGATAAGATACCTCACTTAATACATAATCCTTAGTAATATCCTTAACACCTTCTTCTGTCCAGCCTATAGAATTGGCGAACATACTTATCATGTTATTATAAATACCATTAGGTTTTTCCACCTTAACTCGCTTATTTACGTTATATATATACGTCTCTCTATTTACATTTTTTTCAGGCTCCAATAAATAGAATAAACATTCCTTGCCTTCTTCCAAGTCATAGTAATACTGACCATATACATCTTCATCTTGCATATAGTCATAGCCACTATAAATAAGTCTTGTCATATTTATTTCTAAATACTC
Organism: Lachnospiraceae bacterium; assembly: GCA_045125245.1. Classification (GTDB taxonomy): domain Bacteria; phylum Bacillota; class Clostridia; order Lachnospirales; family Lachnospiraceae; genus SVEL01. The sequence goes on from JBGVNF010000077.1 coordinate 27,801, forward strand.
ATATCCTGCCTCAACCGCATCAATAGCTTCCCTTGTAGAATTAACCTGCTTAGGTTTTAAAACCTTATCAAATGGCACCAAAACTAAAATACCCATTGGTATAACAATGGCGAATATAGGCCAGATTATATTCCTAAAATATATTTTTCTTATTTTACTGTATATTTCATTTACCTTCATTAATATCTCCCTAAAATTGCTTTATCTAATTAACGCATTTTTTCTCTTCCATCATAGTATAATCTATGCTTTGCCAATAATCAAGCTTGCTTTTAACATAAAAAACTGATAGTATTTGAACGTAGGTATTTAATATCTAAAATAAAAGAAAGGTTCAAATAAATATGGAATCATATACAGGTTTTGCTGAATTCTACGATTTATTTATGGATAATATTCCATATGAAGAATGGAGCAAATATCTCATTTCTCTATTAAAAGAAAATAATATTAACGACGGAATAGTTCTTGATATAGGATGCGGCACTGGCAATATTACAGAATTTCTTGCCAAAGCAGGATACGATATGATAGGAATTGACAATTCCGAAGACATGCTTATGGAAGCTATGAACAAACGCTATGACACAGGTCTTGATATTTTATATTTATGTCAGGATATGCGTGATTTTGAACTATATGGAACTGTTGCTGCAGCTGTAAGTATCTGCGATTCTATGAATTACATTTTAGAATATGACGATTTAGTAAACGTATTTAAATTAGTAAATAATTACCTAGACCCAAATGGGCTCTTCATATTTGACTTAAACACAATTCATAAATACGAATGCATGGGTGACTCTACTATCGCAGAAAATCGTGAAGAAGGAAGCTTTATTTGGGAAAATTCATACTATCCTGACAAAAAGCTTAATCAGTACGATTTAACCATCTTTGCAAAGGATGAAGACGACAGATATACAAAATTTGAAGAAACACATCTTCAGCGTGGCTATTCCATCGAAGAAATCAAATCAGCTCTTAAGGATGCAGGATTAATTTTCGTAGATAGCTATAGTGCTTTTAGCAAAAATCCCATTTCCGAAAATGATGAAAGAATATATATACTCGCTAGAGAGCATGGTAAAGAAATTAACTAAAAGGAGACATAAAATGAACGATTACATTGTAAGAGCAATGGCTGCCAATCAACAGATTCGTGCTTTTGCTGCCACAACAAAAGATTTAGTAGAAGAAGCCCGTACTATTCACGGTACAAGCCCAGTTGCTACAGCTGCCTTAGGCCGTATGTTAACAGCTGGTTCAATGATGGGCGCTGGCTTAAAGAACACAAAAGATTTGATAACACTCCAAACAAAAACTGATGGTCCAATTTCTGGGATAACTGTAACAGTAGATTCATCAGCTAATGTAAAAGGCTATATCGTCAATCCAACTTTCGTAAATGCACCAAATTACTTAGGCAAGTTAGATGTAGGTGCTGCAGTTGGATATGGTACCTTAAGAGTCATCAAAGACCTTGGTTTAAAGGAACCATATGTAGGTGAAACAGATATTATTACAGGTGAAATAGCAGAAGACCTAACCTACTACTTTGCTAAAAGTGAACAGATACCTACCGCCGTTGGCCTCGGTGTGCTTATGAATAAGGAAAACACAGTAAGACAGGCTGGTGGTTTCATTATCCAGCTTATGCCTTTCGCTGACGAATCAGTAATTGATAAGTTAGAAGAACGTATAAATAGCATACGTTCCGTTACAGATATGTTAGAGGATGGTTTAACACCTGAAGGTATACTTGAATATATCTTAGAACCATTTGATATTGAGTTCACTGATAAGATACCTACTGCTTATAAATGTAACTGTAGCAGAGAACGCGTCTCAAAGGCACTTATCTCTATTGGTCGCAAAGAATTAGAAGCTATCGTAAACGACGGAGAGGACGTTACTCTTAACTGCCACTTCTGTAATACAGACTACACCTTCACAATAGATGAAGTTAAAGAATTCTTAAAATAATAACTTTTATAACATAAAGAGGTTGTAACTGACTTAGTCAATTACAACCTCTTAGTTTAATCGTAGTTGCCTTACAACTGCGATTTAGTTTAATCATCTTTAAAACAAATAGCTAAATTCCTATAAAGCTCCTACTGCCATGCTGTCGAAAATTTATAAAGAAAAAAGGCACATTATTTTTCAATAATTATAACTTTGTTACGTTTGTAGCCTGTGGACCCTTTGCTCCATCAGTTACATCAAACTCTACCTGAGCGCCCTCTTCGAGAGTCTTGAAACCTTCTGTTGAGATTCCAGAAAAATGCACGAATACATCATTACCCTTCTCATCAGAAATGAATCCGTAACCTTTTTGGTTGTTAAACCACTTAACTGTACCTTTCATTTTGTACCTCCAATCAAATCGTAGTTGCTATGCAACTGCGACTATATAAATAACTGATTGCTTTTGCAACCGAGTAAAGCATAACACACCTATTATTTCCTGTCAAACAATTTAATATACAACAATATTACATATTTCGACGTGTTATGCAATTACAGTTATAATGGTACAAAAAGACCGCTAAATCCTTGATTTAACGGTCTTTAGTGAACCACCCGGGAATCGAACCCGGGACAACTTGATTAAAAGTCAAGTGCTCTACCGACTGAGCTAGTGATCCATATTATTTTTTCTTTCCTTATTTCAAAAGAAACAGGGCTAGTTGGATTCGAACCAACGAGATGCAGGAGTCAAAGTCCTGTGCCTTACCGCTTGGCGATAGCCCTATATCAAATCATCGTTGATAAACAACTTTGATTAAATAAAAAAAGGGTGGATACAGGGATTCGAACCCTGGGCCTCCAGAGCCACAATCTGGCGCGCTAACCAACTGCGCTATACCCACCATAGGCCATCGGGACTTGTCCCTAATGTGCTCGAAGGGATTCGAACCCCCGACCCACGGCTTAGAAGGCCGTTGCTCTATCCAGCTGAGCTACGAACACATATTACATTGACTTTGCAATGTAAAAGCGGGTGATGGGAATCGAACCCACGTATCTAGCTTGGAAGGCTAGTGTTCTACCATTGAACTACACCCGCATGTAATTTAAAAAGTTTCGAGTCGGGGTGACAGGATTCGAACCTGCGACCTCCTGATCCCAAATCAGGCGCTCTAGCCAAGCTGAGCCACACCCCGGAAATCTTTTTAATGCAATCAATATTTGATTTTTTCTCGCGTCTCTCTCTGACGCAAGAGTTATTATATACGATGACTTTAATAATGTCAACAACTTTTTTAATTTTTTTTATTTTTTTATCATTACCCTACTATTACTAGTATTCTGGCTTATAATGATGAAGTGTATACACGAAATTTTCTTCCTTATCCACTTCCAAAATCATATAAGTAGGTGTTCTTCCTATCTGTCTTGGATATGAAATACTTCCTGGATTAATAATAGTCACATTACCTACCATTTCCATTTTAGGCATATGTGTATGACCATATATTGCAATATCAACATCTCTAGCTATAGCTTCTTCTGCTAGTCTTTCAATTCCCATAGACACATAATAATAATGTCCATGTGTCAATAATACCCTCTTTGAGCCTATATTAAACACAAGCTCATTGGAAAGATCCGAAAAGAAATCATTATTACCTGCAACGATGTAAAGCGGACATCTTATCTTCGCTCTTATACTATCTTCCAATCCTTCTGCATCTCCACAGTGGATTACCATATCAAGACCCTTTTCTTTGTCAAGCACATCTATTAAATTCTCATTATGCTTGTGTGTATCACTAACGATTAATATTTTCATATCCTAACTTTTCCTTCATTAACTCCAATGCTTTTCCTCTATGACTTATTTTATTCTTCATAGCAGAATCCATCTGTCCTGTTGTCATGTCATATTCTGGTACATAAAGTAGTGGATCATATCCAAATCCATTTGTTCCACGTTCCTCATATCCTATATAACCTTCAATAGTTGCTTCGGTTGTCAATACTCTTCCATCTGGAAATGCTGCTGCTATAGCACATACAAAACGTGCGCTTCTCTCTTCACCTTTAGCATCTTTTAAATTATCAATAATAGTTTGATTTTTAACAGAATATGGTGTATCTTCTCCTAAATATCTAGCTGAATATACTCCTGGCGCCTTGTCCATATAATCAACCTCAAGTCCTGAATCATCTGCTAGCACCATCTCGCCTGTAAGCTCACATATAGCCTTTGCTTTTATTATAGCATTTTCCTCGAATGTCTTGCCGTTTTCTTCAATATCTATATTAATATCTAGGTCCTTCAACGACAAAATCTCCATACCTAAATCGGCAAGAATCATTCTTATCTCTTTCATTTTTCCTTCATTCGTAGTTGCAAATATTATCTTGTTGCTCATTACTTTTCATCCTTTACTATATTCTCAAATTCATAAATATCTGTATACGCTTTTAAACATACATTGCAATTATACTTTTCTTCTACTCTTTCCCAATTCTGTCCATATAAGCTTATATATCCCACACCATCAGTTATATCAACTGTTTTTGTGACGTAATCTTTTTTCATTTCCACAGCAATAGGACGCTTACTATTAGGAGTAGTAATACGAACAACTATGGCATATTTTTCGCCAGTAATCAGCACAGGATCATCAAATTTAACCGTATAATATCCTGCATTTTCAAATACACCACTAGTCACGTAGCGCATATTTTTAAAGCTATCCTCCGATTCAAATTTATCAATCACATACACAGTATATGACGTTTCTACATCTGTAGCATAAAATCCCACCGCTCTGATTTTCTCTGGAGATTCACTTTCATATACATTTGCAAAATATCCATAATTGCTCTCATAACCTAGAATTCCTTGCCAACCACATAAATCTGTCTGATATATGCGATCATAATTATCTACCTTTTCCACTCCTGTGTATACCACATTATGAATTCCTATATTGGCATCCATATACGAAACATAGAAAACTCCTTTTTCTCCAAAAGTCTCTCCCCAGCTGCTTTGACAAATAAATGCTCCATTACTTTCAATATTAGCATTGAAATTTTCCTTAGGGTAATTGTCATCCCAACCTATAATTACCACATCATGATTAGGCTTTTCCTCACCAATATAGCAATACGCAGCCTTCTCTTTATTATAGTACTTTGATGTTCCGTTAGCATTAGTTATTGACGTATATAATGACGATTGAACACCTCCGTATTTATATACCATCTCTTTAATCTTTTCAAAATTCTTAGGTGCAATTATCTGAGCCTCTTGCACATGTACAACTGGCTGTAAGCTTGAATCTGAGACTCTATCGCCGTATGGGTCATCCTTTTCTAAAACCGGACCTTGCCATGCAGTCAAATATGCCAGCGCCATGCTATATTCTCCACCATCAAACTGACTAGCGTTAAACGAATTATTCATAGACATATGGTCAATAGAAAATTCATACTGAGTCTCTGGCAAAAGTGTTGTTTCCAATGCTGTCAATGCAGCAAATGCCCAACACGTGCTTCTTACACCCTGATTTTTAACAATACTATTTCGTTCTCTACCAATATAACAATACGAATATGGCAATATTTTAAACTCTGGATTATCGTTAATTAAAGTTGCTCTATTTTCCACCATGTCCCAGCTATAAGTATAACCAAAGCCTCTTATAATTACAGTTAAAGGTACATATATAATCTCTCCCTTTTTCACTGGTGAAACCGCAATCCTAAATTCCGCACCATTAATAAATAAAATCTTCTCATCTATATTTATTTTAAGTGTTGTATTACCCTTCTCTATTACCAACTGTTTATCTCTATAAACGCTTACAGAACAATCAAAAGCCTCTGTCAAAAGGTCACTTGGCATCATCAATGTCATAGTCTCATCCATATAAACCTTTCCTTTAGACGCTTTTGTGTCTATACCATCAATATACATACTAATCGGCACACTGTTAATTCGCGCTGATATAGCTTTACTCCATATATCAATCATAGTTCCAACATACTTACCCTGATTAACATACTCTGTCTTAGCCAATGCTTCTTTAGCAAAAAAGATGCATATTATTATGAAAAAAATTGAAAAAAAGTAATATCCCTTTCTCTTCATTTTACCCTCTTTTTATCTAATCTTTTAATTAATCTCTACGAAACTTAGGTTTTTCTCCGGCAAACTGATAAAAATATGTCTTTATCATACCATTATAAATTTTTCTATTCTTTGTTGCCTTTATACCCATATCCTTCTCAGCCTGATCATAAGAAGTAATCAAATACGCTGACCACGCATCTAATTCCTTGTATCTTTGCCCGATTATTTTGTATAATTCAGGCAAATCCTTTTTCTCTTCTAATCTCTCACCATATGGCGGATTTGTAATAATAAAACCATACTTCTTAGGATGACTAAGATCCGCTACCGACCTTCTCTGGAAATGAATCATCTTCTCAACACCAGCATCCTTAGCATTAATACGTGCAATCTTTATCATCTCATCATCAATATCATACCCTTGAATATCCACTTGAATATCCTTATCTATTAAATCATGAGCCTCATCTACTATATCGTACCATTCTTTCCTTGGGATAAGATTTGTCCATGCTTCCGCAGTAAAAGTTCTATTCATTCCAGGCGCTATATTCGCTGCCATAAGCGCTGCTTCAATAGGAAATGTTCCACTACCACAGAATGGATCAACTAATATTCTGTCCTTCTTCCATGGTGTAAGCATAATAAGCGCTGCAGCTAAAGTCTCCGAAATTGGAGCCTTAGAGGCAAGCTTTCTATAGCCTCTCTTATGTAACGAATCACCTGTAGTATCTAAGCCTACTATAACTTCATCTTTCATTAAAAAAATTCTTACTGGATACTGTGCACCATCTTCCTCGAACCAAGAAACATTATATTCGCTCTTAAGCCTTTCAACCATAGCCTTTTTAACAATTCTTTGAATATCTGATGGACTAAATAATTTACTCTTAATTGATGATGCCTTAGTAACCCAAAACTTACCATCCTTTGGTATAAATTCTTCCCATTCTAATGCCTTAATTCCTTCAAACAATTCATCATAGGTATACGCTTTAAACCTTCCTATTTGAATAAGCACTCTTTCCGCCGTTCTCAAAAAAATATTTGCACGACAAATGGCCTCTGCATCACCTTCAAAAGTCACTCTTCCATCTTCAACCTGCAATATATCATAACCTAAATCTATTATTTCTTTCTTTAACACAGCTTCCAAGCCAAAGTGACATGGCGCCATAAGTTTATATCTATTCATATTCATCCTCATTTTCAAATTAGAATACTTCTATATTAAGTCCCTTTCAAACTAATGTCAATGTATTATTTAACAATATTTTTACCATTATATTCTTTTAATCCGCCAACTACATTTATCACATCATATCCCTTGTATAATAGCATTCTAGCTACCCTCACACTTCTTCCACCCCTTGAACAATAGACTAATACTTTTCTATTATTTTCTAAATTAATCTCCCGTTTTAAAAAATCTTCATACGGTATATTTTTTGCCTCACTTATATGTCCTTCCCTGTATTCTCTTTCACTTCTAACATCTATAATCAAAAGTCCACCTCTATATCGGCTCAAATATCTATCTAAATTATATGCTGCAATATTTTCTATTTTACCATTCATCTTTATACATCCAATTATCATTATTAACTATTATATTAGAAAACAAAATAATAGTGTCTTAAACAAAAATGATGTGCAATAGAATTAATTTTCTATCACACATCATCTCTTCTTATCAATAATTTGACTATTGACTATATACTATATATCTAAAATAATTTATATATACAATCTCTCATGTATATCTATTTTTCGATACATAACATTATCTGCAACAATTTGAAGTATTGTTATTACTTGCATTATCAGCTGCATTAGTCGCATTCTTCATCTGAGTTTTGTTTGTAGCATTCTTTGTAGAATCGTTTACCTTATTCTTGCTTGTAGCATTTTTTCCTGTGCTATTTGTTGACATATTATAGCTGTTATTTGCCTTATTATTAGACATAATCCACCTCTTTCACCGATGCAAAAAACATTATTATTACAAATATCAATAATTTTCTGCATCTAAATCATTGTTTACTAGTTACAAATACTATTATCCTCTTTTTTTTATAAATAATACTTGAAAATTTTGTAATATTATGCTAGTATTTAACTGTAAAAGAAATGTAAATTTCTTTTATGTTATAACCCCTTATTAATTATTTATACTCCCCTCAAAAAGACACCAGCCCCCCTGGTGTCTTTTTACTTACATTTTTATTTATAATTTCTATTATTTTTTGATACTTAACCTTTCCCTGAAAATATATTCTTAATTAGATTTACAAGAAACACAACAAGTATGATTGGAATTATTACATTTAATAACAACCATGTCATCACCCCAAATACTGCAAGCAATAAACCAACAACTATAATCCCTATTATAATCATTACAATCTTTACTATTATTCCATTAATTGGTTTTCCGTTAATAGAAAAACTAGGCCCACTTGAATATGTTCTATTATCAGCATTGTTATATGAGTTTTCATATGAATTGTCATGTGAATTGTCGTATGAATTTTCATATGTTTTATTATACATTGTGTTACTTATATTGCTGTCATATTTACTTGCTCTATCTGTATTTGATGTTATATTTTTTGCTATTAAACGAGGTGATTGAAGACTACTTATTACATCTTCTTCACTTTTTCCTTTCGCAACTTCATTACTTATATAATCATTATAATATCTAATATGTTCCACCGCATCAGATATATCCATTTTTTCCAAAAGAGCTTCTTCTAAATTCTTTAAAAATTCTTTTTTATTCATTTTTTACTCCTATATGATTAAGAAAGAATCTCGCTTGCGAGATTCTCCGCCTGCGGCGGATTGCTTTAGCAACATATACAACTCCGCCGCAGTGCGATCCTTAGCGGAGCGTTTTTTTATCATATAAGAAGTTCTTACAAAGAACTTCCTATATGATAAAAAAACACCTCAGACTTTATCTGAGATGTTACATTTAAAAACGTGAGTGAGAAGATTCGAACTCCCGACACCTTGGTCCGTAGCCAAGTGCTCTATCCAGCTGAGCTACACTCACATAATAAACAAAATCGTAGTTGCTTTGCAACTACAATTAAGAACAATGCCGGCGACCGGAATCGAACCGGTACGGGAGATTAGTCCCGCAGGATTTTAAGTCCTGTGCGTCTGCCAGTTCCGCCACGCCGGCATTTCATCTTATGCCTAAACATAAGAAATGGGACCTACAGGGCTCGAACCTGTGACCCTCTGCTTGTAAGGCAGATGCTCTCCCAGCTGAGCTAAGATCCCTCATATATAATTCTTCTGGGATGATACCTAAGTATCAAACGACCCGGATGGGGTTCGAACCCACGACCTCCGCCGTGACAGGGCGGCGCTCTAACCAGCTGAGCCACCAGGCCAAATTACTTTCAACAAATCTTTTTTCCATAAAAAAATGGACCCTCGGGGACTCGAACCCAGGACCGACCGGTTATGAGCCGGTTGCTCTAACCAACTGAGCTAAGGGTCCAAATCTGAAAAGAATTTGTTTCCAGATAAAGCCGATGATCGGACTCGAACCGATAACCTGCTGATTACAAATCAGCTGCTCTGCCAATTGAGCCACATCGGCATATTAAGTTTAAATGACTCCAACGGGAATCGAACCCGTGTTACCGCCGTGAAAGGGCGATGTCTTAACCGCTTGACCATGGAGCCTAATATTATTAAAAAAATTTAGACCAAAATTATTAACAATTTTGGTCTAGCTCCCCGAGTAGGACTCGAACCTACGACAACTCGGTTAACAGCCGAGCGCTCTACCGACTGAGCTATCGAGGAATAACCAAAGGTATTTTTTTATACCTTCAAAACTTCACACAAAATTTATCTATTCAAGACGTTCCTGGAATAACTTCCTTCGAACAAACCTACCTTAATGGTCAAGCCCTCGACCTATTAGTATTAGTCAGCTACACATGTTACCATGCTTCCACCTCTAACCTATCAACCTTGTCGTCTTCAAGGGGTCTTACTAGCTTTT
>JBGVNF010000078.1:0-26545 GCA_045125245.1 Lachnospiraceae bacterium
AAGCATGAGGATAACTCCTTCGTCAGAAAAACCATTCCAGCCTTAGACTTTATAAAGTTACTTATTCAACATATCCCTGAAAAGAACTTTAAAATGACACGATATTATGGTATCTATGCTAGACATCGTGAGCAAGACAAAAAACTTTTTAAAGTTATTCCTAAATCAAGACATCAGTTTCTCCTAAGCTTTAATAAATGGAGAAACTTATATCTCTCTTCCAAGGGCTATGACCCTTTACAATGCAATAAATGCAATCACACAATGGAGTTTATGCAACTTTATCATAGACACGAATCCATTTCGCTAACTGAACTATACGAAAGGACAATGGCAAAATTTCATTGCCGTTCTCGTGGTTCTTTTGCTTGATTTTCTTTCCCATCTGTTTCATACTATAATCATCAATAGATGGGAGGCACCTATAATGGATTCAAATCAGTTAGCGGAACTTAGAGAACAATATATCAAAAATCCTCCAGAAGGTATGACACCCGAGTTAGTTAGAGACATGACCGATTCAGACTTACTCGATATGCATTACTTCATGATTGAGGATGATGACTTTGATGGCGAATTCGAAGAAGGTTTTTATATCTTCTAACAATCCGTCTGTTTTGCATGCCCGCTCCTGCGGGCTTTTTTTTGTTCAAGAGTTCTCCGCAAGGAGAACTTTCCTATATGATAAAAAATAGGGACACTCGCAAATAAGTATCCCTATAATCTATCAATATTTGATAGTCCTCTATTCACTTTCATTTTCAGGATTTTTTGTGTTCCCACAACCGAGGTCTAAAGCAACAACCACAGTTATTTTTCTCACAAGCTCTTTTTTCTTATGATTTTTGCCCACATAAGTGAAACTGAAAAAGTCCACAAAGTGCGTAAATTCAAGGATTTCTAGCCATTTGTTCTTTGTAGCAACACCACCGTCTCCACATGCACACTATGCGGGAACATATCCACTGGTTGCACCTTCTTCACCCCATATCCGTGCGCCTTCAAATATTCCAAATCCCTTGCCAATGTTGCCGAATCGCAGCTTACATACACGATTTTTTCTGGACTCATGGCAATCATTGTTTCAAGTAGCTTTTCATCGCAACCCTTTCTAGGTGGGTCAACTACTACCACATCTGCCCCTAAGCCGTATTCCTTATACATCTTAGGAACTACTTCCTCTGCTTTGCCCACGAAGAATTCTGCGTTATCTATATTGTTAATCTTTGCATTCTTTCTAGCATCCTCGATAGCTTCTGGGACGATTTCTACTCCGTAAACCTTTCTTGCTGCCTTTGCTAAGAACAATGAAATAGTACCTACTCCGCAGTACATATCCCACACTGTTTCCTCCCCTGTAAGACCTGCGAATTCAAGAGCCTTACCATAAAGCTCTTTTGTCTGAACAGGATTTACCTGATAGAAGGAAAGTGGTGATATTCTAAATTTTACATCTCCTATATAGTCCTCGATATAGCCCTCACCATATAAATCTATAACAGTTTTACCCATTATGACATTAGTCTTTTCTTTGTTAATATTTATGGAAATACTAGTCATTCCATCAATTGCTTTAAGACGTTCTACAAGCTTAGTTGCACCCTTAAGCTCGCAACCATTTACGATAATGCAAACCATACACTGATTTGTTGTAAATCCACGACGAATAAGCACATGACGAACCACACCCTTATGAGTCTCCTCGTTGTATGGCTGAATATGAAACTCTTCCATATGACATTTCACAATGGCTAAAATATCACTATTAATCTTATCTCCGATAGCACAATCTTCACACGGAATGATACTATGAGTTCTACCTGCATAAAATCCCATTATAATTCTACCATCTTTATCCAAACCAACTGGATACTGAGCTTTATTTCTGTAATTATAAGGCTCCTCCATTCCGATAATGGTACACATTTCATACTCTGAAGGTGCTATTTTTCCGATACGTTCTAAATTATTCTGAACCTTCTTTTCTTTGAATGCCAGCTGTGCCTCATAAGACATTTCCTGAATCTGACAACCACCACATTTTCTAGCTATAGGGCACTTTGGTTCTACGCGATATTCCGAAGGTGTGATAACCTCCATAAGACGACCATAACCAAAGCTCTTACCAGCCTTTGTAATCTTAATGCGAGCCTTTTCGCCCGGAAGCGCATCCTTCACAAAGACGGTGTAGCCATCTATCTTGCCTACACCTTCTCCTTCACTGCCCATATCTTCAATTGTTACTATATATTCATCATTCTTCTTAACCATAAATATGTACCAAGCCCTTCTAGCTTTAAAATTATTACTTCGAAGTTTTTCTTAAATTACTCTCAAACAATCTATTAAATCCAAGCCACTCTGTGCCTTCTGCCGGCTGAGCGCTTGCAAATATTTCTTTCATTGTCTGCATCTTTGCATCTGTATTATCCGCAAAGCTTAATGCTACAGCTTCAACTAAAGCTGGCTTCTTTGGTGAACCATACTCAAGCTCTCCATGATGAGCTAAGATACAATGCTTAAGCTCACTTAAAACTTTAGCTGGGAATCCTTCAATACCTGCTGCCTTTATGCTAACCTGCTCTGAACCGATGATAATGTGTCCAAGAAGCTGTCCGTCATCTGTGTAATCGTTGATTGGGAATGGCGATAATTCATAAACCTTACCCATATCGTGAAGCATTGCAGCTGTAAGAAGCAAATCTCTATTAAGAATTGGGTACTGCGTACAGTAGAAATCACACATCTTTGTAACTGACAAGCTATGTTCCAAAAGTCCGCCTATGAAACCGTGATGAACTGATTTTGCTGCAGAATGATTTTTAAACTTCTTTGCAAAGCTTGCATCCTCCACAAAAAACTTTTCAAGTAATGTCTTAAGATATGTATTCTTTATACTTCCCACAAATTCAAGAAGCTCCGCAAACATTTCATCAATATTTTTATCTGACACAGGAAGGTATTCCTTTGGATCATATTCTCCCTCTGATACCTTACGAACTCTCTTTACATTAAGCTGTGTAACACCATTAAATACTACTACATCAGCTACTACCTCTACATAATCAAGGGCATCAAAATCATCTATGCCAAGAGAATTTGGGTCCCAAATCTTTGCATCTACAGTTCCTGTCTTATCCTGTAAAATAGCAGAATCATAAGGCTTACCATTCTTTGTTACCGCTGATGTTTTATGCTTACAAAGATAAATATCTGCAATTTTTTCGCCTTCTCTAAATGTCTCAATATACTTCATTTTATTTCCTCGCAATCTAATTGTTTTTATGTATAAATTTTTATCAGTTCTAATAACATAAATCTATGTGTCATCTAATCCATATGAATTTATTCAAATCAAGACACCTTATTTATATAATTGAATTTTGTACTATTATAAGGTATATTAGTCTTAAAATCAAATAGATTGGAGCAATTTTTATTATGAATCCAAAGACATATAAAACTTTAGAATATACAAAAATTATAGAAAAATTAACAGACCTTGCATCCTCTCCTCTCGGCAGAGAAATGTGCGAGAAGCTTGAACCATCAATAGACCTAGATGAAATAAGACTTCTTCAAAAGCAGACTAGCGACGCTCTCTCAAGACTTTGGAAGAAGGGTGCTGTATCATTTTCTGGAACAAGAGACATAAGAGGAAGCCTTAAAAGACTTGAAATCGGAAGTACTCTTTCTGCCAGAGAAATATTAGACATAAGCTCTGTATTAAACGTTGCTCTTCGTATTAAACCTTTAGCGAAGATTACAGATAAGGAAGACAGCGAGGAATATGAGGACTCATTAGCAGAATTCTTCACAAGTATAGAGCCACTATCTCCTGTAAACAACGAACTTAAGCGATGCATTATTGCCGAGGACGAAATCGCTGATGATGCCAGCGCCACCCTTAGCTCTATTCGTCGTTCTATTAAGTCAACTAACGACAAGATTCACAATCTTATAAATTCTATGGTTAACTCACAAACTGTTAGAACTTATCTTCAGGACAATGTAGTAACTATGCGAAACGGAAGATATTGTCTTCCTGTCAAGGCTGAATATAAATCTTCTATGCCGGGTATGATTCATGACCAATCAGCTACAGGCTCAACTATCTTTGTAGAGCCTATGGGCGTAGTGCAGATGAATAATGAATTAAGCGAATTAGCTATAAAGGAGCAACGAGAAATTGAAAAAATCCTTGCTGATTTAAGTAATCTTTTAGCCGAGCATATCGAAGAAATACACACAGATTTAATGGTGTTAAGTCAGCTAGATTTTATATTTGCAAGAGCCGCTTTATCAAAAGCATTAAAATGCTCTGAGCCAGACTTTAATACAGAGGGCATTATTAACTTAAAATGTGCAAGACATCCTCTTTTAGACCAATCAAAAGTAGTTCCTATCGATGTGAGATTGGGGGAAAATTACAACCTTTTAGTTGTTACAGGACCTAACACAGGTGGTAAAACTGTTTCATTAAAAACCGTTGGACTTCTTACACTTATGGGCCAGTCAGGTCTACATATACCAGCAGATGAACATTCAAAATTATCTGTATTTAATCAGGTATATGCTGATATCGGTGATGAGCAAAGTATTGAGCAGAGCCTTAGTACTTTCTCGTCTCATATGACAAATATAATAAAAATATTAGACAAGGCCGATGATAAATCTCTCGTTTTATTTGATGAGCTTTGTGCTGGAACAGACCCAGTAGAAGGCGCTGCACTGGCTATAAGTATTTTGACATTCCTTCATAATCTTAATGTAAAGACAATGACCACAACTCATTACAGCGAGTTAAAGGTATTTGCCTTATCTACAGAAGGTGTTGAAAATGCTTGCTGTGAATTCAATGTAGAGACTTTAAGCCCAACTTATCGTCTTCTTATCGGTATCCCAGGAAAGAGTAATGCCTTCGCAATCTCTCTCAAGCTTGGTTTACCAGGTTTCATAGTAGATGACGCAAAAGGCCGATTAAATGAAGATTCTAAATCCTTCGAGGATATTTTAACTGACTTAGAGGAAAGCAAGATTACTATTGAACAGGAAAAAGAAGAAATTAAATCATATAAGCTAGAAATAGAGGAATTAAAGAGAAAGCTTGAGAAGAAAACTGAGAACCTTGATGACAGACGTGAACGCATTTTAAGGGAAGCAAACGAGGAAGCAATGGCTATTTTGGAGGATGCCAAGTCATTTGCCGACGAGACTATCCGAAATATGAATAAGCTTAAAACAGGTGGTTCGGCTTCCGCTATGGAAAACGAGCGTCACAAGCTTCGCGGCAAAATGTCTGATACAGAGAAAAAATTAGTTCTTAAAAATAACAAAACACCGAAGAAAGCCTACAAACCATCTGACTTTAAATTAGGCTCTGCCGTTAAGGTTCTTAGCCTTAACTTAAACGGAACTGTATCATCACTTCCAAATGCAAAGGGTGACTTATTTGTACAGATGGGAATCCTTCGCTCCCAGGTAAATATAAGTGACTTGGAGCTTATCGACGAGCCAGTTGTGACAGGTCCAAACTTGCAAAAAACAAGTACCGGTAAAATAAAAATGTCCAAGGGTCTTAGCGTCGCTACTGAAATCAACCTAATCGGTATGACTACTGCAGAAGCAATACCTGCCTTGGATAAATATTTAGATGATGCGTATCTAGCTCACCTTACATCAGTTAGAGTTGTACACGGTCGCGGAACCGGTGCATTAAAGAATGCGGTACACGCTCACTTAAAGCGCCAGAAATATGTAAAAACTTATCGCCTCGGAACATTCGGCGAAGGTGACACAGGTGTAACCATAGTAGAATTTAAATAAGAAAGAATCTCGCTTGCGAGATTCTTTCTTATTCATCCCAATAATCATCTGTATCCTGTGTTGTTGTAGTAATACCAAACAGCTTGTACATAAAATCTTCTTTTTCTTCAAAAATCTCTAAACCTCTAATCGTGTCAATAATCTGTTTAACTATTCTACTCGAAACAGTTACACCATATTCCATAGTTAAGCGTGCTCGAAGAGCTTTAATCTTTCTTCGTGCAATTTGAGAATACTCTAGGCTTTTCAAAAATTATACCCCCAATTCCGCTTCAAGATCATCCGCAGAAATAGTTCCTTCCTCACGAATTGACATTTCTGCTTCATTTAATTTCAACATAAGTTGATAAAGAGCCCTTTGTTTATCAAGTTCATCCAATTCCTTCATGTCAATAATTGCACATTGACCATGTCCATTGCGTGTAAGATAAACTCTATTGCCATACGCAACTTCATTAATAACAGCTGTATAATTTCTTAAATCAGATATAGGTTTAATATTCGGCATATTACATCCTCCATTCATAATTATACGAATCATCATTTATATAGTTATATTATACATATCAGACACTAATTATGCAACATATTTACACGCGAATTTACAGCAACGCAATACACCTTACTTCCACTCATAGTCTCGTAATTGCCCTTCCGTCTCCATACCTATGAAGTTATTTTGACGAAGCGCTTCATAAAGCACAATCGCAACAGAATTTGATAAATTAAGTGAACGTATCTCTGGATTCATCGGAATTCGGATACAAGTTTCCTGATTATTTACTAATATAGATTCTGGTATGCCTGCACTCTCTTTTCCAAACATTATAAAGCAGTCTTCTTCAAACTTTGCATCACAATATTTGTTAGGTGCTTTTGTCGTTGCGTAATATATTTTTGCATCTGGATTCTTTTCGCAGAAATCCTGATAACTTTCGTATACGACCACATCGAGCTTATCCCAATAGTCCATTCCTGCTCTCTTTAGAGCTTTTTCATTTATCTGAAAGCCAAGAGGCTCTATTAAGTGAAGACGTGTGCCTGTAGCACAGCATGTTCTTCCTATATTTCCTGTGTTCGCAGGAATCTCTGGCTCTAATAATACTATATTTAACATAAAATCTCCTTGTTTACAGATTTTCTATTTATTCCTAGGTGGTTCTAAATATCTTTTTTCATCCTCATTTATGATAACTCTATCATTACCTTCTACGATTTTGCCAATTACGAAGGCTTCTATTCCTTCCTTTTCAAGCTCATGAATAAGTCCTAAACCATCTAATGTCACCATAAGAAGCGAACCTGTAGACGGAATTATATAAGGGTTTATTCCCAAATAATTTGTTATCTCTATAGTTTCTTGGCGCATATTAATCTTCTTAAGATTTATCTCCATACCACAGTTTCCTGCCTCACCAAGTTCCCAAAGCGCACCAAACACACCACTATCAGACATATCGTGCATCGCTTTAACACCACATTTTGTACCAATATAAGCCGCTTTCTCTACAGAGAAATATTCTATAAAATCCTTTGCGCTATCAATATAAGTAGATGTAAATCGACTCTTAAGGTCTTCTTCCTTTTCATAAGCCAAAAGCACTGTTGCTTCCAAAGCTGCCGCATTAATCATGACAACATCATAACCTGGCTTTACCTCTTCCTTATACTTATAATTACAAGGCTCATCCTTAGCAGCAATACCAGTCACACTAACTGTCACCACAGGATTTACCACACCTGCGCTAACCATTGTATTTCCACCAGTTATGCTTATCTTTCGAACTCTTGCAAACTCACACATTTCATCCATTAGCATCTTAAGCTTAATCTCTCGCATTCCTTCCGGCAATACAATGGAAATCTGAGCATACTTAGGTTCTACACCCATAGCCACCAAATTATTTACAGCCTTAATAAATGCGCGATTCATATGCAAATCTCGCTTATCCACAACTGTCTGTGTGGATGTTACAAGCTTGTAGTCATCAAGTGCCACAACTGCAGCATCATATCCAACCGCTGCTCTGCCAAGAACAGATTTATCCTTATATGAAATTTTCTTTAGAACCGAACGTTTTAATATAGGTTCCGATATCTTTCCAGTTTTCATAATGACTTACCTACAAATTTATGATATAATACACCTATTAAATCGAAGTTACGAAAAATACCTCGATTACATCAAATCATAGTTGTGAAGCAACTTTGATTAACTTAGAACAAATATACTAAGCATGGAATAACCATAGAAATGGCAAGTATAATTGCAACAACTGAAACTATAGTTTTTCTTGTTTTTTTGTTGTAAATATTAAACATGTCTACTCCTTCTCTCATTAACGAGATAATAATTTATATTTTTTATAGAAAGGTAACAAACAAATGGGCGGATATTTTCCAATGTTTTTTTTACTGGCACTTGTATTTACAGCCTGGTTGGCTTTTGAACGTGTCAAAAGCAGCAAACAAGATGACGAGCGTGTTCGTGCCTTTTGGCAACGAGAAAACGATGCTAATAACACCAGAAGAAAGAATCTTGATACCATTACATACATAAAAGTACCAAACTGGATTACCATAGATTCCCTCTCTTCATCCCTTCCATCAGATGATGCTGAACTTAATAGATGCAGTAGTATATTAGAAACACTTATGTCACAGCGTATCTTAAATCTTACAGGTATGACTGCAACAGACATCAAGATGGAGTACGGCCCTGCTAATCTAGCAAAACTTGATGAATACGACCAGAATTTTACCCTTTTTGCCCAAACAATCTACGCTTACGGTGAGCGTTTGCACACCTTAGGCTTCGACCATGAAGCTATGAGAGTACTTCGTTTCGGCATTGATAGTTTATCAGATATTAGTGGCAATTACAAGCTTTTGGCTACTCTTTATATAAAATATGGACAGCAAGAAAAAATTCCCGAGCTAAAAGAAGCTGCTGGCAAACTTAACTCATTGCTTAAAAATTCAATTATTAAATATCTCGATGAATTAGCCAGCACAACTTCTCAATCAGAATAGAAAAAACAGGATGAACATTTCCATCCTGTTTTTTTATATTACAATATCAATTACATTTTCTTTGAGCAAGCTATTGCTAATGCTCCTGGTCCAATATGACAAGAAACGCTTAACGATAACTGATCTGTTATAATCTGATCTGCTGGATACTCAGGCCATACCTTAAGAATCTCCTGCTTCAAGTTCTCTGCCTCTTCAAAATTCTGTGTATGGGCAATCTCTAACCATACATTATTCACATCGCCACCAAAACGATTTTCAATATCACTCTTGATAGCATTAATCATAATGGATTTAGCCTGATTAAGTGTTCTAGCCTTTGCAAATGCATCAAGCTTCTCACCCTGAATCTGAAGTACTGGCTTAAGCTTAAGAATTGTTCCAAGGGCTGCTGCAGCTGGTGTAATTCTACCACCCTTCTTAAGATACTTTAAAGTATCAAGCATAATATATATACTAGACTCCATCTTAGCATCCATAAGCTTATCATGAATTTCAGATGCACTCATACCTGCTTTCGCCATCTCCATAGCATCAAGCACTGACTGTCTCTGTGTTACAGAAATTCTCTGATTATCTACTACAAATACTTTACCTTCATAATCATCATCTCTTGATAATGCCATAGCAGTACTGCAAGAACCTGATAATCCGCTAGACATAGGAATATGAATTATCTCGTCATATCCTTCGTCAAACACATTGTTCCATAAATTCATTACGAAATCAGGGGAAGGCTGTGTTGTAGAAATATCAGCATCCTCCTTAAGCCTATCAAAAAACTGCTCTTTTGTAAGATTTATATCTTCAAATAATGTTTCATCATTAACTATAAATGGCATAGGCACAACAAATATACCAAGGCTTTCCGCCTCCACCTGTGATATACCACTGTTACTGTCTGTGATTATAGCAACTTTAGACATTTTTATCCTCCATATTATTTAATATTTTTCTAAGTCTATCATAAACATTTCGCCAATGCAACCTTGAAAATGCTTATTTTACTGGGTTTTTACGGCTACCAAACATAGTTTGCGTAACTACTTGTCATATTTAATTATGACAATTTTTCTAAAATTTCTTCTGGCTTACGTACAAATACTTTCGCCCCAGCCTCTACAAGTTCATCCTCATCTCTAAACCCCCAAAGAACTGTTATCATATCTAAACCACTATTAATACCTGTGGCCACATCCACGTCAGAATCACCTATAAATATAGCTTCATCCTTCTCTACACCAAGCTTATCCAATCCTTTATATATCATATCTGGCGCTGGTTTCTTAGGTACATCTGGTGTTTCACCTATAGCCACATCTATAAGTCCTTCAAAAAACTTTTCAGCCAATTCTCCAACTGCACTTTCAATCTTATTAGAAACTATAGCAAGCTTATAGCCCTGCCCCTTTAGGTGTCTTAGAACATCAAGCACACCCTCATAAGGTCTAGTCTTATCAAGAGAATGTTCTTCATAATAAGCCTTAAATTTAGCTAACACTGCCTCCTCCGTAGCTTTTTCAGTCCCCGCTGGCACAGCACGCTCTATTAATTTACCTACTCCATTTCCTACAAATCGTCTTGTCATATCCAAAGTAATCGGTGGCAAATCGAAGCTTTCTAAACCATAATTCACGCTATTCATAAGGTCCTCAAGAGTGTCCAACAAAGTACCATCCAAATCCCATATCACTGCCTTATATTTCATAATCGCACCTACTTTCGTCTATATAATCATTAGTACATTTTACATTAAATTAGCAAAAAATGGAAGCACCACTACAGTGATAATTCCTGCAACAGCTATAGCCAAGCTTCCCATCGCCCCCTCTAATTCTCCAAGCTCCATGGCCTTAGAAGTTCCCATCACATGAGAGGCTGTACCTAGCGCCAAGCCCTTCGATATAGGCTCCTTTATTCCAAACATTTTAAATATTATCTCTGCAAACATTCCACCCACATTTCCTGCAATAATAATCGCCGCAGTAGTTATGGCCACAATACCTCCAAGCTCCTCCGATACGCTTATACCGATAGCTGTAGTTATGGACTTTGGAAGCAATGATACATATGCAATATGGTCAAATTTAAACAAAATACAAAAACCTAAAACAGTCAATGCACTCACAAGGACACCCGATAATATTCCAAGTATTACTGCCACAAAATTCTTTTTTAGTATCTCTAGCTTTTGATACAACGGAATAGCCAAACATACTGTAGCAGGTGTTAAGAAATAAGTAAGCACCGACGTACTAGCCTTATATGTTTCATAATCAATCCCTGTAAGTACCAACACAACTATTACAATAGCTGTAGCTGTAACTAGTGGTGTCAAAAATGTAAGACCTGTCTTTTTACGAACAAAAATTCCTATATGATAAGTAATAAGGCTTAGAAAAACGCCAAAAAAAGTTGATGTAGTCAAAAATTCTGTCATTATTCCTTACCTCCTTTTTTACTCATTCTAATAACAAACTGGGATATTCTTCCTGTAACTATCATTACTATAAATGTTGATAATACTGCAATCACGCAAAATGGTAACAATATGCTTTTTAGCTGTGGCCACGCGCTAAGAAGACCTACACTTGGCGCCACAAACATAATCGGCAACGCAGATACAAAAAATTCCGCTGTCTCCTTCACCGCATCCAATTTAATAATGCCACTCATAAGGCCTATGAGCATAAGCACAAGTCCATACACACTTCCAGGTATCTTAAACGGCAGCAACTCCTTGATACACTCTCCCATAAAAGTAATTATCATTATTATCATAAATTGTTTTATATACTTCATAATTCCTCCTAACCTTCTATCAGTATAAAAGTTTCCCATATGACAGATTTTTACTCTTTGCCTTAACCTGCCACTCGTGACATTATAAACTTTATTATTCTATCTAGCAATATATATTTTGCCCCATATTTTATGCTATATACATACCCTAACTATTAGTCGCTTTACAAAAAAACAATTCAAAATATTTGTATATTCAATTGCAAGAATATCTTGTAAATCAAGCAAAATTGTGTTACAATTTATAATAATTTGTAATTAAGTAAAAGTGTGATTGTTATTACTAAATTTTGATTAAACAATTTAAGATAATAAGGAGTTTTTTATGAGTGACAAAGTTATCGGACGTGTACACAAGATCGACTTAAGAAAACTTAACGCTAAAAAGAGTGCCGTGCCTCAATTTGATGCACTTACCGGTTTATATACCAGAGAACATTTTCGTTCATGTGTTAATAAATGTATCCATGAACACAAAGATTTTTCTTCAGCGTTAATAGTTGTCGATGTTGACAATTTCAAAGCGGTAAATGAGAATCTCGGCCATGCCTTTGGCGATGAAGTATTGCGCGGTATTGGACGAGCTTTAAGTACGTGCATTGCATCTGGAGATATCATCGGACGTATAGGTGGTGACGAATTTATTATATTTATAAAAAAATATAATGCAAAAGAACAGATTATTCGTACCATCAGCAAAATTTCTGCTAGAATATCTTCTGTTTATGTGGGAGAAATGGAAGATTTTTCATTATCAGTTACCTGTGGTATTGCTTTACATCCAGACAATGGTGAGAGTATTGATTTATTATATGACAATGCTTGCAAAGCATTAGTTTATACTAAAGACATTGCTCAGGTAGATTATGCCTTTTATCAAGATGATATACCTGAGATGGTAAACGCTCCGTTTAACAATCATAATCCAGAAGACTATACAACCTTTAATATAGATTGTCCCAAAATATATGACCAATATGGTCTTACAAATATGGCTTTCAAGCTTATGGAAGACACTAAGGATGTAGATTCTACCATCAACCTTATGCTTCATACACTTGCTGACCATTATGGATTATCCATTATATTCATTAGAGAAATTACTGAACATCCACGTGAGTTAGAATATATATATGAATGTGTGACAGGCAATTACAATAGACTATTAGGAACTAGATGTACCTACACCGAAGAGGAATGGCACAATTTTATCAACCATTATGATAATGGCTACTTCTTGTTTGATGATATTAATCATCTTCCAAGCTCTCTTAGAGATTCCTCTCCATTTGTCAATAATGTTAAAACAGTATTGGAAATCCCTATTTACAATAGCGGTTCCTTTGCTGGATGCGTAGAATTTGTATCTATTACCAGACATAAAGAATGGGCTGAAGATGATATTAATACACTTAAAATGTTTTGTCGTATTCTATCTTCATATCTCCTTAGCATGAGAACTTTAAAGAGAACTGAAGATTTAGTGACAGAACTTACGCAAAAGGATTCCTTAACTGGACTTATGAAATATGAAACCTTCATTAATTCCGTAAGAGAATTTGCCTCGAAGAATACAGACCCAAATATAGGTATTGCTATAGTTTATTCTGATATTAAATATTTCAAGGCTATCAATGATAAATTCGGCTACTCTGTAGGTGATAAGATGCTTAAACATTTTGGTAATGCCGTAAGAAATAGTGGCGAATATACTTTTGCAGCATGTAGACTTTTTTCAGACAATATTATCACAGCAGGTATTTACGATAATAGCTTCGATAAAAACGAATTTGCCAAAATTATTCACGAATATAATCATAAAATAGAAGATGAACTTCAAAAGCTATTCTTCGAACAAAGAATTATCATAAACTCTGGTATCTATATTTGTCACGATACGAGAAATTTAGATGTTGAAATAGCCATTTCCAATGCCAACCTAGCAAGGAAGAAGGCTAAAAATATAGACTCCACAGAGCCAGTATTATTTACACCTGATATGATAAGTAATCTTCTTCAGCATATGGAACTATGTTCTAACTTGCATACTGCTATCGAAAACGAAGAGCTTAAGGTATTCTACCAGCCTAAAGTAGAATGTGGTTCCGAGAAAGTAATAGGTGCAGAAGCTCTTGTTCGTTGGTTTAAACCAGACGGCAGTTGCGTACTCCCTGATAGCTTCATTCCTTTGTTTGAATCTAATGGTTTAATTGTAGAAGTTGACTATTTTGTATATAGAAAGGTATTTGAACATCTTAGAAAACGACTAGATGAAGAACTCCCTGTAGTTCCTATTTCTATGAATGTTTCTAGAGCTCATCTAGCTTCAGACGGAATATTAGAATATATTAAGACTCTTTTTGATACATATCAGATTCCACCTGAGCTGGTAGAATTCGAGCTTACTGAGAATATTTATATAGAAAATATGACCGCCGTTCTCCCTCTTATCCATAATATGAGGGACCTTGGCGTAAAAATCTCCATGGATGACTTCGGTGCAGGACATTCCAGCTTAAATGAGCTTAATAGACTTCCATTGGATACCATCAAGCTTGACCGTGTATTTATGTCAGAAAACCTTAATGAAAAACAGCGAATTATTCTCTCAAGCATTGTAGAGATGTCCAAAAAGTTAAACATTGCGGTACTTTGTGAGGGTGTTGAAAATGATTCTCAAAATGAATTCCTAAGAAAAATAGGTTGTGATATGGTTCAAGGATACTATTATAGCCAACCGCTTTCTGAAGAAGAATTTGTTGAATATATCAAAACAAGACTTGCTGAGGATGTTAACTATACCCACTTTGCGTTTGACAATTCTCTATGGGATGATAATCATGAATATCAAGGTTTCTTACTTGGTCATGATATAAGATATACATCAGGTCCTGCTAGTACATCTGCCCTCTACTTTGGTGGTGGTTCAACCTCTACAAACGTAGTGGAATTGCCGATTAATTTGTACCCAGTTTCAAACTACACTATTACCATGTGGTTTAAAGAGGATAAAGAGCAAATCGGTTCTTCACTTATGTACACTAGCTTTGAAAAAGGTTACTCAAACATTATTCCACATAATGCCGACTACAAGGCATTATTCCGCATAAAGGAAGTAACTGGAGATAATGATAACCCAACAGACGCTCATGGTGTCATCGCTCCTAAGAAAAATGTATGGAATTTCTTAGCTGTATCTTACAACTACAGAACTCGTACATCGAATCTGTATATAAATGGTTTACCTGCTGGTCGCGTAGCCAACGCGCCTATACTCGGTTCACCTATAAGAATTCTTCTTGGCGGTGATATTTATAGCAACTGCTTTAAGGGAGCTATTGCTGATTTAAGAATATATAATCAAGAATTATCTTCTACTGAAATTTTGTATACTTTTAATTCACTATCTCGTTCGTAGAATATACGATTAAGACTTATAACTCCTTAATCCAATCAATTATATAGGAAGTTCTCATCAAGAACTTTCCTCGTATGACAAAAAGAAGCACTGGATTCGTCCAGTGCTTCTTCTTTTTATAATGCCTGGTTCCGGAATCGAACCAGAGACACGAGGATTTTCAGTCCTCTGCTCTACCAACTGAGCTAACCAGGCTTTTTTGCTACGGGAGTATATTACCATACTTTTACAGGTTTGTCACGCACATTTTCCAAATTTCTATAAAATGTACGCGCTAACCTTTTGTTTCTCCCACCAAAACCCTTATTTTCTAAAAAAAGTTTTATAACTTATTATTCCGTAAGCATCCTCTGCTTTTCTTATAGCATCGCATACTGCATGCCCCATTACATTGGCAGCTAATGTGCCCACCATATCCATATCTGCTACTGCTTCGCCCACTGACATAGCATATATACTATCTCCATCCATACTTGTATGTACAGGATTAATAGTTCTTGCATATCCGTTGTGTGCCATTGTAGCGATTTTATTCATCTGCGCCTTTGTAAATTTTCCATTTGTAATAATTACACCGATAGTAGTATTCTGCATCTCTTTATTTTCTATGCCACTACCACCTGCTGCCATAGCCGCCTCGCACATCTGGTAAATAACCTGCTCTGTATTGGCAAAATTCTTTAAATCTGGTGTTAAAAGCCCAGCGATTATCTCATGTGTATCATAATCAAATATATCTCCACAAGCATTTACCGCAACGATTGCTCCCACCTTTAAATCACCTATCTGAACTGCATATGAGCCCAAGCCACCCTTCATAGCAGTAGCCATTCCACCTAATTTACCTACAGTTGCGCCCGTTCCAGCTCCTGCATTTCCCATAGAAGGATTATTATTCTCTGAATTCACACAGGCCTCATACGCCATAGCCTTATCAGGGCGCACCTTCATATCGCCAACAGATAAATCAAATATACACGACTGCGCTACAAGTGGAACCTTCGTTATTCCCACATCAAAACCTACATTCTTTTCTTCCAAATATTCCATCACGCCACCAGCAGCATCCAAACCAAAAGCACTACCACCACTAAGAAGAACAGCATTAATAAAGCCTGATGCCGCAGTAGGTTTCATAAGTTCACTCTCTCGTGAAGCGGGACCACCACCTCTTACGTCCAAGCCTGTCACTGCACCTTTTTCACATATGATTACTGTGCATCCTGTGCCAGCTTCATTGTTTTGGGCATTACCTATTTTAATATTCTCTATTTCATTTATATTTATCTGCTTCATTATATACCTCCTCACTAAACGAAATATTTAGGTTTATTTTACCCTTTTCTTTTCCTATATGACAAAAAAAGCGTTGATCTCTCAACACTTCTTTACTCTTGGCATTTTTCAATGCCGGCGACCGGAATCGAACCGGTACGGATTTTACTCCGCAGGATTTTAAGTCCTGTGCGTCTGCCAGTTCCGCCACGCCGGCATAATGGGCAGTGGTGGATTCGAACCACCGAAGCAAGTTGCAGCAGATTTACAGTCTGTCCCCTTTGGCCACTCGGGAAACTACCCATATTAAGGAATAAAGCGTAGCATGTATGTGTAAATATTTTTTGGAAGCTTGCTTACAGAAAAATATTTATACATGCAGGCGTACATTTGCTTGCAAATGGTAGCGAGAAAGTCGAAGACTTTCGAGATACACGCTTTTGCGAAGCAAATGATAGCGAAAAATCTTTGATTCCACGCTACCCGCTTCATTTCATATCACATAATAGCACAGCTTTTTAAATTAAGCAAGCTATTATTTACTAGATTTGTATTTATTTTAGTTTACTCAACTACTTTTCTATAGATTGCAGCCGACTTCGGTGGCAATTCTACCACAAGCTTACCATTATCTATCTTAACCTTAAGGCATCCTGCATTGTATGAATCTTCGCTTGTAAGCATAATTCTTTCTACTACATCCTCAGATTTAAGTCCTGTCTGTGTAACATACATAGAAACTTTTCTAGGTACGTAATCATTATTGATAACTGTAAGAACAATATTATCAAGACAGAATCTTCCATATCCAAATAAATTATACTCCTCAAGAAGTGGCACAAAAGAGCCCCTCTTTAAAGCTATATTATTCTTATGGATAGAGATTATATCTCGGTGGAATTCAAGCAATTCCAAATCCTCTCTTCCCCATGGATATGTTCTTCTATTATCTGGATCTGTCCAGCCGCATAAACCAGCCTCGTCTCCATAATATAATGTAGGCGCACCTGGCAATGTCATCTGCATAACAACAGCTTCCTTCATAACTGCCTTGCTCACTCCGTGATTAGCAGCATCTGGACCCAATGATGCTGTACGACCAACAGTTTCATTTGTTCTTGTTAAGAATCTTGAATGATCGTGATTAGACAACTGGTTCATAGCTACGAGTACTGAAGGCATAAGCATCTTGCTTGAGTGATACTTAAGTGCATTGAGCATACCTGTAGAATCTCCCTTCATATACTCTCTTCTCTCATCACTATGCTTTTGCATACCAGTCAAGAACCAAGTGATAGGTTCCATAAATGCATCATAGTTCATAACTGTATCCCACTGATCACCCTGTAGCCAGCTCTCTGGATTACCGTAATGCTCTGCAAGAATAATCGCATTAGGATTAGCTTCCTTTACAGCATTTCTAAACTTTCTCCAGAATTCATGATTGTACTCTGGACTATGTCCCAAATCAGCTGCCACGTCAAGTCTCCAACCATCTACATTGTATGGTGGTGAAACCCATTTCTTAGCAATATTCAAGATATACTCTTCAAGCTTTGGCGAACGCTCATAATTAAGCTTTGGCAATGTATCATGAGCCCACCAGCCATCATAAGAAGTATTATAAGGCCACTTTTCTGGACGATTCTCATGGAAGTGATAGAATGTGTGATATGGGCTATCTTCCGATATAAATGCACCCTTGTCATAGCCTTCCTGTTCCTCATATATACGCTCTCTATCGAGCCATTTGTTAAAGGAACCACTATGATTAAATACACCGTCTATAATAACCTTAATTCCACGCTTATGAGCTTCTTCCACCACTTTTGCAAAAAGCGCATTACTAGCTTCAAGATTCTTCTTATTAGTTACTCTATTAATATATCTAGAAGCATTCTTATTATTCTTATCTCCATCCTTAAGGAGTTCACCTTCATCATCAACTATCACACCATAATGTGGATCTATATAATCATAATCCTGGATATCATACTTATGATTTGATGGCGACACAAATAAAGGATTAAAATAAATAGCTTCCACACCAAGCTTATCAAGATAATCAAGCTTATCTAATACACCCTGTAAATCTCCGCCGTAGAATTCTCTAACACCCATAGTTGCAGGGTATTTATACCAATCCTTAACCTCGGTAACATTATCATCAATATAAGAATATTCGTTAGTAAGTACATTGTTAGACTTGTCACCATCACAAAATCTATCTACGAATATCTGGTACATTACTGCACCCTTGGCCCAATCTGGAGTAGAAAATCCTGGCATAATAGCAAATGCAAAATCATCACTATGCTTATCTACCGCTCCAAATCTATTATAATAACACATCTCAAATCCGCTCTTAACCTTGAAGTAATATCTAATCTTCTTATCAGTCAAGTGAATCTTTATTTCGAAGAAATCAAAATCTCCTACTGTTTCAGCAAGAGTCATCTCTTGCTCTGTCTCATAATCGCAGAATAAGACTTGATCTACATCTGCAACTCCAGTTCTGAATCTAATAGTTACATCACTATTTGGTTCAGGTTCAGCTGGACTCACATACCATTCAGTACAATCACTATACAACAATCTCTTATTAAGTATAGGCTTCATACTATGAATGTATATAAGTTTCTTTTCTGTATTTGATAACCCTGGTATTGAAAAAGGTCCCATATTGTTCCTCCATGTCGTTCACAAAACTATGTATCTATTATACCATATACCCATTATTGTTCAATCTCTTTTTAACAATACATAATATTTTCTTCCCTATATGACAAGAAAGAATCTCGCTTGCGAGATTCTCCGCCTGCGGCGGGTTGCTTTAGCAACATCTTCTTCTCCGCCGCAGTGCGATCCTTAGCGGAGCGTTTTTTTATGATATAGGAAGTTCATAGAACTTTCCTATATCATAAAAAGAAGTGGCAAATTTGCCACTTCTTAGGAGAAGGTATTTGCGTCCGATTTAAAATCGAACAAAGTTTTTATGGGGTGTAGCAAAAACTATATATAATGTATTGGGGGGTTTTTACATAACGTAGTATAGCACTCTGCCAATAATAAGTGTGCACAAACATCACAAAACATTACATATTCTTTTGTGCAATTTGCACAAAACATTACTTAGAACTCATCTCACTAAAAAATCGCAGTTTTTATTTAACTGCGATTTTTTATTATTTTATTAAATTTTATGCCTCAACATCTGACTCTACTTCAAACAATGCCTCAAACTCAGCCTGTGTAATCTTTTCTTTTTCTATAAGAAGCTTAGCACAGCTATGAAGTATTTCGATATTCTTGTTAATTATATCCTTTGCCTTAACATAACAGTCGTCTACAACCTTCTTAACTTCTTCGTCAATCTTTGCTGCTGTACTGTCTGCGTATCCACGTGCATGAGCTAAATCTCTACCGATAAATACTTCTTCATCATCATCTCCATAGCAGATAAGACCTAAGTTATCAGACATACCAAACTTTGTAATCATTGACTTAGCGTAGCTTGTAGCCTGCTTAATATCCTGTGATGCTCCAGTAGTTACATCATCAAATATCATTTCTTCTGCAATTCTACCACCTAAGGATACCATAATACTTTGAAGTATCTTACCCTTTGTATTAAACATCTCATCCTTCTCAGGAAGTGGCATAGTATATCCTGCCGCTCCATTACCTGTAGGGATAATAGATACTGTATGAACTGGTCCTACATCAGGAAGCACATGGAATAATATAGCATGACCTGCCTCATGGTAAGCTGTAATCTTCTTTTCCTTATCTGAGATAACCTTGCTCTTCTTCTCTGTTCCGATACCAACCTTTACAAATGAACGATTGATATCTTCCTGCATAATGTACTTTCTATCCTTCTTAGCTGCATATATAGCCGCTTCATTAAGAAGGTTCTCAAGATCAGCACCTGTAAATCCTGCTGTTGTCTGAGCTACATTGTCAAGATCCACATCATCTCCAAGTGGCTTATTCTTAGCATGCACATCAAGAATTTCTCTTCTTCCCTTCATATCAGGTCTAGACACATGAATTCTTCTGTCAAATCTTCCTGGACGAAGAATAGCCGGGTCAAGGATATCAACTCTGTTAGTAGCTGCCATTACGATAATTCCTTCGTTGGCACCAAAACCATCCATCTCTACAAGCATCTGATTAAGTGTCTGCTCACGCTCATCGTGACCACCACCCATACCAGTTCCTCTTCTTCTGGCAACTGCGTCAATTTCGTCTATAAATATAATACTTGGAGCATTCTTTTTAGCTTCCTCAAATAAATCTCTTACTCTTGAAGCACCTACACCTACGAACATCTCTACAAAGTCCGAACCAGAAATAGTGAAAAATGGCACCTCTGCCTCACCTGCGATAGCCTTTGCGAGAAGTGTCTTACCTGTTCCGGGAGGACCCTCTAAGATTACTCCCTTAGGAATTCTTGCGCCTACTTCAATATATTTCTTAGGATTCTTTAAGAAATCTACTATTTCTTCAAGCTCATCCTTCTCTTCTGAAAGACCTGCCACATCCTTAAATGTCATCTTTCTTCCATTATCTGCCATAAGCTTTGCACGGCTCTTGCCAAAATTCATCATCTTGCTACCGCTACCACCTGCAGACTGGCCACTAAACAATACAAAGATTATTATTATGGTAATAATAGAAATACCTAATGGCAATATCACTGTAATTAAGATGCTATCACCCTTTACATCAGTGATCTTATAATTATCAAATTCTGCCTCAATCATAACATGTACTACTTCATTGATATCACCAATATATACTGTCTTAACCTGATTGCTGTCTTCTAAAGTAATCTTTAAAGAACCTGTAGGCACCTTTTCATTTTGATTGATAATTACCTTCTCAACATTACCTGCTTCCAAGTCTCTTAAAAAATCAGAGTAATTATACTCTATCTTGTCTTTTCCCATCGCGGATGCAAAATACCATACGAAGCCTATAAGAACCAGGACTAACATATAGAATCCGAAACCGCTCATTTTTTGCTTCTTCACCAAAGCTTCCTCCTTAATTAATCTTCAAATTCCACAACTCCAATATATGGAAGATTTCTATATTTCTGATCGTAATCAAGACCATAGCCTACAACGAATTCATCCGGAATATTAAAGCATGTGTAGTCAACCTTCACATCTACCACTCTTCTATCTGGCTTATCTAAAAGTGTACATACAGCAAGACTGTTTGGTTTTCTTGTCTTAAGCAATTCTAAGAGCTTATCTAATGTTCTTCCAGAATCAATTATGTCTTCAACTATAACTACGTCCTTACCTTCGATACTTTCGTCAAGATCCTTTATCATCTTGATACTACCAGAGCTTTCTGTTCCAGAACCATAGCTTGAAACAGCCATAAAATCCATACTTACAGGAACTGTTATTCTCTTTGCCAATTCACACATAAAAAACGCTCCACCCTTTAATACACAGATTAAATGAACTGTCTTTCCTGCATAAGCGTCAGAAATCTTTCTACCAATTTCCTCAATCTTCTTATCTACATCAGCCTCAGAAATAAGTACTCTAATGTTTTCCTTCATAATATTAATCCTCCTTGTATACTATTTTTTCATCTTTACTTCTAATTTGTAAATGTCATGCAGCTCATCCGTAACCCTATAGTTCCAATTAAGTCTGTATCCTATAATCCATACTATTTCATTACCATTTGCCAACAGAAGAATTTGTTCTCTCTTATCTCTCGGAATCTTTAAATCTATAAAATAATCCTTAAGCTTCTTTTTAGAGCCTTTGCCGTCCACGACAATATAATCTCCTGCTCTTCTAGTTCTAAGCTGCAAATTAACTTTCATTATATCACATTGTATCCATTTAGTATACATTTTTTCCATAAATATCCATTCATTATATTTATCCTCTTGTATACTAAAGCTTCCCGTCACTGCTCCATTATCAAATACATACTCACCCATATCCTGTATATCCAGAGTATATGTAGCATCACCCTTATGTATATTATCAGCCATTGGAATATAAATATTCACCCCTGCATAATCTCTTTTTGCCACCATATTATATGGAAGATTTACACATTTTCCAACTTCCATAGCAAACAAATCCACAACACTATTTATATGCACTGTGGAAATATCCTTGCGCTTCTTGGCCACTTCATAGAGGCAATTCTTTATAAGTTGCCCCTGCATAGCTTTATGAAGATTAGTAAATTCTTCTTTAATAAACAGGCCTTCACCTTTGACTACAACAAGTCTGTCATATTCTAATTTACACTGACTCTCCATATAATCATCTATAAGCGCAAGATTTAAAGCTGTATTTTCAATGTGAGCTATGGCTTTTTCATTAATGTCAGACTTAATCTGCGGCAAGATATTAAGTCTAATTTTATTTCTAGTATAATCTTCAGTAAAATTACTTTCATCTGTGATATATTCAAGATTATTTTCCTGTAGATACTTCTCTATCTCACTTCTATCAAGACACAGCACAGGCCTTATAATCCTGTCTCTTACCGGCGTGATACCTTTAAGCCCCTTTATCCCGGAACCTCTAAATAAATTAAGAAGTACAGTTTCCGCTAAATCATCCTTATTATGAGCTACTGCTATTTTACCTATAGCCTCTACACCATTTTCTTTAAGACATTTATCAAAAGCCTCATAGCGAGCATATCGTCCAGCCTCCTCTGTGGACATTCCCTTCTCTTTCGCAAATGCAGGGATATCGTATTTATATAAGAAAAATGGAAGCCTATGTCTTTCACATAATTCTTCTACAAACCTTGCATCTCTATCTGCCGACTCGCCTCGTATTCCATGATGAACATGAACAACCAAAAGCTTTATATCCAATGTCTCTTTATGCTTTAGCATCATATGTAAAAGGCATACAGAATCAGCTCCACCCGATACTCCCATGACAACTGTTTCTCCTGCCTTTATCATTTTATTTTCCTTAATAAAATTTAATACTTTATTTTCCATCATATATTGAATTTAGCCTATATACTCTCTAAAATCAAGTGTTTTTTAAGCAATACACGTCCCATAATTCCATATTCCCGTTACAAATACTGTCATATCATCCTCTTTTACATCCCCAAGCAGATGAATAGCATCATTAAGTATTCTATCCGCCATTTCCTGCGGTTTCCCTGGCTTAGCCTCCAGTATAAGCTTTCCTATCTCCTCCTCTTTATTAAGCTTAGCTGCCGTCTCTATTATTCCATCAGACATCATTATGACAAAATCACCATCGTATAGCTTCTTCGTGGCACTTTCTATATCAAGACATTCCTCCCCGCCTATAGGCAGGGATGTGGATCGAAGCGCCTCTACCCAATCTCCTCTCTTAACATATGTGGCCGCCGCTCCAAGCTTTAGAAAATCACAAACTCCAGAGTACATATCTATAATGCTCATGTCCACCGTAGCCGGTGATAAATCTTCTCCCTCCAAAACAAACAATGTATTAACTAGCTTTAAAGTGGTTTCCTCCCCAAATCCACTTTCCATTAGATTTTCTATAAGCTCCAATACCATCTCACTATCCTTATATGCCCTTACGCCAGTTCCCATTCCATCAGAAATTCCAAGAAGCGTCTGTCCACTATCTAGCGATACAAATGTAAAATTATCCCCTGATACATCATCATAAGAAGTCTTTGCAAGTCCATGCAACACATAAAAATTTGGCCTTTCTTTAAATCTATAGGTATCCATATCCGTGCCAATCACTCTTCTTTTTTCCTTTACAATTTCCGTATCCTTATCAAATACAAGATTAATAATCCTAGTAACTTCCTTTACGCTGACACACTTTCCTCTCTTTGCCTTCATTGTCACTATAATCTCTGATATTCCTCTTCTATTATCTAGTCGTACCGCTCGTTTCAACACAATCCCCGCATCTCTTAATCTAGACGTAAGCAGTCCCATTTGTTCATTGGATATACTATGAAAATCATACGTATCATCTACACTCTCACCCAATATTCTTGCAATTTCTTGAAGCTGAGTAGCTATAACCCTTCGACTATCCTTAAGCTTATTTTTATAAATTATATTTTGCCGTTTAAGAGCCTTACAATGTTCACAACTCCCCTGGCTGTCTTCGTCGCATGCTTCCTCTTTATCAATAATTATACTTCTTTCTATATTCCTTGCCATTTTTGCAAATGCATCAGATATACTACTTACCTTCTCCTCATAGGAATTAAGCTTTTCCTTATATCCATCATCATCGTCTCTCTTATCTTTATGTGCTGGTAGCTGTAGCATCTCTATAATCCTGTACGCCACAATACTAACTGAAATAGCCAATACTGTAGTTAAGCCTGCCATTATCGCCGTATCCTTGCCCAAATTAGACATATATACATCTAATAATTCCATTACCAGCAATACCGTTCCACCTAGAAAGCTTCCTATATATATAGAAGCTCTTGTTTTCTTTCCTTCCAATATGTAAAAAACAATGGCAATAGTTAAAAATATTAACCCATATTTTGCCGCCGATAACAATCCGGTATTCAAACCTATACCCACAACCATCAGTGGAAATGCTGGAAATCTAATGAGTCTGCTACACCAAATAGCTATAAACAATCCCACCGTCAAGGGTTGAAAACCTTGCAAGGCTCCCATAGTAGATAAATAACCTATCATTTGTACAACTGCTGATTTTAAAACTTTTCCTTTCATAAAAAATAACCTCCTTATGTTTTCTAAACACGGGAGATTATAAATCAACAGCTATTTATTTTTTTGTCAAAGGAAGCCTCTAAAAGCTATTAACTTTTTGACATTTTCACATAAAATCTCTTTTTTGAATCGAATCTATGGACCAAACAAATCTTATGATTCTAAAATCATATTCCTTATCTAGGTTTAAAAACTATCTCATCCTTGTATACCAAACCTAGCTCTTTAGCCTTCTCTTCCACATATCTCATAGTTTTTACATAAACCTTCAAGTCATTTAAATCAAGAGTTCTCTTCTCCTCAGCTGCTATCTCAGCCTCAAGTCTTTCTATCTCCTTCTGATCCCTATCTAATTCCTTCTGCTTATTCCAATTGCTTATACTAAGGGTACCACAAAAAAATGCTACAACTATAAATATAGTAATCATAGCAGCCTTATGGCTTTTCTTCTTTTTTGCATAATTTCTTGGCATAAACCGCAACAATCCTTCCAAAAATTAATCTTATGCTCATTATAGCCTTTCTAATAGGCTTTTTCAAGATATTATTAATTATTTTGTTAATATATTTCCCTAAAAACTTTACAAGAAACTGTCCAAAGGATCTGTAATAAATATACATTCCCATCAAAACGCCTATTATTATATATCCTCTAACACTGCCACTATTGCGGGAATATACTAAAGAAAACACCATAAAACCCGCTATTGTAAAAAAAATTATATCCTCCAAATCCCTTAACAATCTTTTATGAGGTATAATCCTTCTAAATAATCTACATATATCATACAAAGCCATTATCACCATTCCAATATATAAGGAATCCAGCATGGTACTTGCCTGATTTTTTACAAATTCCTCCATCAGCCAAATAACCTTCCCATTACACTCTTTCTCTTCATTTCCTTTGAATCGGCATAACACATTTCATTCACATTGCCCTCAAATTCTACTATTTTTTTATCCAGATTTACTGCTTTTACATGAAGCTTATTTCCTTGTATTTTAAGAATTCCCGCTACCGTCTCAAGTACTATCTCCTCCAAATCAAAGGATACTACATCCAGCACTCCTGTCACATAGCCTTTAGCTCTATCCACCAAATGAACCTCTTGATTAACTACCTCACCCTTTTGATTAATCACAAAAACCTCTTAATATACATTCTCTATCAATGTATATTAAGAGGTTTAGTTAAATATTACTCTTTTATAAATCTTTGTACATATCTTTAGCTTCATCTTTTTTAACTGTTTCGGCAATGCTTGTCACCTCTACCTTAACAGTTCTTGTACCAAACTGAATCTCTATAACATCTCCTACCTTAACAGTAGATGACGCTTTAGCTGGCTTATCATTTATAGATACACGACCAGCATCACAGGCTTCATTCGCTACAGTTCTACGCTTTATAAGGCGCGATACCTTCAAATACTTATCTAATCTCATATATTTTCTCCTTT
>JBGVNF010000079.1:0-107739 GCA_045125245.1 Lachnospiraceae bacterium
CTGCCTTGAAATACCAGATATGAGATACAGGGCACGCAAGCTCAATGTGGCCCATTCTCTCGCGGCGAACCTTTTTGGTTGTAACCTCTACGCCGCACTTTTCACATTTATGTCCCTTATGACGTGAACGCTTGTACTTACCGCATGCACATTCCCAGTCCTTTGTAGGGCCAAAGATCTTTTCACAGAAAAGACCGTCCTTCTCAGGCTTAAGTGTTCTATAGTTGATAGTTTCAGGCTTAGTAACATTACCTTCCTGTAACCATCTTTGGTAAGCTTCGCTTGATTTATCTTCCGGTTCAGGAGTTCTATGTGACCATTCTCTAATCTTCTCTGGAGAAGCTAAACCTATCTTAATTTTATCAAATGTCATTGGTTCGTATGACGCCTGCTTATTTTCTGGCATTTTCTTCACTCCCTTCTATTATTCTTCTGAATCATCATAGTCATCATCATCATAACTATCATCAAAAACAGAATCATCATCTACGGAAACAAATTCATCACCCTGGATTTCCTGCTCCTGATAACCGTGTGCACCAAGATTTTCATCTCTAGCGGCACTTCTGTCATTACCCATGATAGAATTCCAGTCTGTGTCTGTTGTATCTATATTCTCTTTAAGCTCTACTTCTTCATCATTCTCATTGAGTACCTTAACATCGAGAGCAAGTGACTGAAGCTCCTTAAGAAGTACCTTGAATGACTCAGGGATACCTGGCTCAGGGATATTTTCACCCTTGATAATAGCCTCGTAAGTCTTAACACGTCCTACTACATCATCAGACTTAACTGTTAAGATTTCCTGAAGTGTGTAAGATGCACCATAAGCCTCGAGAGCCCAAACTTCCATCTCTCCGAATCTCTGACCACCGAACTGAGCCTTACCACCAAGTGGCTGCTGAGTTACAAGCGAGTAAGGACCTGTTGAACGAGCATGGATCTTATCATCAACAAGGTGATGAAGCTTTAAGTAATGCATGTGACCAATTGTAACAGGGCTATCGAAATATTCACCTGTTCTACCGTCACGAAGTCTTACCTTACCATCTCTTGAAAGTGGAACGCCCTTCCATAACTCTCTGTGTGCTCTATTATCGTAAAGATACTGCATAATCTCTGGATCTACATTATCCTTATACTTAGCTTCGAACTCTTCCCACTCTGTGTTTACATAGTCATTAGCCATGTCAAGTGTATCCATGATATCGCCCTCGCGAGCACCATCGAATACTGGAGTAGAAATATTGAAACCTAACGCCTTAGCTGCAAGGCTTAAGTGAATTTCAAGTACCTGTCCAATGTTCATACGTGAAGGTACGCCCAATGGGTTAAGTACGATATCAAGTGGACGACCATTTGGAAGGAATGGCATATCTTCTACTGGTAATACTCGTGAAACTACACCCTTGTTACCGTGACGACCAGCCATCTTATCACCAACTGATATCTTTCTCTTCTGTGCTATATAAATACGAACTGACTGATTTACACCTGGAGAAAGCTCATCGCCGTTCTCTCTTGTAAATACCTTAGTATCAACTACTATACCATATTCACCATGTGGAAGCTTAAGTGAAGTATCTCTTACTTCTCTAGCCTTCTCACCAAAGATAGCTCTAAGGAGTCTCTCCTCAGCAGTAAGCTCTGTTTCACCCTTTGGTGTAACCTTACCTACAAGGATATCTCCAGCACGAACCTCAGCACCAACACGGATGATACCTCTCTCGTCTAAGTCCTTAAGAGCGTCTTCACCAACACCTGGTACGTCTCTTGTGATTTCTTCTGGTCCTAACTTTGTATCTCTAGCTTCTGTCTCATACTCTTCCATATGAATAGAAGTATATACGTCTTCCTGAACAAGTCTTTCACTAAGAAGAACTGCATCCTCGTAGTTGTAACCTTCCCAAGTCATGAAACCGATAAGAGGGTTCTTACCAAGAGCGATTTCACCATTAGCTGTAGAAGCACCATCAGCGATAACCTGACCTGCCTCAACATGCTCACCCTTAACAACGATTGGTCTCTGGTTGTAGCAGTTAGACTGGTTACTTCTAGCAAACTTAATTAACTTATATTCTTCTACTGACTTATCATCATCATATCTAATAACAATCTTTGTAGACTCTGAACGCTCAACAACACCTGCGCGCTTAGCCACAACACAGATACCTGAGTCTACAGCAGCCTTCGCCTCAATACCTGTTCCTACTACAGGAGCTTCTGTTGTAAGAAGTGGAACTGCCTGACGCTGCATGTTAGAACCCATGAGGGCACGGTTAGCATCGTCATTCTCAAGGAAAGGAATCATAGATGTAGCAACTGAGAATACCATCTTAGGTGATACGTCCATGAGGTCGATAAGCTTCTTCTCGAACTGTGAAGTTTCCTCACGGAAACGACCAGATACGTTATTATTGATAAAATGTCCGTTCTCATCTAATGGTTCATTAGCCTGAGCTACTACATAATTATCTTCTTCATCAGCTGTAAGGTATACAACATCATCTGTAACCTTTGGATTAGCTGGATCCTTCTTATCTACAACTCTGTATGGAGCCTCTACGAAACCATACTCATTGATACGAGCATAACATGCAAGTGAGTTGATAAGACCGATGTTTGGACCTTCAGGAGTCTCGATAGGACACATTCTTCCATAATGTGAGTAGTGAACATCTCGAACCTCGAATCCGGCACGATCTCTAGAAAGACCACCAGGACCTAATGCTGATAATCTTCTCTTGTGAGTAAGCTCACCAAGAGGATTATTCTGATCCATGAACTGTGAAAGCTGAGAACTTCCAAAGAACTCCTTAACAGCTGCAGTTACAGGCTTAATATTGATAAGTGACTGAGGTGATACCCCTTCAAGCTCCTGAGTAGTCATTCTCTCACGAACAACTCTCTCCATTCTTGAAAGACCGATTCTATACTGGTTCTGTAATAATTCACCTACAGCACGGATACGTCTATTTCCTAAGTGGTCGATATCATCAGATGTACCGATGCCATACTCAAGATTTAAGCAATAGTTAATAGAAGCAATGATATCTTCCTTAGTAATATGCTTTGGAACTAATTCATTGATATTCTTAAGGATAGCTTCCTTAATATCCTCTACAGACTCATTCTCCTCTAAAATCTGAGCAAGAACTGGGTAGAATACATCCTCTGTAATTCCACATTCAGCCTTAGCGTCGAAATCAACATACTTATTGATATCAACTACCATATTAGAGATAACCTTTACATTTCTCTCCTCTGTCTGAATCCACACAAAAGGAACTGCTGCATCCTGAATAGCAACAGCTATATCTGTAGTTACCTCATCACCCTTGCTTGCGATAATTTCGCCAGTTGTTGTATCTACAACATCCTCAGCAAGAATCTTACCCTTAATTCTATTCTTGTAAGCAAGCTTCTTATTGAACTTATAACGTCCAACCTTCGCAAGGTTATATCTTCTAGAATCAAAGAACATAGAAGTAATAAGACTCTCAGCGCTCTCTACGCTCAAAGGCTCACCTGGACGGATTTTTTTGTATAACTCAAGAAGACCATCCTGATAATTATCAGATGTATCCTTCTCAAAACTTGCTAAAATCTTTGGTTCCTCACCAAAAAGCTCTAAAATCTCAGCGTTTGTGCTGATACCTAAAGCTCTAATAAGTACAGTAACAGGAACCTTTCTTGTTCTATCTACACGAACGTAGAAAATGTCATTGGAATCTGTTTCGTACTCTAACCAGGCACCTCTGTTAGGAATAACAGTTGATGTATAAAGTCTCTTACCAACCTTGTCATGAGCAACACCATAATATATACCTGGTGAACGTACTAACTGGCTAACGATAACACGCTCAGCTCCGTTAATAACGAAAGTACCTGTTGCAGTCATAAGAGGCAAGTCACCCATGAAAATCTCATGCTCAGTGATTTCGCCTGTTTCTTTGTTATGAAGTCTTACCTTCACCTTAAGTGGTGCGGCATAAGTAGCATCTCTCTCCTTGCACTCTTCAATTGAATACTTAACTTCGTTCTCACAAAGCTGGAAATCAACAAATTCAAGTGCTAAATGATTACTGTAATCTTCGATTGGAGATATATCCTCAAAAACTTCTTTAAGTCCTTCTTTTAAAAACCACTCATAAGAATCCTTCTGGATTTCAATAAGATTTGGCATATCGAGAACTTCTTTTTGCTTAGAATAACTCATTCTAACGCTCTTACCTGTTTTCGTTGGATGCATTCTGTATTTCTCCATTGACAATTCACCCCGTTCTTTAATATTCTATGTGCAAACCACAATAGTGCATTTTCCAATGTAACATATTTTTTGCAACGTGTCAACAACCAAAATTTTTTTCTACTTTTTGTAAAAAACGGTAAAAGAGCTAGCCGAAGCTAGCTCTTTTCTTATATTGATTTTTCTATATATTCATATACCTTTTTACACAAATTGTCACTTATTCTTATATTAGATTCTTTCAATACAAGAATACATTTTTTCACATCTTCCTTTGACATCATACCTTCATCAAATGCTTGTAATAAAATTCCTATCGTTCCAGTTATTTTAATACCAAGCTTTTTTGCAACTTGTCTCCCCTTATGTTCATCCATTAACAATAAATCCGCCTCTTTTTCTCCCGCCATAACAATAGCTTCACTTTCACCAGCATCTAGACCTGTTACATTTCGAAGTATATTAACCGAAGAATCATTTTTAACCTCTCCCACTTTGACGAATTCAGCTTCTTTTATCTTTAGAATTTCTTTAGCGAATTTTTCATTAACAGTAAGTTCATCATAAACTGCCTTAGGAATAACAATATATCCAAACATCTTTTCAAGTAAATATAATTGTTCTATTTTCATCAATGAAATAATCGGTGTGGTATCAGATACTATTAGCATAATATCTCACCTCGAATATTTCTTATATTATCTATATCTTCTTCTAATTCTTCTTCTGTTTCATCAAAGTAAGGTAGTCCCATCTTTCCATATAAAACAATCAAATCCATCTTCCTTACTCCCAGCATTTCAGCCGCCTTACCATGAGATATACTACCATCCTGAATATATGGATAAACTAACATAGCATTTCTTTTTAATAATGCTTCATTATCCAACAACACCGTATACTGAACTATTGCCTCCGGTATATCTATTTCTACTTTCTTAGTTGTCATATCATTTCTCCTTTCCCCTTGTAATCAACACCTTATTTTTACTTTTGTATTATTATACTATGCCCACATTTAAATCTCAATATCCTATATATATTTAATGCAAAAAAACCGTGCAGTAAACTGCACGGTTTTGAAATTCTTTGAACTTACTTTAATGTAACCTTAGCGCCTTCTGCCTCAAGCTTCTCCTTAAGAGCGTCAGCTTCTTCCTTAGAACAAGCTTCCTTAACTACCTTTGGAGCACCATCAACGATGTCCTTAGCTTCCTTAAGACCAAGACCTGTAGCATCCTTAACAACCTTGATAACCTTAACCTTGTTAGGACCTGCCTCTGTTAACTCTACGTCGAACTCTGTCTTCTCCTCAGCTGCTGCTGCGCCAGCACCTGCTGCTGCTACAACAACGCCTGCTGCTGCAGAAACGCCGAATTCTTCCTCACAAGCCTTTACTAAATCGTTTAATTCTAATACTGTTAAACCTTTGATTACTTCAATAATTTCCTGAGTTGTCATTTTAAATTCCTCCATTATTTTTCTAATTTATTTCTTTGTTTCCTATTTTCTATAGGTTAATTTGGGTCTTCGCTTTTATTTGGAGCCTCTGCTGATGCTTCGCATCATTTCCTCCAAATTAATCCGCTCAGACTATTAAGAACGTTCTTCCTCGTGCTTCGCACTGCGGGAGCTGCTTCTTAATTTTCCTTCTCTGCGATCTGCTTAATAACACGAGCGAAGTTTGTAATTGGTGACTGAATAGAGCCAAGTAACTTTGAAAGAAGTTCTTCTCTTGAAGGTATTGTAGCAATAACCTGAATTCCCTTCTCATCATAGTAAGTACCGTCTACTACACCAGCCTTTAACTCGAGCTTAGGAGCGTTCTTTGAGAAGTTGTATAAGATTCTAGCAGGAGCTGTTGCATCTTCCTTTGAAATAGCAATAGCTGTTGGTCCTTCTAAATGCTTGCTTAACTCTTCGAACTCTGTTCCCTTAACTGCAAAGTTAATCATTGTGTTCTTGTATACCTTGTAAATAACACCAGCTTCTCTTAACTGCTTACGAAGCTCTGTATCCTGCTCAACAGTAATACCACGGTAATCTACAAGAACTGCTGCCTTAGCGCCGTTTAACTCTTCGCTGATCTGATCAACGATAGGCTTCTTAAGTTCTACTTTTGCCATGTTTGTTTGCCTCCTTATTTTGATACGGGCTTTTGCCCCGCCGATGAGACATTCATATTAAAAAACCGGTTTGTAGTTGTGAAACAACTGCAAATATATAAACCTCTCTATCCTAAGACAGAGAGGTATAGATTCAAAAATATGATCATTCCTCGGTAGGCGATAAATCATTATGTGCTATGCACACCTACTGTCTTCGGCTAGTCACTTGTTATGACCGTAGATGATGATAGCATATAGCAATATCATTTGTCAACAATTTTTTACTTAAAATATTTCCACTAACCCCAACATTCTAAGTTTTATGTCTTTTGCATTTTCAATTATATCACTTGCACTAAAATACTTATTAATAAATTTCAACTTACCTTCATCATCAGAGTATCTTGCTGCCATCTCACTCATCTCGCCAAAGTTTTGTTTCTCTTCATATGAAAGATAACTATAATCAACTTCCTCTTCATAAATTCTCGTGAACTCCTCACAAAAATTCTTAGGACTATAAGTTCCGTTAATTAAACAATTGATTAAATCCCATAACCTATCTCTTTCTGACATCTTTAGTTATCTCCTTTCGTTTC
Source organism: Lachnospiraceae bacterium (assembly GCA_045125245.1). GTDB lineage: Bacteria > Bacillota > Clostridia > Lachnospirales > Lachnospiraceae > SVEL01. Next base: position 6,957 of record JBGVNF010000079.1, read on the forward strand.
TCCTCCATAAAAACCTTTTAATAAAGTAACAGTTTAGCGCACGCAAGTGAGAAGCCAATAAAAAAGGCTGCAACTTCAACTGTTGCAACCGAACCATCATACAATGATAAAATATCACTGATTAGACTTCATGTTTTGCGTCCTTGCGTTTCCACAAGTTTGCCCTTTTTCTCTATACAAAAAAATGTTACCATAAAAAAAATTAAATTTCAATATTTTTTCCTAGTCCTTTAGGCCCATTTTATTCAAAAAAGGATGTAATCTGTGAATCCACAAATTACATCCTTTATAATCAGCAGTTAAACTGCTTATCTTTATGAGCTATCTATTAACCTACAAGCTTGTTAACATTTAACTTAACGCCAGGTCCCATTGTAGCTGTAAGAGTTACACTCTTAAGATACTGACCCTTTAAGCTTGATGGCTTAGCCTTAATAATAGCGTCCATAAGTGCATGGAAGTTGTCCGCTAACTTAGCTTCCTCAAATGAAGCCTTACCAATTGGCACGTGAATAATATTAGACTTATCAAGTCTGTACTCAATCTTACCAGCCTTAATCTCTTCAACAGCCTTTGCAACGTCCATTGTAACTGTACCAGCCTTAGGGTTTGGCATTAAGCCCTTAGGTCCGAGTACACGTCCTAAACGACCAACAACACCCATCATGTCTGGTGTAGCAACTACAACGTCAAAATCAAACCAACCATCGTTCTGGATCTTTGGAATAAGCTCCTCACCACCAACGAAATCTGCACCAGCGTTCTCAGCCTCTGTTAACTTATCTCCCTTAGCGAAAACTAAAACTCTTACAGTCTTACCTGTTCCGTGTGGAAGAACAACAGCACCACGAATCTGCTGCTCAGCGTGACGTCCGTCACAACCTGTTCTGATATGAGCCTCGATTGTTTCATCAAATTTAGCAGTGGCAGTCTTCTTAATAAGCTCCATTGCTGTTTCTACATCATATAAAGTAGCCTTGTCTACTAACTTAGCTGCTTCAAGATACTTCTTACCTTTTTTCATTTAAATTAACCTCCTAGTGGTAATATCGGGATAGAGTGCTTTTCACTCACGCCTCCCACGTTATTGTTATCAATTATATTAGTCTTCTACTACGATACCCATTGATCTAGCTGTACCAGCGATCATGCTTGTAGCTGCTTCGATTGAAGCTGCATTTAAATCAGGCATCTTTAATTCAGCGATCTTTCTAACTTCTTCCTTAGAAATCTTAGCTACCTTATTCTTGTTAGGTACGCCTGATCCAGACTCGATCTTACAAGCCTTCTTTAATAATACAGCTGCTGGTGGAGTCTTTGTGATGAAGCTGAAGCTTCTATCAGAATAAACTGTGATAACAACTGGAATGATCATGCCCATCTGGCTCTCAGTTCTTGCATTGAATTCCTTTGTGAACTGAACAATGTTAACACCGTGCTGACCTAATGCAGGACCAACTGGTGGTGCTGGTGTAGCCTTACCGGCAGCGATCTGTAATTTAATGTATCCTTCTACTTTCTTTGCCATTTTAAATGACCTCCTTAAAAAATGTGGTATTATCGGAAGATTTACCATCCTCCCACGGCAGCGAGTATTTTATTAGGGGTCCTCGCTCTGTTTGGAGCCTCTGTTGGCTTCGCCACTTCCTCCAAACTAACCCGCTCGGACTGTTCATAGCGTTGCAAGGGGTTCTCGCTCTCGCTCGAACTATTTGGAGCCTCTGCTGATGCTTCGCATCATTTCCTCCAAATTTAATAGTCCATCTTCTTAACTTCACTGAAGTTAATTTCTACTGGAGTTTCACGTCCAAACATGTCAACGTTAATAGTAACACACTGCTTACCTTCGTTAACACTCTTAACAACACCGATTGTATCTTTCCATACACCGCTTGTTACTGCAACGTTATCTCCTACAGCAAAGTCGACTACAACCTTAGGTACGTTAATACCAAGATTCTTCATCTCCTCTTCTGTTAAAGGAACTGGTTTTGATCCAGGTCCTACAAATCCTGTCACACCTCTGGTGTTACGAACAACGTACCAAGTATCGTCATTCATAATCATATGAAGAAGAACATATCCCGGAAACATCTTTCTAGAAACCTGCTTCTTCACGCCATTTTTCATCTCAAATGCATCTTCCATAGGAACAGTGACTTCTAAAATCTGATCCTGAAGTTGTCTGTTTTCAATTGTCTTCTCGATATTTGCCTTTACCTTATTCTCATAGCCGGAATAAGTGTGGACAACGAACCAATTTGCTTCTGCCATATTATCACCCTTTACCTATTAGAATAATCTGCCAAAGCCCATCTGTACAAGACGGTCAATAACTACGATAACTGCACCTAAAACAACGGTAATGAGAACAACTGCTGTTGTCTGACGAGCAACTGATGCCTTTGTAGGCCAAATAATCTTCTTAAATTCAGACTTAAGACCCTTGAACCAGCTCTTCTTTGGAGCTTTTTCGTTTGAAATAGCTTCGCTCATACTGTCTTCCTCCTATTACTTTGTTTCCTTGTGCATAGTGTGTGACTTACAGAACTTACAGTACTTCTTAGTTTCCATTCTGTCCGGATGTGTCTTCTTTTCTTTTGTCATGTTGTAATTTCTCTGCTTACACTCTGTACATGCCAATGTGATCTTTACGCGCACAGCTTCCACCTCCACTTGTATTTTTAGTTAGTTTGTGTCTTTTTCTTCGTCCAAAAAATTGGCGCAAAAAAAAAAGACTTCTTCCATTGCTACTACAATATAACATAGGGTGCAAGGTAAGTCAAGAAAATATTTTATAGATTCTAGTGACAAAAGTTCATAGAATAAAGCAATCCGTTGAATCATAATTACTTACATAAGAGGAAAAGCAGTCGTGCTAGGGTACACAACTGCTTTTCATAGGAGTTTGGGAAGTTTATCTATATTTAGGAAATAATCTAAATAAACGTAAAACGTATTGTTTTATCTAAAAGTATTATACCACAAATCTAAAAATATTCAAGCAAATTTAGAAATTTGGTTGTACGTTAATACTCACTTACACTACTGTGCTAAACATCATCCCACTATACCTTGAAGTAACATAAGGATTAGGGTAATTCTTCGTAGGATGCGGATACGCTATAAGCTTCTTATCCACATACACCATAGGGTTAATGGATATGTTGTCAGCTCTTTTAACCATAGCATTCTTAAAGCTATTAAGTCTCTGAAGATTATCAGCCAAGGTCCCTTCATTTGCCGACTGAATGATAAGAGATTCTTCTATCTTAATGTGTCCATCCTTCTCAACAGTAAACCCTGCCGCATCCAACTCATTCTTATGAAGCTTTGCCATACCAGAAATATCTCTAAGCAATTTACCAGAATCATAGCTTCCATCAGATTTTTCCAAAGCCAAGTCAACCATAGAATTATAAACACCTATAAGCTCAGATACATTTTCCATAATAGTATCAAAATCAGGCTTAATACCTACATTGGCAATATCATTCTCCGTCTGGCTTGCGCCATTAAGAGTAATCTCATACTTACCTTCCACAGTAAATGTATTTGAAATAGTATCTTTTTCTATACCATTGATAGTAAAATGAGCATTCTGCGGATTAGCAGCGACATTATCAAGACCTAAATACTTTACCGCATCCTTTGTATCACTTTTCTTATCATGGGAAACTGTAAATATCACATCTCTGTATCCAACGGTTCCTGTGGCGTCAGATTCAAGTCTCATGGCAGTTTCATTATTATCATTAGATACTACTTCTGCATGAACACCTATATTAGAACGGTTAATAAGTCTTACAAGCTTATCCTGTATGCCTTTGTTCGTATCTTTATTCGTTACATTAAATTGGAACTCATATGCGTAATCACCTACCGCTACATCAAAAGAATACGCACCATTTTTAATATCCTTCTCCTCAGGATTCATAAACTTTCCTACATTCACCTGGGATGAAGCCAAATTCCTAACATGAATAGCAAGCTCTGGAACCTTCTCTTCTCCTTCCTCAAGCCTAGACAATTCATCCTCACCTATATACTTAACAGAAGCGATTCGAGGATTAGTTGAAGAAGCCTTCTTCTTAGTGAAGCCAGCAATAGTACCATCCCTATCAGATAAAGATGCCGCTACATTCTTAATAGCTCTGGCAGTTTCCTTTAAATCAATGGCATACTTTTGAACCACCTCAGAATTCTCTATTTTATAAAGAGGCGACTTTCTGCTGGACTTAACCATACTATTATATATATCTTTTAATTCACTTTTCTTGTGGGTATCATTCTTACTAACATGCTGGTTCGCATAAGTAGATAAATAATAATTGTAGACTGAACTAATCATCTGAATCACCTCCTTGTCATTCATATGTTACAAATAAATGTTAACGATGATGTATCACTTAATATAGAAGAAACACATTTATTTTTAAAAAGTTGTATAAAAATCCATTTTTACACTTATATTATATCACTTTAGAATAGGGATGTAAAGTATGGATTTTTTGTGAACAAATTCACATAATTCTATGTCACTTTAATGTTCCATAATTTGGGGTAATAAAAAAGATGATACTTTACATACCATCTTATTTATCGGACTGTTAGTCAAAATTATTTATGATGCTAATTTAAAAAACTTTTTAAAAATTATAACATAATGTCTTTGCACGTCTCGCATGCAGTTTTCTTCTATATCATATATTTCTACCTCAATATCTTTCTTCACAAGGAAGTCTTCCATATGAACATTTACAAGTTCACTAAGCATAAATAAGTGATTAACTGATGGCAACATCACCCCCTTATACCAACGATATATAGGTTGTACACATGATAAATGCAAATATTCCTGAATCATACGTGGTGTATATCCAGCCGAATCTAATATACATTTCATCTTATGACCAGTTGCTTGCATATCTATATTTCGGTATGTCAATCTATTACCCACTTCCATACATCATTCTCCTTCTAAAAAAGATGATACTTAACATATCATCTTTTTTCAATCTTCATACTACCAATATAATTTCATACTTTCTTCTGCTTCTTCACTAGTTAAAGAAAACTTTTTTTGAACTAACGCTAAAACATCATCCCAAGAATGCCCTAATTCTTTGCCTGTCTCTATAGTGCCTTTTGTATAACCTATCTCCATACCTTCATTTCTCGCCTGTTCGAAATCTTCAGCCCAAATTTCTTTCAATGCCTCGCACATATTCTTTGCCTCCTTGAATCTCTCCTTATTTGCTCGTACAATTACATCCATCACTGCTTTATATAATTCCTCATGTTCATGCGCACCATATTCTTTAGATAATTCATCTATAATTTCTATATCATCCAAATCGTTTGTCAAAGATTTCAACCATAAATTTTCTTCTTTTGATAATTCTGACATAACTAATAGTTGCATAGGTATTATATCATTAGTTATATAATATATCCCTTCATCTACTTTTTCAAGACCATAACATCTGATTTTTTCAAGATGCTCAATTAAATCTATCGGGTATTTTCTACTAGCAAAAGTTATAGTAACATCAGTAATTTTAATACCATCTACTTTCTTAGTTTCCGATTTATAAAAGCAAGCATAACCATACACCTTATAAAAATCATCTATAGATAAATAATCTGCAGGACTCTTATATTCCACAATATTATATTTCTTAAATATCCGACCTATATTCTTATGTATTGCATCTTCTGCAAGCTTCTTAATGATAAGAACATCTATCCGCATAGGTTTCTTGCTAAGATTATGCTCACTTTCAAATATAAGATTGGCTGACTCACTTTCTAATTCTATCTGAATACCTGCATAAAAAGCAGGATGCCACTGAATACGATTTCCTTCTTCATCAACTCCTTGTTGGCATTTATTTAATTTTTCTTTCATGTAAAAATACCTCCTATCACATTCCTTTCACGTCTCATAATAAGAGGTTATCATATGTCAATACTTTTTTCATTGGACTGTTAGTCCAAAATATCTATATATTCTTCTATCTGCTCATTCATACAAGAAACCACTGCCTCTGTATCACCTGTCAAATAAACCTTAGTCCATTCCACAATTTTTTCCATATTGCATTCCATATTCCACTTAGGCATCCATCCAAATGTGAATTTAATCTTACTACAATCAAGCTTTAAGAAACCTGCTTCATGAGGACCACCATCATGCTTATTAATCCACTGTACATCTTCAGACATAATTTCCTTCCATTTAGTACAGAACAAATCAGCTAATCTGCCAGTCTCCCAGCAATCCTCATCCTTAGGTCCCACATTGTAACTTCCACACTTTGAATAATCGTCGTATTGTTCCATAGCAACCATAAGATATGCCACCACAGGTTCTAACACATGCTGAAATGGCCTTATAGAATATGGATTTCTTATAATAATATCTTCCTTATTAATAGCAGCTCTAACACAATCAGGAATAATTCTATCTACAGCGAAATCACCACCACCTATAACATTACCTGCACGCATAGTCGATACAGCTACGCCCTTCTCATTTAAGAAAGAATTAATATAAGAAGAAGTAACTAATTCAGAACAAGATTTACTATTAGAATATGGGTCATAACCATTTAACTCATCAGTTTCTACATAGCCCTTATCCTGCTCAATATTTTTATACACCTTGTCAGTCGTTACGTTAATAACAGACTTAACAGAAGAAGTATTTCGTACACACTCAAGAACATTAACCGTTCCCATAACATTAGTTTCGTATGTGTATACTGGTGCTTTGTAGGATTCTCTAACGATAGGCTGGGCTGCCATATGAATAACTATCTCAGGTTTGACCTCATCAAACACTTCTTTAAGTCTATTTAAATCTCTTATATCACCTATATAGGAATCCATCTTCTTATCCAACCCACATAGGTCAAATAAATTCTCTGTTGTACCTGGCAATAAAGCATATCCAGACACTTTAGCACCTAACCTAATAAGCACCATAGACATCCAGCTACCCTTAAAGCCTGTATGACCTGTTATTAAAACTTTTTTGTTTTTGTAAAAAGATAAATCCATAGCGCCTCCTTAAACCTTTTAAATAACTTCTTACTATTTACGTGAAATACCTTCTATAATAGTAGCTGCCATATAATCTATCATCTCATCTGTCATTCCCGGATACACACCTACCCAGAAAGTATCTTGCATAATTCTATCTGTGTTCGCAAGGTCGCCTACCACACGATATCCTGTTCCTGTCTTATGCATTTCATCAAAGCAAGGATGCTTAATAATATTTCCTGCAAATAACATTCTGGTCTGAACACCCTTTTCCTCAAGGAACTGAACCAATGCATTTCTGTCTACGCCTTCCTTACAAGTTATCATAAATCCAAACCAGCTAGGTGTAGAATTCTCACAAGCCTCTGGCAATATAAGCTTATCCTCTGTTCCCTTCAATGCATTCTTTAATCTATCAAAATTATAGATTCTTCTCTCTACAAAACTTGGAAATTTATCAAGCTGAGCACATCCAACAGCAGCCTGCATATCTGTCGCCTTAAGGTTATATCCAAAATGAGAATAAACATATTTATGGTCATATCCCAAAGGAAGCTCACCATACTGCTTATCAAAACGATGCTTACACAAATTATCCATACCCGATGGACATACACAATCTCTACCCCAATCTCTTAAGGAACGAACACACTTATGAAGCAATGGATTATTTGTATATACAGCACCGCCTTCGCCCATAGTCATATGATGTGGCGGATAAAAGCTCGAAGTTCCTATATCACCAACAGTTCCTGTAAAATATTCCTTACAATCTAAAGTATATTTAGATCCAAGGGCATCACAATTATCTTCCACAAGCCATAAATTATGCTTGTCACAAAAGCTCTTTACTTCTTTTAAGTCAAATGGATTACCTAAAGTATGAGCAATCATGACCACCTTAGTCTTTTCGCTCAAAGCCTCCTCTAACTTAGTTGTATCTATGTTATACTGTGGAATAGTTACATCCACAAATACAGGAACCACACCATACTGCACCGCAGGCGACACTGTAGTAGGAAATCCTGCTGCCACAGTAATCATCTCATCACCAGGCTTAACTCTCCTCTCTCCAAGCAGAGGTGAAGTAAGCGCCATAAATCCTAGTAAATTTGCAGAAGAACCCGAGTTAACTAAAGAACAGTACTTAACATTAAGATACTTAGCAAGCTTGTCCTCAAACTCATCAGTATATCTACCAGAAGTTAACCAAAATTCCAATGCAGAATCTACTAGATTAACCATCTCGTCACTATCATACACACGAGATGCATATGGAATTCTATCACCTGTTTTATATTTCTTTTTATTGTGGTATGTATCACAATATTCCTTAACTAAAGAAAGAATCTCATCTCTAGCTTCGGTTTGAGTTTTGTTTTCGAACATAAGTCCCTCCATTTTTATTCACTAACTAACAATCCTTTATATTTGTTACAAAATTGTTCAAATGTTTGTAATTGGCTATCTTTTTCTGACACAATAGGTTCTTTTGTCATCCAACTAATCGCCAGTGTTTTATCATCCCATACTATACCTGTATCGCTTTCCTTTGAATATTTTCCGATACATGTGTAAGAAACTAAAGCATCTTCTGACACCACTTCAAATCCGTGAGCAAACCCCTTTGGTATCCATACTATACTTCGATTACTATCCGAAAGTTCAACTACAACATGTTTTCCAAATGTTTCAGAGCCATATCTTAAATCGACTATAACATCTCTTATTTCACCTTTAATGACTCGTACTATTTTAGCTTGTGGATTATCTGTCTGAAAATGCAAACCTCTAATTACAGCTCTTTTGGAATATGTTTCAAATGTCTCATAAATATCTACCTTTAAATTCCACTGAGCAAATACATCTTTTTCTATATTTTTTAAAAAATATCCTCTTTCGTCTTCCATATAAAACGGAGTAATAATCTTAATATCTTTAATTACTAAGCTATCACACCCAAATCTACTATTCACTCTTTTCACCTTCTTCTATCCACTTTGATAACAATTTTATGCCATCTTCAAATTTTATCTCTGGCACAAAATTCATTTCATCTTTTAACTTATGTGTATTAAACTCTTTATAATCTAATGGTTCACCACACATTTTTATCGCTCCAAAATTCAATTTAGATTGACTTCCTATCGTCTCATACATTCTCATTACAAACTCTTTAAGAGAATGTTGCTCTGAATTACCTATATAATAACTTTTAAAATTTATTCCTTTTTTTCCGACTAAAGCAATTGCTTTAACCGCATCTGACACATATATAAAATCATATCGTTGTGTGCATTTAGATAATAAAATTTCTTCGTCAGCCATCATTTTCTTTAATATACTATTAATAAATCTTTCAGATTTTTCACCTACTCCAAATATGTTCGATATTATAACTTTTACATATTCGATTTCTTCACTCTTTGCAATTGTTCTTAACATATAGTCTGCAGTAGCCTTGGCCATACTATATACATTCCCACTAACACTTAATGATTCAGTCTGAAAACTTTTTAATGCATCGTATTCCATAATACTTCCAGCATATATATATCTTTTACACCCCATTTTTTTTGCTAACTTAATGGCGTCACACGAAGCATCAATATTTTGCATTTGAATATCTATATTATTACGATTAATACCGGATGTTCCATTCCACGCAAAATGGAAAAACAAATCAGCTTTCTCAACAAAATCACTATTCTCCATTAGTTTTTTATAATCAGCAAGACAGCTTTCAACAATTGTCACTTTACTACTCGCATACCATTCTTTAGGGACATTCTTCTTATCCCTAACAAATGCAATAACCTCATCCCCATATCGTAACAATTCATCTACTAACCATCTTCCCACAAAACCTGTTGAACCTGTAACAACCGCCTTCATGCTATACCTACCATTTCTATATTTCTGTTAATTCTTCTAGGATTTCATCACTATAATACTTTTTATAATGAACCACCGAACCTTTAGTATTTCCATAAAATATCTCATCTAACGTCAAATATCGTGTTTTATATTCTTCCAAATTCATATTTGCAAAAAACAAAAAATAATCTCCAGCCATACTACCAATTTCATCAACAAAATTATGCTTATCTTTTTCTTTATCCGCAAAAGACTTTATATACTCCGCACATTTTTTTGCATTTGCACAACTATCATAATTATCAATAGTATACTTTCTAGCGTTACTGCCTATATTCTCTGCTAACTTACGATCATTATATAGTACTACAACATTCGCAACCATTTCTTCAACATTATTTGCTATCAAACCATTATAATTATGTTCTATAATATTTCTCTCTGGCGAATTATTAAGTACTACCGCTGGCAATCCAGCAGCCATCGCCTCCAATAAAGCATTTTCTGTTGTAGCAAAATTATGACTTGTCAACGGATAGCAAAATACATCTAAATTAATTAAACATTCTGGCAAATTATCTACATATCCTTCAAAATGTATACTTTTTTCCAAGCATCTATCATAATCAACAAAACTCAGATATACAGCTTCGTCATGCTTGCCATAAAAATAAAATTCCGCATTAGGTATTTCTCTTTTTATTCGACTACATATTTCAGGAAAATTTTTATTCATCTTATTATAATTTACCGTTCCCGCATATCCAATATTAAAACTTTTATCTATATGATAAGAACTCTTATATTTTACATCAACTGGTTTAAAATCACCTATACCATATATTAGTTTCGTGCTTTCAACAATTTGCTGACGTTCTTCTATCCAATGACTATTCTCATATGAACATTTTGAAGTAAACATTGCTCCATCAAACATAGAGATAAATTTTCCAGTCATCACAGGATAATACAACCCATTAATATGACTCCATAAAAAAGCTCTACTTTCCACTTCCGATAAAACTTTAAAAACTTCCACCGAAAGAGGATGTCCCCACCAACTAAATACAATATAATCAGCATCAGCGACCATACTCTTAATTATATCTAAATCAGCCGATACTGTAACTTCTATCTTCTGTTGATTACAGACATTAACATAATGCATATTCTCTGGTTCTTCTAACAATAATATCTTATTATTAAAATATTCCTGCATTCCTATCGCAAGTCCACTTATCGCCTTGCCAGCTCCACCACCAAGATGTGCTGCTATATGTAGCACATTTTCCATCACAATACCACTACCTTTTCTCCCATGTAATTTAATAACAGTACAGCACATAATCAAAAAAATACGCTGAATGATGTCTGAGTTTGAATTTATATTCTGGATTAATATCTTTTATATATTTAGCAATCGAATATAAATCACATGGATAATGATATACACAAATAGTCATTTTAGGCTTATACTTCTTTATTGTATTTTTCGCCCCTTGTAACAACGCCATCTCCATGCCTTCAATATCTGCTTTTATAAAAGATACTCTTTTTCCATCCATAAACTCATCTAATGAATATATATCAACAACTTCACTTTCCGAATCTAGCATAGGCTCATCATATAAGCAGGTGTTAATTAATTTCAAAGTATCATCCTTAGGTATGTAGAGCTTACTTCTATTTTCTCCTAATCCTGCTTTAACAATACTCACCTTTTTCTTATCAAATCCCCATTCATTACTCAATCGTTCTATTCGATAATCTAATGCTCTGCATTGTTGTTCCCCTGGTTCAAATGCATATATATGTTCAAATGCTCCTAAATTCTCCCATACAAAGCGCTCTATTGAATCACCCACATATGCGCCCGCATCAACGAAAACTTCGTTTGCAAAACCATTTCCACCGCCAAAACCTGGAACCGAAAAATATGCATTACCTTCCCAAACGTCATGACATACCGTTTCGTCTCCTGTCAGCATACAATATAATAATGCATTATAAGTATTTTTAGATTTTTCATCTTCCATATAGTTATCTCTAACGTCTTTATATTCCTCATAATGTTTTATAAGATACCATCCCAAAAAAGGCATTACTACATATTTATCACTATATATTTTACTAATCGGCTCAACCGCATGTACAGCAGCTATCAACACATTCGGTATCATTTCAATTTTCTCATCATCAGGACTAACAATCTCTATACCCATATATTTCTGACCACATATTTCTTCGTTTTTGTCAACAATATAGCGTACATCTATCCCATTATCTATCAAATATTTTATTGTCCACTTGCCTACAAAACCAAACCCATGCACTAATACTCCTCTATCAATCCCTTTCTCTATAGCAGTATATTTAATCTGATCCTTGCTAACAATATCCTCTATTAATTGATTTGTGTATTCCATAATAATCTCCTCATTATACCTACCTAATAGTTTTTTCTGTATATAGCAACAGTGTCAAACTAGCCTTATCATAACTGTACACACGCTTAAATAGATTTTAATTTATAGTTTTAGTAACAACTCTTCCCTATATTTATCAATATCATCTGGTTGTCCTTGTCTAAGTTGTCCACAATTAGCACATATGTGATGATTTTTGCGTTCTCCCCTTAAAAACATTTTTTGATACTCTCTAAGTTTTTCTCCATTCCACATGTTTTTAACTGATTCTATATTAGCATCTCCAATCTCCAATTTTCGTTTCCAATCCAAAAAGCACAAACTAGCCTTACCATCTGAATTTATAGCAAATGAATAAAATACATATGGACATACTAAAACCTCTTTTATTTCTTGACCATAAATACCTCTGTTCTGATTTATATCTACTTTTGTCTGATCAAATGTTGGCCAGCAATCCATAATACTCTCTATATATATGCCATCAGCTATATTACCAAAAGTATCTATAAACTCCTGTTTTTCATCTTCTGTTAATATATCTCCATTTATCTTTACAATCATCTCTGTATTGGTTTTATGCTCATAAAAATATCTAATATTATCTACCAACTGATTATAATCTATTTTATAACCCGAAAAATCCTTATATTGTAAAGCATTTACTCCTTCTATGGAAATATTTATCCTATCAAGCTTTGAATCAATTATTTTTTGCCCTAATTCCTTCGTTAACAAAGACGCATTTGTTGTAGTATCCACTCTATCACAACATCCTGATTCTTTTGCATATCTAACCATATCGGCAAATCTTGGATTAAGCAATGGTTCTCCATCTTTATACAATCTAATAACTTTAACTTTATCCTCAAATAAACAAATATCATCAATTATTTTAGTATATAATTCCCATGACATATTCCCATGATTACGTCCAGGAGTATTAGCCATCAATTCTCTATCTCCTGTAGGACAAAACTTACATTGAAAATTACATCTATCACTTGGATCTATATTAATAATAAAAGGCGTTCTCAATGGAATCACAGTTTCCAATTTAGTTCTATTATTTAAATCAATTCTTGGTTTAAACTCTGCGTTCATATTCCCTCCAAAAAACTTTATCTATAATTCATCACACAAATAATTTGTCCTCTTCACCTGGACGAATTATTCCTAATCCTGTAAATTCACGTATAAACACATTTCTAAGTTTATTATATGCGTGAACATCATTTTTATATTTCTCCAATATAATACGACCTGCTTTAAAAATATTCTCGTTGTTATTCGAAAGAGAATTATTCTGTCTATATACTTCAGTAAAAATCTGGTCACAATAGTAAAGCTTACATCCATCCTTTGTAATATCAAGCATCTGTAGCCAATCTTCATACATATGTATAGACGTATCGTACTTATATTTCTTAATAACATCCGCCTTGCCTATCACAGTTGTCGGAGATACAATATTACCATCTAAAAGAAGTTCATAATCCACAAACCCTTCCTTGTACTGCGGTGCTGGAACCTTATATTTATTACCATTAAGATTAAGACAAAATGCGCCAAATACAATATCCGCTTTCTTTTCATGCAACATCTGCATCTGAATTCTCAACTTATTTACTAACCATTCATCATCACTATCCTGAAATGCTATATATTTGCCATGGCACTGGTCTATTCCGAAGTTTCTCGCATTAGCCACACCACTATTTGCCCCTAATTCGTACAATTTAACTCGATTATCCTTTTCAGCTATAGACTTAACAATCGATACTGTCTTATCTGTAGAGCCATCATCGACTACTACTATCTCCATATTTGTATATGTTTGTTTACAAACTGATTGGAGACATCTTTCTATAGTATTCTCTCTGTTATATACAGGAATTACTACACTTACCATTTCAGGCTTTCTTAATCCAAAAATATATTTAAATGTTTCAAATTCCTCTTTATCCACAACTTCTGGAAGCATTTGTATTACATCATATAGTTTTTGCTCTTTCTCATTAAGTCCACAATCATTCACTACTCTCTTTATATTTTCAACACTATAGCCTGCTCGAAGGAACATTTTTATAGCCTCAAATTTTGTAAACAACCTACAATTATTCTTATCCAAAGGACCCGTTTCACCATACTGAAGCTTGCCCCCAAGTAGTGGCACCACTACAGAGTAATGCAGGGCATTGTTTACACTAGCCACTATCATTCCATCTGGTTTTAAATATCTATTTATTTTAAGTAGAGTCCACAACGGTTCCTTAAGTTGTTCTAACACATCTCCGATTATAATATAATCAAAATACTCTTCCTTAAAATCTAAATCCATATCTTCTATATTTCCCCGAATTATATCTAAATAATTAGAAGCGACTTCTGCCACATATGGATTCAACTCAATACCTTTAACAATAGCATTAGGATACATATACTCAATGCGTGCCATCGTTGCACCCATACCACATCCAATTTCTAGTACTTTTATATCTTTTTTGCTATCCTCAACAAGGTAACTCAATATATCCTCTCTAACATCTGCATAATACTCACAAGAAAAACCAAGTTTGCGTATCATAAGCTCTTTGTTTTTTTTCAATAAATTATTAAATGCAGCAAGATCCTTTTTAAAACTTTGATGACCATAATGAAATATAAAACTATTCTTACACAGTAAAACAAGATATCCCGCTTTAATAATTCTATATCCTATATCATTATCCTCATAATTTCCTGGCGAAAATTCTTCGTCAAGTAATCCAACTTTATCCAAAACAGTTCTTTTCATCATCAATGCAAATCCTACTAGATATGGCTTTTTTTCATAAGGATTCTTTGATAACACATTATTCGTATAAGCCCAATCAAGATACTGCTCTCTAGTTTCAAATTCCTCTTTTATCTTCTGCCAATTAGTAACAAAATTTGATACGCTTCCTGTTGCCCCAACCTTATCGTTTTCATATAGGCCCATTCTAAGCCAAAATATTGCATTAATAGGAACTATAGTATCATTGTTTAGAAGAAAAATATCATTCTCTCTTTTAGCAGCATTTATACCCTGATTACACGCAATTGGAAAACCAGTATTGTGATCATTAGCTATCAGCACAACATCTTCCTGCTCTCGTAACCACTCACATATACCATCTGTAGACGCATTATCTACTGCCACTATCTCATATGAACCTATAGGACATGTCTCTCTAATACTCTCTACACATCCCTGCATCATTTCTTTACAATTATATGAAGGTATAACGATTGACACTGGTTTTACACCTACGCCACCATCTATAAAGAGTCGATTCTTCTTATTTCTTAACTCTTCCACATTATCATTATTACAATAGAACTCTGCCATCTCATAACAAAGATATGCTTTATTATTATTACGGTTAAGATAATAGTCACCCAAATAATTATACATATCGTACTCTGTAGGACACATACGCATACCTGCCTCTATACTATCAAATAATTCATCGTCATTTCTCTTTTGTCTTGCTAGCATAACTCTAAGCATCCAATAATTATAATCCTGCTCACTTTCTTTGGTAGCAATACTATCAAGCAAACCTTCTATAGCCGCATAATCTCCACTATCTAGATATTCACTTACCTTTAATATATCCTCATCCTTCATCTGTGCATCCTCCAACACTTGTCCCTATTATTGCAATATTATTTCTCTATACAGAACCATATCTTATCTGCAGTAAGCCTTGTAAACATCTCATTCTTATCAGATATAACACAGTATTCATTCATAATCTTACAACCCATTTCTAATATATCTCTTTCTACATTAGCTAATTGCTCCATAGCTACATATGATATATTTATACCCATTTTCTTTATGTCTCTAAAAATTGAGTTCATCGGATAATTGTAATAATATTCATCCTGCACCGTAACAGTATAGCCAAGCATTTGAAGCAACGCATATATATTATTTGTATTTTTTAACGAGAAAAATAACTGTCCACCTTGTTTTAGCAACATATATGCATCCATCAATACATTGATTGGCTCGTAATATCCGTTTATTGCATCACCTATAACAATATAATCATACTCATTAAATAAAAGCTTTCTTGTTAAATATTCCTCCCTATCACATATTACACTACCCTCACATATAGTCTTCAAATCCACTGCATATTTTTCCTGTCTTGTATATGCAGACAATTCTGCATCGAATATACCAAACCTACGAATCATATTCTTAATATCCAAAATAGGAGCACCACATTTTACATCTATTCCCAATATTTTAGGCTTTTCTGTACTTACCGCTTTTATATGCTTATTCAAGATATCACTTACAAAATTCCCAGCATCAATACATGCATCGATATCACGATATTTCTGTATAAAATTTCTTCTACCACTATCAAACGATATCCTATTTTTTACAGGATCTCTGCTATCCATAGGATGATCATGACATATCCATGTATCTCTCGCTATGACCACTTTATAACCTGCACGTCTGATTCTAAATGCCATATCATCATCCATAAAGTCATGCCAGAATCCAAAATCACCCACGGGCCAGCCAATAGCATATATACACTCTTTTCTAAACACATGCCCCAATGTCACAAGTTTTAAGCTTTCTTGCCATTTTGCTGGATCTGATACATTATATAATGCAGCTTTAGCCTGCATATTCTCATAACTATCATATGGTATGTCAATGCACTGATAGCTGGAAACATTTGAACATACCGGATTAACTATACCTATCCTTTTATCAGATTGTAAAACCTTTAAGAGATTAGATAACCAATTCGGTGTAAGAATAAGGTCACTCGCTACGCAAGCCACAAATTCACTTAACATACTTGTAGATATTATTTCTTGAGAAAATCCTGAACCAATATTTTTTTCAACATGTAAAATCATCTTTTTAGGATACTCAACCTCCTTAAAAAACTCTAGCACATCACTACTCTCCGAACCATTATCAATTAGAATCAAGTCATAATCCACATCTTTAGTATTCTCTAAAATACTTCTTACGCATCTTTTCACATATTCAATCTGATTATATGCCTGTACTATAATCGTCACATCAGACTTATATTTCTTTGATTTTGACGATATTTGTGCCTTTATAGAACGTGCTTCATATAAATCTAATGCTTCTCGTCCATCTTCTATAGCCGCATTCTTAATTTCAATTATCTCCATTATCCTATACCTCTGCTGTTTATCATTAATTAACTCCACTTTATCCATGGAGCTTTCTTATTTTCTATAAGCTCGTCTAATATAATCTGATCTCTCATAGTATCCATACACTGCCAAAAACCTTTATGCTTATATGCCATCAACTGACCCTGTTTTGCCAAATTTTCAAGTGGTCCTCTTTCAAAAATTAAGTCATCTGATTCATCCAAATAGTCAAAAACCTCTGGATTTAAAACCATAAATCCAGCATTTATCCATCCACCATCCTCTTTACTCTTTTCAGTAAATTTTTTTATACTATCTCCATCTCTTATATCAAGTACACCAAATCTGCCCCCTGGCTGTATAGCTGTCATTGTCGCAATCTTCTGATGTTGATTATGATAATTAACAATATCTTGAATATTTACATCTGATACACCATCACCATATGTAAGCATAAATGGTTCTGCACCTATATATTTTTGAACCTTCTTTATACGTGCTCCTGTTTGAGTATTAAGACCAGTATCAACTAGGGTAACTTTCCAAGGTTCAGCTACATTATTGTGAACGATCATATTGTTATTATCTGTAAAATCAAAGGTAATATCTGAGCGATGCAAATAATAGTCTGCAAAATATTCCTTTATCATATGACCTTTATATCCACAGCATATTACAAATTCATTAAATCCATAATAGGAATAGCTTTTCATAATATGCCACAATATGGGATTCCCACCTATTTCGACCATTGGCTTAGGTCTAATACTACTCTCCTCAGATATTCTTGTTCCTCTTCCACCTGCCAATATTACTACTTTCATCCTTTGTTCCTCCCTTTTATATTATCTAATTACATTCATATATATCTCTTTCCTTCGGTATCATGTAATATATCGCGCTATTCCCACAGTAATCATGTAGTAAAAAATACAATTTATATTCCTTCAACCTATTTATATACATAGGTATTCTCACTAACCCATCACTATTATGATCTCCTAATACCATAATAATGGGTCTGTTTTCTTTTATTGTTTCTATCGCCCCTTCTAGCACATTGTATTCTGCACCCTCAACATGCAACTTTATAATAGTTGGCTTTATATCTAAATCATCTATAGCTACAACATCTATTATTTCTTTTCCACACTCCATAAATTTAGAAGCAAATCCTAACTCACTTTCAAAATTTTTCTTTTCCGTTTTCTCCCCTAATGCACGGGCATCCCAATGCACATTTTCATCCTGAAGCTTTTCTTTTGCTTTTTTTAAATTTATTTTATCTGGTTCAAATGCATATATATTCTCATATTCACCATTTACCAACTCAATAAAATTCTGTATTATATTTCCTTCATGACAACCACAATCCAAAAATACTTCTTTCTTGCCTAATACTGGCATGACAGGTGCAGCAAAATACTTCTTTCCTGATAATACTTTAAATTTTTCAGAAATTTCTTCTCTTTCTCGCATCTTCCACCAACAAAATTGGATGTAATGCGCCAAAGAGTATTCATGATGCTTTAACAATTCACATACCGATACAATCTCATTCTTTATATCACTTGAAATATCGTGTATAAACCATCCATTAGACAATAACTTCGGAAATTTCAAATATGCATATGTATAAAACTGCATAATATTGCAAACCCCTGCCATACGCAATTCCGACTCAATATCATTATACGCTATTGTAGATATTGCCACTAAAAACAAACTGTTCTTTTTACAATCATCATCTAAATCATCAAGTTGTTTTACATTTTTCCCGTCTAACATCTTAACCTTTTTATCAACTATCTCATAATTATCAATACCAGCCTTATCAAACAAATCTAATGCCATATGCCCCAATGATCCTGCTCCATATAAAACTATTTTTCTGTTTAACAAATCATCCCCATATATTTTTGCTTCTACAGAAAGTATTTCTTCTAATTTATTTTTATAATCCATTTCCACTACCTACTCATCAATATACTTTATTAATTTTCATTTCTTAATCTCAATAATTCCCATTAAAATCCATGCTGAATTAGCTTTCACTTCTTTGTTTACTATATTAACACACTATTATCTCCAACACAATTTATATCGTCATTTTTACACATCTTATACATAATATATCGGTATTTTTGCTAAATATATTATATTTTACTCAAAAAGTAAAAGCCCCGCCATTTGGCGGGGCAAATTATTATATTCTAGATTAGCCCTGAAGTAATGAGAGAACTCCCTGATTTGACTGATTAGCCTGTGCAAGCATTGACTGACCTGCCTGTGCAAGAATGTTGAGGTTGCTATACTCAACCATTGCCTGAGCCATATCTGTATCACGAATACGTGACTCAGCAGCTGTTGTATTCTCTACTACATTGTCTAAGTTGTTGATTGTATGCTCTAATCTATTCTGAATAGCACCGAGATCTGAACGTTGTCTAGATACCTGCTGTAATGCATCTGCAATTACACCAATTGCATCTGTTGCATTTTTCTCTGATGTAACCTTAAGGCCTGAAATACCGATTCCATCAGCGCTCATAGCTTCGATGTTAACATTGATCTTATTACTTGATGTTCCATCAGCGCCTACATGAAGGTTAAAGTTTAAGTCATCAACTACTGTTGCTGCATTAACTGTCATTGTAGCCTGTGTCTTAATTGTAAACACACCATCCGCCTCTGTGTAACTATATCCCTTAGCCTCTAACGCTGCTTTAATATTGTTAATTGTTGTTGCTTCATCATACTCAAGACCACCATCTTTTGTTGTCTTTGTTGCTAACATGAAATTAATTTCCATAGCATTAGTATCATTGATAGAAATTGTCTGCGCCAATGCGCTACCTGTATAATTAGATGATACCTCAAATGTAACATCACCAGAAACTGTAGTAGTCTGATTTGTTGATGTCAATGTAAACTTTGATGTAGCCGGATCAGCCGAAGCAGTCACACCGTTCTTGTATGTTAAATCTACACTGCTTATCTTTTTATTATTACTAATCGCACCAGCGAGATCATCGATATCCTGATACTCCTTTAAATCATATGATACACCAGCTATTACAACTGTATCTGTAGCAGCTTCACCATATCTAACAGTATTACCAGCAACAAGTATCGCATCTCTATCACTCTTGTATGTCTGTCCTGCTACAACTCCACCTTGCTGTGCATTTGGTGAAATTGATGTTCCACCCTTAACCTCAACAGTTCCTAAGTCAACATACTTTCCACCTACTCCATCTCCCTTTAAAAGGTATGTCTCATTGAACTTTGTTGTTTCTGCTACTCTGTCAATTTCTGTTGTAAGCTGTTCAATTTCAGCCTGGATATACGAACGATCATTCTCTGAATTTGTTCCATTAGCCGCCTGTACTGCTAATTCATTCATTCTCTGAAGCATATCCTGCACTTCATTCAATGCACCTTCTGCTGTCTGTACACAAGAAATACCGTCCTCTGCGTTTGTAGCAGCCTGATCAAGACCTCTAATCTGCTTTCTCATCTTTTCACTAATTGAAAGTCCCGCTGCATCATCTGCTGCTCTATTAATTCTATAACCTGATGATAATCTCTCTGTTGATTTTGCCTGCTTGCTTGTTGTTAAACCGAGCATTCTGTTTGCGTTCATCGCTGTCATGTTATGCTGTACTACCATAATAATTCCTCCTTGAAAATCCTAATTAGATTCCTTCTCTTTTATTTTTTGTTATTTTAAATAATTCAGCATCCATGCTCGATTAAGTATCCACTTCCTTGCGAATACATTTGTGATTAATATTAGCTATTGCCTAGATAACTAATTATTTATCACCTTCATATCTTATATATCGGCAATATGTTTTTTTACTTTATAGCAATTTAGAAATTTTTTTATTTTTCACTCCCATTTTGTGATTCCTCTCCTTTAAACTTCCTATTTTCAAGCATTTACTCAACATCATAATTCTATTTTAATATAAAACTTATCTTATTATATTCACCTGGAATTCATAAATTTTGCTATCCATTAGAAAGGCCCCGCTTTTATAAGCGGGGCGAATCTTATGCGCCTAGGAAATTTAATCTTCGGCCCATAAGACCTTAGATTCCTATCATTAGCCAAGTAATGAGAGAACTCCCTGATTTGACTGATTTGCCTGAGCAAGCATTGACTGTCCAGCCTGACCGAGGATGTTAAGATTGCTATACTTAACCATTTCCTTAGCCATATCTGTATCACGAATACGTGATTCAGCTGCTGTTGTATTCTCTACTACGTTGTCTAAATTGTTAATTGTGTGCTCGAGTCTGTTCTGAACAGCACCGAGATCTGATCTTTGCTTAGATACCTTCTGAATAGCTTCTGTTATTACATCAATAGCATCTGTTGCAGTTTTTTCCGATGTAACCTTAATGCCTGATACACCAAGTCCATCTGCACTCATTGATTCGATGTTTACGCCAATCTTATTTGTCTGTGAAGAATCAGCTCCTACATGTAAGTTAAACTTAAGCGAATCCATTGTAGATGCAGCGTTAACTGTCATTGTAGATGCAAGCTTAACTGTAAATACGCCATCCACATCTGTATAGCTCATTGTCTTACCTGTCAATGCTGCTCTAATATTCTGATTTGTCGTCTCTTGATCAAATACAACATTACCATCGTCATCAAGCTTTGTAGCAATTGTAATTTTAACTGTATCATCGCCAACTTTAAAATCTACCGATGTATCCTGTGTATAAGTTGAAGCCGAAATCTTAAAAGTAATATCTCCAGATACAGTTGTAGATAAATTAGTATTAGTAAGTGTAACTTTTGTATCAGCTGTACTTATAGACTTTCCATTTGCATATACAAGATCTACACTATTTACATTTTTATTGCTACTAATAGCTGCTGCAAGATCATCTATATCCGAATAATCACTTATCGCATATGACTGACCAGCAATCTTAAGTGTTCCTTCAGCACCTTCACCAAAATCCACACTATTTTTAAATACAAGCTCCACTGATCTATCTGTAGAATATACTCCTGTACCAGTATCTGCCTGATTTGCGCCACTAAAATCTAAATCAGCAATATCACTACCTGTAGTTCCCATATCAACATATTTTCCACCTACTCCATTTCCCTTTAAGAGATATGTTTCGTTAAACTTTGTTGTCTCTGCAACTCTGTCGATTTCTG
The DNA here is from genome assembly GCA_045125245.1 of Lachnospiraceae bacterium. Classification (GTDB taxonomy): domain Bacteria; phylum Bacillota; class Clostridia; order Lachnospirales; family Lachnospiraceae; genus SVEL01. The sequence continues at coordinate 29,694 of JBGVNF010000079.1, forward strand.
TAACTAACTGATCAATTTCAGATTGGATATATGAACGATCATTTTCAGAATTTGTTCCGTTAGCAGCCTGTACTGCAAGTTCGTTCATTCTCTGAAGCATATCCTGCACTTCATTCAATGCACCTTCAGCTGTCTGTACTGCGGATACACCATCATCAGCATTTGTAGACGCCTGATCGAGACCCCTAATCTGTCTTCTCATCTTTTCACTAATTGAAAGACCTGCTGCATCATCTGCCGCTCTGTTGATTCTGTAACCAGAAGATAACTTCTCTGTTGACTTCGCTTGTGCTCCTGTTGTAAGACCAAGCATTCTGTTAGCGTTCATCGCTGTTAAATTGTGTTGTACTACCATAATAATTCCTCCTTGAATTTACCCTGCGGTGTCCCCGTCAGGTCATGTTAAGTGGCATCCTTGCCACATGTGTAGTTAATTTTATTAAATTGTCGGTTGAGATAGCATCCTAGGCAATGCATATATCTCACCTTCTATCATATATATCGGTCAATTCTCATTTCACTTTAGTCTTTTTTCATAATTTTTTCATAATTTTTCTTATTTATATACATTAATCTCAAAAAAATAAAAGCACAGCTTTTTTCTGCGCTTTCAAATAATCAATATGTATTTATTGCTAATTAGAGAAGCGCCTCACCAAAGGTGAGGCGCCTGTATATGCCTAGACTTGAATCCAGTTCATTCGAACTGTCTCATACCATATGACTCAATTTACTAAGATTAGCCGAGTAATGAGAGTACACCCTGGTTAGAGTGGTTAGCCTGTGCAAGCATTGACTGACCTGCCTGAGCAAGGATGTTAACGTTGCTGTACTTAACCATCTCTTCAGCCATATCTGTATCACGGATACGAGATTCAGCTGCTGTTGTGTTCTCTACTACGTTATCTAAGTTATTGATTGTATGCTCGAGTCTGTTCTGAACAGCACCGAGATCTGATCTCTGCTTAGAAACCTTCTGAATAGCCTGAGCTATTACATCGATAGCATCTGTAGCTGTCTTCTCAGATGTAACCTTAACACCTGATACTCCAAGTCCATCTGCACTCATAGCTGAAATAGCAACACCAATCTTATTTGTGTTAGATGAATCAGCGCCTACATGTAAGTTAAACTCAAGATCATCAACCTTAGCTGCTGCATTAACTGTCATAGTCGCTGCAAGCTTAACTGTAAACACACCATCTGCATCTGTATAACTCATTGTTTCTGCTGTAAGAGCCGATCTAATATTCTGATTTGTTGTTTCCTCATCGAATACAACATTACCTTCGTCATCAAGCTTTGTAGCAATTGTTACAGCGATTTCATCATCACCGATACTAATAGAAACTGAAGTATCCTGTGTAACTGATGAAGCTGAAATCTTGAATGTAATATCACCAGACACTGTTGTAGATGTGTTTGTATTAGTAAGTGTTATTTCATTTACCGCTGTACTTACGCTCTTGCCATTTGCATATATAAGGTCTACACTGTTAACCTTTTCATTGCTACTAATAGCTGCTGCAAGATCATCAATATCTGCATAATCACTCATCGCATATGACTCACCAGCAATCTTAAGCGTTCCCTCTGCACCAGTACCATAATCAACACTCTTATCAAATACTAATTCGACACTTCTCTGTGTCTCATCAGCCTGAACTGCTGCACCAATACCTGTTACATTAGCAATAGTTCCTGCTGTTTGACCCATATCAACATACTTACCGCCAACGCCATCACCCTTTAAAAGGTATGTCTCGTTGAACTTTGTTGTCTCTGCAACTCTATCGATTTCTGTAACTAACTGATCAATTTCTGCCTGGATATATGAGCGATCGTTTTCTGAGTTTGTTCCGTTAGCTGCCTGTACTGCTAACTCGTTCATTCTCTGAAGCATGTCCTGAACTTCGTTCAATGCACCTTCAGCTGTCTGAACTGCAGATACACCGTCATCGGCGTTTGTAGAAGCCTGATCGAGACCTCTAATCTGCTTTCTCATCTTTTCACTGATTGAAAGACCTGCAGCATCATCTGCTGCTCTGTTGATTCTGTAACCAGAAGATAACTTTTCTGTAGATTTTGACTGCTGCGCTGCTGTTAAGCCGAGCATTCTGTTAGCGTTCATCGCTGTCATGTTGTGCTGTACTACCATAATAATTCCTCCTTGAATTCTACCTGTAGCTTTCTGCTACTAGGGTTGGTATGTGTGGCATCCTTGCCACAATAGTTTGTAGTTTTTAGTTTCTTTTAAATCATGTGATTTAAAAGCGGCACAGTGATAATCTTAGTATTCTAGGCTATACTGTTTTATCTCTGTCATCTTTTATATCGTCACGTTTCAAAAGTTACTTTAGGTTATTTTAAAATATTTTTCGCTTTTTTTCAACCCCTTTTTTTAAAAAGTTAAAATCCAGCGAAAAATACTTAAAATCACAGACATTAAACATCCGCCAATTGAAGATATTTATCAAGCATTTTCTTAAGAAGCGGAAGTAATCTTACAATTTCTTCACACTCCGACTTTATATCAGTTGCATCTCCACATAGCACTTTCATAATGTGCATTACAGCTTGGCATCTATTTGGCAATATAGTAGGATACGTTATAAATACATCATCCTTATAGATTACTCTATAAAAATTCATAACAGTATTTACATATTTTATTAGTTCTGATTTAATTCCATCTAATGTTATATCGTCTGTCTTTTTTCTATATAAAAGATTCTCTATTAATACCATATCAAAGTACTGCATATGCATTCCATCTTCATATAGCGTCTTAGATAAATCATTTTTCTTTTCTATTAAATCCACAACTTTAGCTTCTTTTGCCCATTCATCAACTGTAGCTACCCACTTACCTAATGGTTTCTTTTCTACATATTCTGCTACATTAACACTTGCCTTCACTGCCACATCCCAAAACATACTTGGCAGATTAATAATATCATTTATATCGTTTATTGCTTTAGAATATAAACTATCAAGAATACTATGATCATTATTTCGATTACTTATTATCCTCATAAGCTGAACGTATCCATTAGGATTATTTACATACGCCATGGAATCTGCGGCGTTTAAAAATGATTCCTCGTCCTCTTTTCTCATTTTCTCAAGCTCATTGAGTATAAAACTAAAATAATGCTGATTTTTAACCATTTTATCCAAAATTTGTCCTAAGGTATCATATTCTTTAGACTTTCCGATAATAGACCCAATTTTTATCATACAGTTTTTCGCATCAATCATTGCTTCAGGACCATTTTTCATATTCGAAGAATACTTTAACATGTCACCTACATCTTCAAGCATTACACTAGCAGCAAATGCCACCCCATTTACTCTCATATAATTTTCTTCATCTACACACGAAGTAATAAGTATAGTATCTTGCAAATATACTAAATCCGGATTATCCTTAAAGACTTTATCCATTTCAAAGAATTTTTCTGCATATTCGATACTCTTTTTATAATCCTTTACCTTATATGCTGCTGTCGCACAAAAACCATATAAACTAATCCTTCCAAGTTCTGTTAAATGAGAATACTTCAAATACTCCTCTGCTTGTGTTATCGCCTCTGCATATCTATACTGGTTAAGCATCAACCATATAACTGTACCATAAAGCCCTGCTATATCTTTAATATTTTCTTTTACAGACATATCTGTAGCTTCTATACCTTTTATGGCATATTCCATGGATTTTTCATATTCTTTTATATTATTATATTCCTGGGTTAGATGACAGTAATGTCTTGCGATTCCTGGTTCCTTCTTTATCTGTTCTAAAAGAAGTTCCGTATTTCTCTTTACATGTGCCCTTCTATCTTCCTCACTCTTATATACGTAACCATAGTGATGAGCATACGCCGTAAATGATTTAGTAGGACTTGCAATATTAGTTGGCCTTTCATGTATAGCATCCACAAATCTCGTTCCTTCAAATAACCTAAACATTCTTCCTGCTATACTATCTGACCAAGATGTTCCTTCCATATTCACATAATTCCTCACCACATACTTGGCATAATTATATTTATACATCTCATCGCTATTAAAGAACTCTATAAACTCAGTAACATCCTCAAACCACTCGTCATCATCGATAAACATAAACCAGTCGCCCTGCGCCTTATCGATTCCCACATTACGCGCTTTTGCAAAATCCTTACACCACTCAAACTTTTCTATTTTATATGTATACTGTCGAACGATTTCAAGCAAATCTTCGTCACAACCTGTATCAACTACGATAAGCTCACTTGATACATTATCAAGAATTGGTTTTAAGGATTCAAGTGTCTTTGGTAACGTATCCTTTCTATTTGATGCTAATATTGAAATTGTCAATTTATATTTCTTCTTATTCATTTCTTTCTCCATATATTTATTTCATAAACCTAAGTTATAACTTCCGGAACAACTTGGGGCATTTCCCTAATAGACAAAAACCGACCAGTGAACCTCCCATCCACCAGCCGGTCTAATCAACCGTAGTCCCTTCTAGGCATAGACTACTTCTTCTAATAATTTCATCTTTTAACTTCTATTTCTTCTTATCCATGAACTGTGGCTCTACATAGTTCAAACCATTCATGCTCTTATAGTAATTTGCCGCAATTTTCTTTGTGTTTTTCGCCTGATGTATTTCTCGCTTAACCATATCCATACGGCTCATCAAAGCATCCTTATTTCGCTTCTCTGTAGCCTGGATATCCATTGATTTATCAGTAATCTCTGCGATTAATTCCTGCATTTTTGCTATTTCATCTCTGTAAGCGAATTTGTTATTTAAAAGTTCTTCTTTTACACGAGTGTACACTGTGCTAAAGCCCTTATCTAACTGCTCAAGCTCTTTGATGAGCTCGTCCTTTTTATCAAAGACTACGTCGAATGCTTCTGGATCAAAGTCCTTTGCAGCTGCTATCTTCGCATGCTCTTCGTTTGCTTCTATGATTTTATCAAGGACTGCTGACTTCTTCACAAGACTCTGCAACATTATTTCTATATAACTATGCTCTATCTTTCTGTTTTGCACCCTTCATTACCTCTTCCCATGTACCGCGCATAGTACGTAAATGTTTAAGAACTTCTTCCATCATTTCCTTGTCTTTATGAAGGTTTGCCTGACGAAGTCTGTAGATTAGATACTCGTATACTCTGTCAAAATCCTTTGCTACTGGATATTTGAAGTCGAGAGTATTTCTAAACTCTTCTATAATTCTCTGCGCTTTTCTGATATTATTGTGTGCCTTCTCGATGTCCTTCTCCTCGATTCCTACAATAGCGATATTGCAGAATTTGATTGCTCCATCATAGAGCATAAGAGTTAGCTGCGCTGGTGAAGCTGTCATTATTTTATTGTTTGCGTAATTTGAATATCCATTTGGTAATGCCATACCTACTCACCTCTTTTTCTATTACATTCCAGTTCCGAAGAACGATGATAATGATGCTGTCTGTGACTGAAGCTTCGCCATTGCTGTTTCCATAGCTGAGAACTTCTTTACATATTTGTCTCTATAATCTTCTATCTTATCTTCCCATGTACTGAGCTTCTTTGTGTAGCTGTCGTACTGAGACTGCATTGTCTTGTCATTGTAAATCTTAAATGCACTAGATGTGCTTGTAGACTTAGATAACTTATCTGACAATGTCTTATATAAATCCTTCATTATATTTGAGAAGAATTCGATTGTATTTTCAGGGTCAGCTACGAGAGCTGCCTTTAATTTATCTGCATTAGCCTTTGATGATTCATCATCTGGGTCACCATCGATATGGTAGTTAGCCTTTTCATTATCCTCAGCTGTGAAGTAACCAGCTGTCTTGATACCAAATGATGATAATGAATATGTCTTTCCATCTATCTGATAGCTCTTTATCATAACTGACTTCATAGATGACATCACTGTGCTAAGTGTTCCATCTCTTCTAAGAGATGCTGTCTTTAAGATGCCTTCCCACTTCTCAAGCTGTGTCTCTGAAAGTTCTTCCTCTTCAGCTTCTGTAAGTGGCTCATAATCTCCAGCTGATGGAGCATTATACTTTGTAGACATCTCTGTCATAAGCTCATTGTATTCCTTGAAAAAGCTCTTTATCTTATCGTAAATCGCATCCACATCTGTATCAGTTGTGATTGTGATTATCTCATCTTCATCTGTAAGTGCCTTCGCATTGATAGTAAGACCATTTATCTGGAAGCTATTGCTATTTGATATAAATTCTGCACCGTTAAGCTCGATTATAGCATCCTGGCCATCTATCTTTACTGCACCGCTATTATATAACTCGCCGTACTTTGCCTTTAACTCATCAAGCTGTGTCTTCTCAGCTGCAGTCAAACCATCTGCCTTCTTGCTCTTCTCGTAAAGGTCTGCGTAGTCTACCATATCTTTAGCATATGCAAGCTTATCCTCATATGTCTTTACATATTTCTGATAATCTGCGTTTGTATCAGCATAATCAACTGCCAATCTAAGAACTGTAGCATATCTCTCCATATCTGCCAAATCATTTAACTTAAGGGATTCACCTATCTCCTGAGACTGTGTGTTTAGAAGTGTGATTTTCTCTGTAATCGCAGTCTTTTGTTCTTCTGTCAATGTTGTATCTGTATCAAGCTTCTCTTGAAGCTCCTTTATCTTATCTGGAATACCCACTTTGTATTGCTTAAGAAGGTCAGCCACATAATCTTTCTTAGCATTTGCCTCTATAGTTGTAACATTGTTATTTGCCACATATTTTCTATAATCATCTATAACTGAATCTGATACCACGCTAAGGCCCAATTTCTTAAGTGCATCTGCTCCCTCTTCACCATCGCCTACGATAGAGAAGTCTGCTTCCACACCGCCTGTCTTAGCACTTATGAAAAATCTTCCATTGTGCTCATCAAAGCTTGTTGTAAGACCCATATCTCCAAGCTCTGCCTTAAGTTCCTTTATACTCATAGAAGCCTTCAAATCAAGTGTCTTCTCTTCGCCGCCCACTGTTATCTTAAGCTTGCTGTCTTTGATGCCAAGCTCACTTAACTTAGTTGATTCCTTTACAGCTCCGCCGCTGCTAGTTTCAATTTTCGCACCTGTAAGATATGCAGTCTTAGCAAGCTGCTTAATCTTAAGCTCCTGAGTTCCATTTACAGCAGATGTCGAAGCTGAAACTGTTGCCTTTTTTTCATTTGAAGATGTTGTATTCTTCAATGAGTAATGCGATGTGAGCTGCATATTACTTAAAGAACCTGTATAGAAGCCATATATCTTGCTATTAAGATCCTTCCAAGCCTCCTGCTTATATTCAAGAGTCTTTCTTTGCTTAAATACCTTGTCTTTCTTGGTGCTGTACGCAGATACAAGCTCTTCAATCATTGCATCTGTATCCATACCCGATACTAAACCTGATAATCGCATTGCCATAGTCTTCACTTCCTTTCCTTAATCTACTGTTTTATAATCTCTTATCTACCATGATGCCTGCTAATTCCCATGCCTTTGCGATGAGTTCCAATGTCTCCTCTGCTGGGAATTCCTTTATGACATCTTTTGTCTCTTTGTCTACCATCTTTATTGTCACACGGCCTGTTCCTTCGTGAATTCCGTACTGACATGAAATATTCTGTAGCTTCTTATTCATATCAGCCACAGTCTTTTTAATCTGTTCGTTTGAATACTCTCTATTATTACCTAAACCTTTGTCATCAGTATTAACCTTCAAAGGCTCTGCTGCCACCTTTGGCGCTTCAGCTTGCTCTGCCTCTGCCATCTTTGGCTGTGATACCTGCGGCATCGGTTGTGTTGTCTGCATAGCTGCCTGTACATTTTTAATTCCTTCTACTGTCATATAAAATCCCTCCTTGGATAAACGCATAACAAAGCGGAAAACTTCCCGCATTACTTCCTTAGTTACCCTTTAACCTTTTATCGGCATTTTTTGACAAAAGGTTAATACTTTATGTGAAAAAATTTCAGGTTCATACTTCAAACGACCTTTTTTACTACAAATTTACTTTAAAAGATTCTTTAATGCTTCCATAGCACCTTCATTTGCAGCTGCCTGGTTAGCCTCCTGAATCTGTAAATATACTTCCTTACGATAAATTGGTACTGACTTAGGTGCTGATATGCCGAGCTTTACCTGGTCACCCTTTATCTCGATAATTGTTATCTCTACGTTATTGTTAATAACTATTGCTTCGTCTTTCTTTCTTGATAATGCTAACATATTCTTCCCTCCCTACTATTCCTTATTGCCTTTAAGTACATCATAGATTGGGTACTTTATAAGATATTTTTCATCTTCAAGTATAATCTGACATGCCTTTAAATTTGCTGTATTGATAATAAATGGTGCTCTTAAGTTAGATGTCATCTTCTCTATTTCTGGTGGCACTGTAACTGTTGTAAGTACAAGAATGTCATCGCCGTCGATATCACCTAAACTATTTAAAAGCTCATCCTCTACCTCTGGATTATACTCTGGGCAAACCTTCAATGGATCAAGCACTGGCATAGCAAAGCCTGGCTCATCAATTGACTGCATCCATGAGATAAGATTTGTTCCACCGCTCTCCTCGTCATGAATAAGCATAAATCTCTTTAAATCAGGAAATCCCAAGATACCGTCTTCAAATGTTAAGAACTTACTCTCATCAACTTCAATTTCTCCAAAAATTTTTGTTTTTACTATCATTATAATATCCTCCTTGAAATACCTTCTATATTATTTTATAGAAAATCTAATAACGACTTCTGTACTACCTTTGCCGATGTAGCAAGTGATGCATCATATACAGCCTGCGCTGCTGCCCACTCTACCGCTACCTCTTCTTCTTCTATTTCCTCGTTTTTACTCTTTAAGTCTTCAACGTTTAGCTTTTGTGTAGTAAGTCTTTCTTCGTTAAGAGATAATCTGATAAGTCTTGCACCTATATCTGATAACTCTATACTAAGTGTTTCCTGATGATTCTTATAAGCTGTTATACCGCCTGAGAAGGTATCCTTCATATTCGATTCTGCGTATGACAACTCAAGCTCAAGAACCTTTTTCATGGAATTTATCTGTCTAATAGCTGTTTCATCACCCTCTGTCTCTAATCTCTTATCAAGGGCCGCTATCTTTGTCTGAACATCTATAGCTGTTGTCACGCTCTGAATTATTTCATCCAAATCTCTTGCGATTCCGTGTGGCAATACGTTCTGTGCCTGTGTATTTATAGTAATAGTCTGACCAAAGTTTATAGTGTAGTTAATAGGCTGGTCTGCCTGTGTATAATCAACACCCTTTGTTTCATTTGTACAAGAGAAATAATGCTCCGGTCTTAAATCTCCCTGTTCAAAACCTGTCTTGCTATAATTAACAGTCATATTATTGCCTGCCGTCAATGAGTCAAACGCATTCTTACCAAGAAGAAGCTCACCTGTCTCCTTTATGTATGTAATAGACGCCTGTGGAACTGTCATATATGCTGTCGCATTGTTTATTGACATTTCTCTTAAGTTACCAGTCGCTATACTGTATGTCTGACCACCAATCGTAATACTCTCAATAGAATCGATATCCTTATATCCTAAATTTACCACATGATGCTGGTTGTTGTAAATAGCTGTTCCCGCAACATCTCTAATTGTATCAATATTTAATCCATAAATTCTATTTGTATTCTTTACATCATCACTGTCGAATTCTTCAGTAATAGTGTATTTTGTATTTGGCTCATCCTCGCCAAATGTAAGGTTACTATCTGTCTTATATCCTGTAAATATTGTTCTATCTACGAGATTTGCATCTCCATCTGAATATATCTGGTCGCGAAGCTGCTTCAATGTAGTAACTAGTGTATTTCTTTCATCTACTGTATTGTAGCCGTCTACACCCTGATTACAATAATATGTAATATCTGTCAATACTGAGTTTATACTCTCAATTGCTTCCTGTGTTGTCTCCATCCATGATCTTGCATCAGGGATATTTTTATCCAGATACTGTTTAATCTCGTTGTAGGTAGAACGAAGTCTCAATGCACGAATTGCAACTATTGGGTCCTCTGAAGGTCTTTGTATCTTCTTAGTTGTTGAAAGCTGTGTGTTTAACTTATCAGAAAGTGTTTTATTCTTGCTGATATTATTAAGAGAATTATTTATCATTATGCCGTTTGTAATTCGCATCTTTTACTCCTTTCTGCACTATAGCTCACTTTTAATTAATCTTTATATACCTGTCTCGTTAATTAATTTATCGTACACTTCTGACATAATCTGAATAACCTTTGCAGATAAATCATAAGCTTCCTGATATTTTACAAGATTCATAGCTTCCTCATCCTTATCAACACCCATGATTGAAAGTCTCTGATTCTGGATAAGATTTCTAAAATTTGTGTAATTTCTTTCATTATCCTGAGCTTTCTTGGAATCGATTGAAAGCTCTGTAATAATTGTATTTAAGGCTTCTTTTGATGTACCACCATCAAAATTTCTATATTCCTTAGACTCAACTAACTTATCTATAATATCTGTAGCACTTATGCTGTTTGTTCCAACTGTACTTGTCGCCATCTTTGCTGGGTCGTTTAATATATCAGGATTTACAATGTATCTGTCATCCTCTTCTCTATGAATGAACAATGGTATATCTTCCACTTTTTCATCATATAAGTTAACTCCATCCTTATGGATATCATTAAGTGTAGTTGTAAGCTGTTCTAAGAACTTCTCAACTTCATTGATATAGTATGGAATTCCCTTGAATTCTATAGGAACTGAGTTTGGATTGTTTGGCTCTGGAATGTAGTTATTACCATCTCTAAGCTTTATAAGCGCTGCCAATGTTCCTATAGTTCCTGATGTAGCCGGATTAAAATCTTCTCCGTAGCTCCACTTTATATCATATAAACCAACCAAGTCATCTGAGTCCGCTTTATCTTCTCTAGCAACTACTTCCAAGCTGAAGCAATCGTAATTGTTTACAAGTGACTTTCCACATATTGTTACGTAGAATTCCGATTTACCGTTTGCATAGCTTATTTCATTTGTATCTATTTCTACGATACTTGACAACTCATCAAGAAGTAATGCTCTCTTATCTCTTAATGTATTCGCATTTGCACCCTGAAGCTCGATTACATTTATCTGCTTATTTATAATAGCAATTTCCTTAGCCAACGCATTTATCTGGTCTACATTACTGCTTATTTCGGCATTTATATCTGCCTGTGTATTCTGAAGATTTGTTCTTATGGTTGTCATATACTCTAAGAAGTTCTGTGCGTAATTAAGCATCGAGCTTCTAGCTGACAAATCTGCCGGTGTCTTACTAAGCTCTTCCAAGCTGTTGTAAAAACCACCAAACTCTGTTGTAAATCCGCTTGTTCCATCATCTGCGAAATAATCTTCTATCTGTGTAAGATAATAAGAGCGTGTGGATGAATCTCCCTGCTTACACTGATTAAGCCAATACTTTACATCATAATACTCATCTCTTATTCTTGTGATGTTATTAACCTCTACACCACTACCCAACTGTCCATATCTTTGATATACACGAAGTGGTCTCGATGCCTGCTGTGTGGCAGTCTGTCTGGAATATCCTTCTGTCTGTTCATTGGACATATTATTGGCTGTTATATTAAGCCATGTATTTGCTGCATATAGTCCTGATGTTCCTATATGCAATCCAAAAAATGAATTTGCCATAATTTACTCCTTTCTCTGCCATCACTTTAACCTACATCTTTTACCAGTTACCTACTCTGTTTATAAGTGTATCTATCATATCCGAAATAGTTGTTATATATCTTGATGACGCATTGTATGCATTCTGGAATTTAATCAGATTTGTTAATTCTTCTTCTGATGTAACTCCCTGCTTTGATTCTCTCTTTTCATCTATTGATGAAATCAAATCTGACTGACTTTGTGCGATAGCGTTGTACATATAACCGTCATTTCCGATGATACCTACCATTGCACTGTAGTAGTCATTTATATCTTTCTTTGTAGTATTGTTTGGATCGATACAACCTGTAGCTTCATCCCACGCCTTAAGTAATCTCTCTCCAAGCCTTAAGTCTACATTTTCTTCTTTATCCTTAAGTGGAAGGTAAGCATAATTGTCTAATATAACCTGATTTACTTCTATATTACCTAAACTATAGTATGCTTCATCGCCAAATTCATCATTTCTATTGTAAATGTAATATTCCTTACCGTCCGCTCCTGTTACTTTTGTATATCTATTTTTCTGATTATCTCTTACAAATAACTCTGTACCAGGTGTCGCATTCTCATCTGTACCGTATGATGTTTTGTCCATATCAAGGACTGTTAATGTCTTTCCTGCTGGCACTGTAACTGTCACTCCGCCTGGAGTTGTTATAGTTCCAAACTGGTCAACTGCAACACTTCCATTATTTACACCTTCAAGGAGTACATCCCTTAATGCATCATCTACATTAAATATGTTTTCTCCCTCTGGAACTGTCAATGTCAATCCTGCTCCTGTATCAATAGTTGTCATCGGTGATAATATATCATTGATGAGTGTTACAACTCTATTTACAAGCTGGTCGAACATCGCCTGAGACTTCATTACTACTGTATTTCCTACTGTCTTATTGTAATCAACAGCTTCTACCTCGTAATAATTTTCCAAATCCAATCTAAACTGGGCTGTTCCTGCATCTCCCTCTGGATAATCAGCTCTCTCTGGTTTAACAGGAATGTCTGTGTAATCTGCTACGTATCCACCTCTTGCTAAAAGGTATCCCTTTAATTCACCGATATCGTTGTTCTTCTGAGGTGTTATCGCTTCCTTAAGATTGAATACTGGCGCACCGTCCAGCTGTGGCCACACTGGCGATAGATACTGCGAATCCTGTTCTGCTCCTTCAAGCTGTCCAAGCTCCATATGCCACACACCTGCAACAGTTACAAATTCCTGTCCTTCAGCTCTAACTGTAACATATCCGTTATCGTCTTCTTCGTAAGCTATCTTTATGAGATTGCCAAGCTCGTCAAGAGCCATATCTCTCTGGTCTCTTAAGTCTGCAGCTGTCTCTATCTTTGCAGCTTCTACAACTGCTATCTCTCTGTTAAGATAGTAGATTTTATCTGCCAATTCATTGATTCTATCTACACAGTCAGTAACCTTTTGGTCTACCTTCTTCTGGTAGTCTATAAGCTCCTGATAGATGCTGTTTGCTCTTCCTATAAATGCTTGAGCACTCATAACCAATGCTGAACGAGCTACTAAGCTGTCTGGCGTCTTTGCCACCTCATTCATAGAATTCCACAAATCATTGATTGCCGCCTGGAACTGAACGCCTTCTGTCTCACCGAAAATATCCTGTACTTCCTCCGAAGCTTCATATCTAGCTTTGTAGAAAGTCTGGCGTCCACCTTCTTCTCTGTACGCTCTATCTAATAAAAGGTCCCTTAAATGTCGTGTTTCTGCCGACACAACACCGAGACCTATCTGATTCATATTTACTTGTGTAAGACCATATTTCTGATATATTCCGTCAGCCATACTAACCTGCTGTCTTACATAACCTTCTGTGTATATATTAGCTAAGTTATGTGAAGTAACATTGATAGCATTCTGCTGTGCTTTTAATCCGGATACACCAGTCCACATACTTGTCATAAGTGACATATGTCTGCACCGCCTTTACTGTTTTGCATCAAAGACTCCCACGCCTGTTACATGTTTTGTATTCAATGCATTCTTTGTATAATTTCCAGTTTCAGGTTCCTGATATGCGCTCTTTAAAAGATTGAGATTGTACTTTATAAAATCAAGCGACTCATTCACAAGTCCTTTGTTCATCTCATTTACCGATGTCATCTTTCTAAGAGTTTCTCTAAGTTTATCATACACTTCAAGAAGTCTTTCTTGTTCAACCTTCTGGCCTTCAAGAAGTGTCACTATATCTAAAACCTTAAGTGTCTCTTCGTCTCTATTAAGAACAAGAGCTATATCTTTTACTACCTCTGTTCTTCTTTTTTCTAATTTGTTTATCTTGCCTATGACTATCTGCTCTGCTTCTGTTATTTTCTGAAGCTTCTCTAAATCTCCTTTTACTAAAACAGGAGTTTTTTCTTGAGAGAGTAGTATTAAGTCTTGATATTCTTTTTCTTCTTTATCCAGAACATCTATAAGTTCGTCAATTAAACTTGCCACCTTCTACTACCTCTCTCATCTAGATTTCAGAAAACTTTCTTAAGAGCATCTCTGCAAAGCTATCAGCATCAACATTATATGTTCCATCAGCTATCTGCTGCTTAAGCTGAGCCACTTTGTCTGTACGTACGTCAGGGCTATCTTTAACAGCCTGCTTTGCGATCTGCATATCTCTTCCAAGACTTGATATTTCTACCTTATCTGTCTTTGATACACGAGATGTCTGTGCTGTCTTCATCTTGCCATTTACCCCATAAATCTGAGATATTTGGTTGTAAGCATCTATACGCATATACATCGCCTCCTTGTAATTTTCAGGTTCCCCTGATTAGCTTTCTGTATATATTATCGGATAATTTTTCAATTACTTAATAGGTAGATTAATATTTTTTTCTTTTTTTGTGAATGTCCAATTTTATACTAGGATTTTACATGCTGCGTATGTTTGATTTTCTATATACTTCGAATTTTCTATATGAAACCGAACGTAACCGGCGTCTATTCGCCCTCCTTGGCTCAGAGACGCCTTTTCCCAACATCGTGTTGGGAAATTACTATTTTACTGACGAAGTATTAAGAAAATCTAAACATTCTCCGCTATCGTAAAATTCCTAGTATAAAATTGGACATCCGATAAACAGATAAACACTAATAAGATAAGAGAATATAAAAAAGTTTCATATACAATAAAAACCCGCGGGTGCGGGTTTTTTGATTATAATTGCTTCGCCAGGGTCCTCGCTCTTGTCAGGAGCCTCTGCCTCAGTCCTATGCCTTCGGCTTGGACTGAGTTTCCTCCTGACTAATCCGCTCGGACTGTTCAAAATTGCTTCGCAATTTTGAACTTACATATCGAGGAAACGCATCTTTGCTGGATCTCGTTTGTCTTTTTGTCTTGATGGTGTATCTCTCTTATAAAGTCCACCAAGATTTCTTGTCATCTCTGCCTTACATGGATCACAGAATCTTCCTGTTCTGATATTTGTACCACATTTATCGCACTGGAAGAAGATATTTGAATCTTCCGAGAATGCCAATCTCTCTTCTCTTATCCACTGATTAATCTGTTTTGTACTAACCTCTAATTCTTCTGACACCTGATTTACTGTAGCATTCTTATGTTCCTCTATGTATCTTTTCACTTCCGTAAACTTGTCTTCCAATTTTGCTCGGCAATCTACACATAGTCTTACGCCACCAATATAGTTAAAAATTCTGCCACAATCTTTACAACTTGTAACCTCCATAAAATGACCTCCTTAATATCTAAATTTCTCGCTTACGTTATATTCCATATCCCACTGACATACATATGCAAAAAACTTCACTTGCTCCTGCTCCAAGAAGAGCCTTCGCGCACGCGTCTAATGTACTGCCAGTTGTATATATATCGTCCACTAAAATAATCTTCTTATATTTTACTACATTTTTATATATTTTAAAAGCATTTTCCACATTTTTCTTTCTAGTAGTTTTGTTAAGCTCCTTCATAGGTCTTGTATTTACTACTCTGTAGAGATATTTTTCATCTACATAAATATTTATTTCCTTCCCTAATTCTCTAGCAATGAGCGCCGCTTGATTATATCCACGCTTTATTCTCTTCTTATAATGTATAGGTACTGGAACTATCACGTCAGGATTCCACCTTCGTATATCGTTAGCGCAATGCTTTGCTATAGCCTCACCATAAAATCTAGCATATGTACGCCTGTTATGATACTTAAATTTGTATAAGGACTTGCTAACCATATCGCTATATTCAAAGACTGCCACATTTAATTTAAAATAATGTTTCTTAACACTACAATCGGTGCAATATTCCTTTGTATCATCGCGAAGCTCTTTTCCACATTTCTTGCATTTTGGCTCACGGATATACACAAGCTTACTATGGCAGGTTGTGCATATGTTTTCATGTCTGCTTATGATTTTGTCACACATAGGGCAAGTCTTAGGACATAAAATATCTAATATATTTTCTCCAAAGCTTTTGTAATTATTTTGTTCCAAGATTCCTCCTAACTGTTCTCTCCCGTTAGTATAATCTCATCTCTTTCTATTTTTAAATTTAATCCTACACTTCACATTCTTTAATTTAACGCTTTAGTTTTTCTTCTATTTTTATCTCTTTAATAATCTCATCCCTTCTATCTTCTCATATCCGAAAGCTCTCTAAGTCTATCCAAAAGTCCCGAATATCTCTTCTGCTCATTAATGTTCTCTATCATCTCTCGAGTAGCATCCTTTGTGCCTACGATGGTTACACATTTCTTTGCTCTAGTAACTGCTGTGTACAACAGATTTCTATTCATAAGCATTCTAGGTCCCGTCAAAAGCGGCAATACTACCGCCGGATATTCGCTACCCTGGGATTTATGTATAGTTACTGCATATGCTAATTCCAACTCTTCCAATTGTTTAAAGCTATAATTCACCCATTTGCCATCATCAAATTCCACTTCCAAGGTTTCCAGATACAGATTAATATTTCTTATAATACCTGTGTCTCCGTTAAATATGCCCACTCCTCGCTCAGTTACATAGCCATGCTTTCCTCGCATCTCCCACTCTATCTGATAATTATTTTTTATCTGCATCACCTTATCTCCTTGACGGAAGATTCCACTTGCAGTTTCCTTTTCTCTCTTATTATCAACCTTTGGATTAAGACTTTGTTGAAGGACTATGTTGAGATTTTCTACTCCCAACACACCCTTTCGCATAGGCGTAAGCACCTGCACCTCCGATACGTCTGCGTCCACATACTTAGGAAGCTTTTCTTTAACCAGTGTCACCATTGCACCAATAACCTGCGCCGCTTCATTTCGTCCAACGAATAAGAAATCTTTGCTATTGTTATCAAGGCTTATCTCTTCGCCCCTATTGATTTTATGGGCATTTACTACTATATCACTCTGATTTTCCTGTCGGAAAATTTTTGTAAGCATCACCACATTGAACATATTGGCCGCTATTATATCCTTAAGCACATTGCCAGGACCAACTGACGGAAGCTGATTTACATCTCCCACCAGCACAAGTCTCGTACCTACGCACACCGCTTTAAGTAATGCATGCATCAAGAACATATCCACCATAGACATTTCGTCGATAATGATTACATCAGCCTCCAATGGATTTTGCTCATTTCGCTCAAATCTCATAGCTGTGCTATTTTCATCTGGAACACCATTAAGCTCAAGCATTCTGTGGATAGTCTGGGCTGGTGTTCCTGTAGCCTCTGTCATTCTCTTAGCCGCACGACCTGTAGGCGCGCCAAGCATTATCTCCATTCCTTCGGCTTCATACATCTTTATGATAGTATTAATCGTCGTCGTCTTTCCTGTACCCGGTCCACCCGTTATTATCATAAGTCCGCTATTCATAGCGGTTATCACAGCCTGTCTTTGCAGTTCATCAAGCTCTATTCCCGCATTAGCTTCTATACTTGCCAGCTTCTTATTTATCTTTTCTGTAGGAATATTATCTCTTATATCAAGGTCACAGAGCATCGATGCAATATTAAGCTCAGTGTAATAATAATTAGATGCATAAACCATCTTAACCATTTCTTCGCCCACGAGCTTCTCTTTGACTATGATTCTTTTCTCTATCTGCATATCCATAAGATATTTTTCCATATCAATGTCAGATAAAACCAGCATGTCCTTTGTAGCATTTAAAAGCTCAGCAATAGGTATGCAGGCATGACCGTTAGTTCCTGCCACTGATAGCAAATATTGAATAGCACTCTTGATTCTGAAATCAGAATCTCTGCTTATGCCAGCCTTTTCAGCTATTTCATCTGCAATCTTGAAGCCAACTCCCGAGATATCATCTGCCAATTTGTATGGATTTTCTTTTATTATTCTATACATTTCCTGCCCGTACTTTGTATAAATCTTTACCGCTAAATTCATGGAAATGCCATAGCCAGACAAGAACATCATAGCCTTTCGCATATCCTTTTTTTCTTCCAGCTGGCTGGCTATTTCTATAGCCATTCTCTTGCTTATACCTTTTACTTCTGCAAGACGCTCCGGTTCTTCCTCTACTATTCTAAAGGTATCTTCCTTAAATCTTCTAACTATCCTATCTGCCAATGCTGGACCTACACCCTTTATTGCTCCAGAACCCAAGTACCTAACTACTGCTTTCTCATCCTCTGGCACCTTTATCTCATATTTTTCCACCACCAGCTGCTCGCCGTATGAAGGATGGGTTGTAAAATGTCCTTCCAACACCACATATTCACCTTCATTAATATACTGAAAGGTTCCCACACATGTCATATCGTCCCCTTCGTAAGATACCGACAAAACAGTATATCCGTTGTCACTATTTCTATATACAATTTTCTCAACATATCCTTCGATTGTGTCCATTTTTCCTCCTTGTGTCTGTCCTCTCACCTATCATTGATAAAATCTCATTCTCATCTACATAGTATATCATATATTACATATGTAAAAAATATAAAACTTAATTTATTTTCATTTCTACAGCCAGCATAAATTATCATATATTATATTTTTTGCGTTTAAATATTTCAAAATACATTTTAAAGTTAATCTATAAAAAAGAATCTCGCTTGCGAGATTCTCCGCCTGCGGCGGGTTGCTTTAGCAACATCTTCTTCTCCGCCGCAGTGCGATCCTTAGCGGAGCGTTTTTTATGATATAGGAAGTTCAGAGAACTTTCCTATATCATAAAACAAGGGACAACATAACTATGTCTCCATAATTACTTTGTCCCTATATTTACACATTAACAATTAATTTATTATGCTTCCTCATCTGCCATAGTTGTTGCATTTGTAGCCATCGCATTCTGAGTTGCCGCATCACTTAGCTTAACTGAATCCAAGCCATAATTTCGCTTCATCTGCTCGTAAAGCATCTGAGCTATACCTAAGCCCTTGCCATTATTACTCTCTGTCGCACTCTTGGCATACTCCTGAGTTAACATGTCTCCAAAATAATCCATATACGAAGTTACGCTGCTGCTCTCATCATCGCTTTCAGGAACCATTCGCTCAAGTGACTTAAATACCTGTTCTGTAAAATATGATTCAAATTCCTTACATACCGCCATCAGCTCATCTTCAGTGCTCTTGGAATAATCTGTCTTTGACAATGTC
The DNA here is from genome assembly GCA_045125245.1 of Lachnospiraceae bacterium. Lineage (GTDB taxonomy): Bacteria > Bacillota > Clostridia > Lachnospirales > Lachnospiraceae > SVEL01. The sequence continues at coordinate 49,030 of JBGVNF010000079.1, forward strand.
TCCTTAAGCTTATCTGCCGCAGCCGAATCTTTTGCAGCATTGGAAGTATACATCTCACTATACTGGCTATATAAGCCATCCAATGACATACCCATAAGTTACCTCCATTATCTTCTAAGCTGATTAGCCTGTCCAAGCATATCATCTGCTGCCTGAATAGCCTTTGAATTCATCTCATAAGCACGCTGTGCAACTATCAAGTTAACCATCTCATCAACAGTCTGAACATTTGATGCTTCCAAATATCCTTGCTTAATCTTCGACTTCTGCAATGCTGGATCATCAACCTCCATAATAGGCTCGCCTGATGCATTAGTCATTTTATATGTACTTCCAGAAGACTTTTCAAGTCCACCTGGATTAGAAAATTGCACAAGTCCTATCTGCATACCTATAGGCTGAGGATTATTGTTTTCATCTGGATAACATACATTTCCGTCAGCATCTATAGTAATCATGCTTGTATTGTATTCTGGTCCAAGTTCAATACTCATACCAAATGTATCAAGAACCGGGAAACCTTCTGACGAGCATAACATTACTCCGCCTTCTTCATTTCCAATAGCCCAGTTAAATGAACCATTTCTTGTATAAACTGTCTCACCATCAAGATTCTGCACTGCAAAAAATGCCTTACCATCAATAGCAAAATCTGTATTAATATCTGTAGATGTAAGTGAGCCCTGTCTAAAATTAGTAGTAATAGATGCATTTCTTACACCAAGTCCTACCTGAGCTCCTACAGGCTTAGTCTCACCATTAGCACTAGTAGTTTTAGACTGAATTGTTTGATAAAGAAGTGTCTTAAACTGTGCTGTCTGTGTCTTATAACCTGTTGTATTTACATTTGATAAATTATTCGCAATAACATCTACATTAGTCTGCTGTGTTGTCATACCGGACGCAGCCGTCCAAAGTGCTCTCATCATAGTAGCCGCCTCCTATCTTATCCTAAACGACCGACTTCATTTACGGCCTTCTCAATCATCGTATCTGCTGTCTGCAATGCCTTCTGGTTACTCTCATATGCTCTGGTAATAGTTATCATCTCTACCATTTCGCTTACCGCATTGATATTGGAAGTCTCCAAATACCCCTGCTGAATAATAGCAGTTGGTTCAATTTCAACTCCACCTTCTACTATGTCATACATATTTTCACCATACTTCTTTAGATAGTCATAATTTTCAAAATCTACTATCTTAATAGTGTCAATGTATTCTCCATCTGCATATATCTCTCCAGTTGTTGTAATAGCAACCTTCGCAGCGTCTGTTGGGATATAGATATCGCCACCTTCGCCCTGTACATAATCACCATCTGTAGTACGGAGTCCTCCGTCTGCATCTAGTGTAAAATTACCGTCCCTGGTATACTTAATCGATTGTTCGCCCTGCTTGTTGGTGAATGATATAGAGAAAAATCCGTTTCCCTCTAATGCTAAATCATAGGTATTCTCTGTATTTTTCAAAGAACCCTGTGAATAGTCTGTGTAGTTCTCGCCAATCTTTACTCCAAGGCTCATATCTCCCACAGGTGTCACGCGATAACCAGAAGTTCTATCATTAATTCTTACACCTAAGAATTCATCAAAAGCTCTAGCTGTTGCACCTTCTCTCTTGTAGCCTGTAGTTGAAGCATTTGCGAGATTATTAGTAATGGTATCCAGTCTCTTTTGCTGATTTACCATTCCTGTATAAGCAGTATACAGTCCTCTAACCATTCTTTCTCCTTTCAGGAAGCATCCTGAATCCTTATCGTAGTCGTTTCACGACCGCAATCTTAATTGCTCATCTTATCAGTTAAACACTCAATGTACTTACCTGTTCCAATAGCAACTGCTGTCATAGGATCTTCCGCAGTCATAGTATTAATACCGGTTCTATCCTCGAGCAAGTCCTCAAGCCCCTGAAGAAGGCTTCCACCACCTGTAAGAACGATACCTCTGTCTGCAATATCAGCAGCCAATTCTGGTGGAGTCTTTTCAAGCACACTGTGAACAGCATCTACTATCTGAGATGTTATCTCTCTAAGAGCCTCTTCTGTCTCTTCTGAAGTAACTGTAATAGTCTTAGGAAGACCTGTTACAAGATTACGTCCACGAACATCCATAGTAGCAACCTCTGCTCTTGGGAATGCTGTACCGATTTTTATCTTAATCTCCTCAGCTGTTCTTTCACCGATGAGAAGATTATGTTTCTTTCTCATATATCTAACGATTGCCTCATCGAAATCATCTCCGGCAACCTTAATAGAAGTACTTACAACAGTACCACCAAGTGAAATTACTGCGATATCAGTAGTACCACCACCTATATCTACGATCATATTTCCACATGGCTTCGCAATATCTATACCTGCACCAATAGCTGCAGCGATAGGTTCCTCGATAATCGCAACCTCTCTCGCACCTGCCTGGTAAGTTGCATCCTCAACCGCCTTCTTCTCAACTTCTGTTACACCACTAGGTACACATACGCTGATTCTAGGCTTTCTAATCATTCTCTTACCAATAGCCTTTGAAATGAAATGCTTAAGCATCTTTTCTGTAACTGTATAATCTGAAATAACACCCTGACGAAGTGGTCTAACTGCCACGATATTACCAGGTGTTCTACCAATCATAAGTCTAGCTTCCTCACCAATAGCCTTAATCTTGTTTGTATCTCTATCAAACGCTACTACTGAAGGCTCCTTTAAAACTACACCCTTACCCTTAATGTATACAAGAATGCTTGCTGTTCCTAAATCGATACCGATATCTGTTGCTAACATAAAATACTCCTTTCAAAAATCCTTTTATACCAATAAATTTCCATAAATACGTTTAAAGTGCCCAAGCGGACTATTTTATTATATACAATAAATTTAAAATATGAAAGAACTTTTTAAAGGAATTTTTAAGATTCGTAATATATATCGTCAAACGCCCCTAAAATCTTTAATCCATTTTTCAAAATTACATAATAATTTCACTATTAAAACACATTTTTTACACAATTACACTTTATATTATAACCATACTATTAAACAAATAGTATGCAACTTAACATTTTCATAACTCTGCATGACAGTTTTACTGTCATGCCCCCTTGATAGACATTCACTTAATTGTGAATTCCTATATATAGATTGCTTAAATGCAATTGTTTTCATTCTTCATATCCATTCCTTTTATTTTTTAAGGAGGAGGGCATCCTGTGGTAGGACGCCCTCCTCCTTATTTTATGACATTTAATTGTAAGCTTTAGCTTCTTTTATACTTATCCTTTGTGGCTAATCCACCACGTATATGACGCTCAGCCTTGTTCAAATCAAGCACCTTTCTAGCCTGAGTGGCCAGCGCAGGGTTAATTGCAAATAAACGGTCAGCGACATCTTTATGTACTGTACTCTTACTCACCCCAAACCTCTTCGCAGCCTGGCGCACCGTAGCATTTTCTTCGATTATGTAATGAGCTATATCGATAGCTCGTTCTTCAATGTATCCTTTCATAGAATGTTCCTAAAAGATTGTTTGTACATTCTATGCAAGAAGTGCGTTAAGATATGACTATAACTCTATGTAAAGTATTTTTTGAATTTAGGAATTCCCGTCTTACTAATATATTCATTTGCCTCTTTTGAACCGCGAATGTACTTACATCAAACAATAATGCTACAAAATTAAACCTTGTATAATTTACTCTTGCATTTTTCTCTTAATCCTATTATAATTTTTTCATAGAAATGAGTTTTACGACCGTAGGCATTCTGCTAAAGCGGGCTACTCATTTCTTTTTTTGTTCTCAAAAAATCATATAAGTATATTTTTCCGTCCTCATCATGTCTCACCAACATTCTAATCTTATATATATTGTATCTCACCAATTCTCCATCAAAACCATAGACTGGCAAAGCTAATCTTGTATCATATCTATACCAACCATATCTGGCTTTCTTTCCATGTTTCTCACCATAATCCACTGCACTTGATTTATTTGTAGCTATCTGAATCAGTTCACCTACTGCCTGTGTAATATTAGCCTTAGCCTTTAGATTAGGGCCCTTTAATACCGTTTTATCCTTCCCATGTGTAAATTCATCTGGAAAGTCCTTACCTATATATATTTTTTCTGCCGTCTCTTCAATTTCATAAAACTTTCCAACGTATTCATATAAAAACCTTTCTATTTCATCCCATTCCTTAATTTCTTTCCCTTTAAATCGAATATCATTGATTACAACAATCTTTCTACCATCTTCATCTATAATAATGCTAATTTCTCTATTCATACTTTACCCTCCCATATCTTTATATATTTTAATTGTATACATTATATATTATTAGTAACTTCATTTCAACCAATATTTATTATATACTTATATTACATTAAGTATATAGGAGATACCAATATGGAACAAGAAAACTACGGAACACTTATTAAAAAATTAAGAATCGAACACAACCTTACCCAAAATCAAGTCGCAGAATCTCTTGGCGTTACCCCAGGTTACATCAGCAATGTAGAGAACAATCGTACTGCAATGTCACTCCGTATATTAACTTACTATGCTAGATTAGTCGGTTGCTCATTAGATTCACTTGTAGGCGTATTAGAGCCTGAATATACCGAAACAGCTCTCGACCGAAAATTATACGAAGCTATTTTGGAATTAGATACAGATACCAAAGAAAAACTACTAAAGACCATTGAAGTATGGAAAAAATAAAATTTAAAGGCAGGGAATTTTATCCCTGCCACTTTTCGAGAAATTCTTCATTGCAATACCTTCTTCCCAATCATCTTTTCCTCCAATAGAATTCTATTCTTTACTCTACAACCACTCCACAGACCTTTTTAAGGCTTCAATCGTCTTTGTCTCCAAAACACATCTTGCATTGCACTCTTTTGCCTTATTCAAACGTGCTATTAAATCCGTTTCACCATCACCTAATGCCAAATGATCTTTGGGCGGATTTTCTCGCCCATCATGAATATGAAAATGACATAGCTTGTCCTTATGTGCATTAATATAAGGTGTATCGATTTCTCCTGTCGCCTTTGAATGTCCTATGTCCCAAGTCAAAACAAAACAATTGCTTTGAAGCATTTTTTCTATTGCTTTCTTTTCATACTGACGAAATCCGTTGGTATTTTCGATTGCAATCTTTACTTCTGATTCTCCAATCCATTCCTCGCATAATTTTACAAACTGCAAAATATACTCCATGTATACATCAAAATCTCTCTCATACATTTGCACTTTCTTATCTGGCAATGTAATATAAATTCCGTGATGCATATGCATGTTAAGTATTAATGGTTGTTCCTTCTTTCCATACTTATCTTTTAAGGTTACAAATTGTTTTGCAACTTCTATCGTGCGGCGCACCGTTTCCAAATATGCCTCTCTTACCAGTGGATTAAAATCTGCAATATTCATATTCTCATCTAAATGAATTGTATAATAAATCCCTGCATCATCAGCTTTCTTATAAAACCAATCGATATTCTCCATTTTATCAATCTGATACTCGGGAAAATTCATATTTAATTCAACAAAGGATAATCCCAACTCCTTACAAAGCGCGATATTATCCTCTAATATATCCTCTAAAACAATTCATCCAACAACAAATAATACTTAATCTTCTCCCAGTCAGGTTCAATCCCTAGTGTCTCAAACAACTTATCCTCATTAAAATCTTCGTATATTTTTCCGCCATACATTCCAGAAAAATTATGCTTCAGACTTCTATAACAAAGTGCTATATCATTCCATTTATCCCCAACACCTGCTCTGCTTAAATCTATAAATCCACTAATTTGTCCATCTTCTAAGAATATATTAGGTAAACAATAATCTCCATGTGAAAATACTGGTTCAAATGTAGGACGATTGTTCTCCAGCCACTCTAGTAAATGCCTTGGACTTTCAAAACCATTTTTTCCAAAAGTTTCAGGGTCTACATTATCTACATCCACTAAATTATTCTCCACTCGTAAACGAGCTTCATTTAACACAATATCCAAATCACGCACTACAGGGCATCCGCTAATATCTACTTTCCATAGCATTTGAAGTCCATCCGCTAATGCTTTTAAAAGTATATCTGCATTTTCCAAGTAATACTCATCACAAGACATTTTCCCACCTATTTTTGACATAAGTAAATAACATTTACCACATTCTTCTTCATATTCAATCACTCGTGGCACTAGAATTTTACCTTCTAGCCATTTCATTATTTGTACCTGTTTTCTTGCAGATATCGAATCATCCTCTATTTTCAATACCATGTCATCAAAAATCAACACCTGATTACCAGACATTCCCACATCATCCACTGTATATTGCTTGTTATCAATCAACAATTTTATTTTTGGCGGTATCTGCATCTTTTCCAAAAACATACTTGCTTCTTCACGATTCTTAAAAACAATAATATTTTTGTATGAATATTTCTCAAGTAGCTCCATCACCTGTGGTCTATTCTGCGAATGATAATTTTGCACAAACTCCATAAATTCTGCGTCTTCTTCATCCTCTGCCTCAAACCATGGCATATCTGTCCGCTCTTTTCCTCTACGCTCCCTTATTCCTTCTAGACAAACCTCTAAGGGATAATCTAAAAAGATAACGGTGTCGCATTCCTTCAATCGTAGCTCTAAAGTAGAACCATAATTACCATCCATTATCCATTCATTCTTTTTCATTATATCAGAAACTCGCTGATGAAAAATCGGCGCTTCAACAATAGTTCTATCTGAGTTCCAATACATCATATCTAAATGAAAAAGAGGAATATTTGTAATTTTATGTAGTTTTCTGGATAATGTACTCTTTCCACTTCCAGGACAGCCAATTACTATGATTTTATTCATATCGATTCTACGCCTTTCTACTAAATTTTTGTAACAGTTCAGTCTAATTAACCTTAATTATACCAAAAACACTTCCGTTTTTCTACCGGAAGTGTCCTCGTATTGCCCCTATTCAATTACCCATATCAACTTACATTTTCTCATCAACAAGGGCTATAATAAAATTCACTTTCAAATCCCCTCTACAATTTCCAATATCTGCTGTATATTTTTCTTTCCAAAGTGCACATGCTCATTATTAATTACCATACACGGAACACTCATAACCTTGTATTTATTTCTCAAACTTTCAAAATGTTGAATATCATACACCTCTGTCGCTATACCCTCTCCGACTGCTGCCATATGCTGAGCAGCGATAACCAAATCTGGGCACATAGTGCAAGATAAAGACACTAGAATTTTTATATCCACTGGATTTCTTATCCCTTTAATTCTGTTTCGAATATCCTCGTCCATTGCTTGTCCTGGACCTGATGCATTGTACATTCCCAAAACAAACGACGTAAATTCATGACCGCCCGGAACTCCATGGAAGGCAAGTCCTGTATAAATATCATCTTTATACAACTTAACACATGGTGTAAATTCAACATTATTATCTGTCACAAGTTCCATAGATAATTTATCCGTCATCGCTACCAAAGCTTCTACATAGCCCTGTAACTCTTTAGATACCAAACGTTCGTCTAGATATAACTTTAACACCAATGGATTTTCCATTCTTTCAAAAACAGTTTCTAGCTGTGCACACATTTCCGGTGTAAATATTCCATCTTTTTGTGTTACATTATTTCCATCTGAGACTTTTTCTTTCTTACCAGAAAACACTTTTTCTCGAATTACTGGATCCTTAGTACGAAGCCCTGTCCTGCTTTGCACCTTTGCAACATATTTTTCCAGCTCTGTAGCTGCCAAAGCACCATCACTTGTGGCTGTTACTACTTGCCTCAGTGGTTTTACACAGATGTCGCCAGCTGCATATAGTCCATCCACACTGGTTTTTTGAGATTTATCCGTAATAATATATCCTTGCTCGTTCAGTTCTGCAATATCTTTTACCAAATCCGTCTCTGGCGCATATCCTACAAAAACAAATACACCAAAGTATTCTCCTTCTTTTGCATGATATTCTGTAAGCTCACCAGTAGTACGATTCTTGTAGCGAATATAGTTAAGACCATTTTCTCCCTTTACCTCTTCCACCAACGTATCTGTTATTACAGTTATATTTTCGTGACTTCGTGCCTGCTCTGCCACAGCCTCTGCGCAGGAGAAATCCGGTCCTCTCATAATAATAGTAATATGACTGGCGAATTTAGTTAAAAAAATACTTTCTTCTGCAGCAGCAAATCCACCACCTATGACAAATACCTCTTTTCCTGTAAAAAATTCACCATCACAAGTAGCGCAATAGGCAACGCCTCTTCCTCTATATTCTTCCTCACCTTTAAATCCTACCATTTTAGGACGAGCTCCGGTGGCAAGTAATACACCAAGACATTTAAAATCTCCACGATTGGTATGCACAATTTTCACATCGTTCTTAAAATCAAGACCCGTCGCTTCGGCAATTAAAAAATCTGCGCCAAAATATTCTGCCTGCAAATACATAGTATCTGTCAAATCTTTTCCACTACAAGTTCCTACTCCAGGATAATTTACCACTTCATGAGTGATAGTGATTTGCCCACCAAACTGCTCTTTCTCCAACACTAATACACGATACTTTGCACGAGTTAAGTATATGGCGGCGGATAGTCCTGCCGGACCACCGCCTATAATCACTACGTCATAAAGATTTTCTGTATCTACCATTATAACTGTCCCACCAAATCAAGACTTGGTTTTAAAGTCTCAGCACCCGGCTTCCAGTTAGCTGGGCATACCTGATCACCATGGGCATGCACAAACTGACATGCTTGAACCTTACGGAGAAGTTCTTCTGCATTTCTACCTACATTTCCTGCTGTCACCTCATAACCTACGATTTTTCCTTCTGGATTGACGATAAAAGTACCACGCTCTGCTAAACCATCTGCTTCAATAAGCACTTCAAAATCTTTGGAAATCGAATGAGTTGGATCTGCTAGCATAGGATAGTTAATTTTGCGGATACGCTCTGATGCATCATGCCACGCTTTATGCACAAAATGTGTATCTGTGGATACAGAATAGATTTCGCATCCGATTTCCCTAAACTGCTTATACTTTTCCGCCAAATCCTCCAATTCTGTTGGGCATATAAAAGTAAAGTCTGCGGGATAGAAAAAGAACACACTCCATTTTCCCAAAATATCTTCCTTAGATATCATCTTAAATTCCTTATTATGAAATGCATAAGTTCTAAAATCTGCTATTTCCTTGTTAATCATTGACATAGTAATTACTCCTTTTCTTCTTATATTTTGAGAATATCTCAATGCTAGTTTGTCCAAAATAAGTTGAAATACACATATTTCTTTAAAAAAAAGCAATACTATCTATAAATAAAAAATAAATGAGGTATATGTATGGAACCTTCTAATGAGACAAATTATATGAAAAGATTCCTGCCCTATGCACTTGCTGCCTTTTTAGTAGGCATCGTAGGCGGACTCTCTACCGTGCTCGGTCCAGCCTTTATGTTGGATATGAATTTAGCTTATAACAATACTACATGGTCAGCCCTGGCACAGGCCATATCCACTGCAGCATGCGCTCCCATTCTCGGAAAACTTGGAGATTTATTTGGAAGAAGAAGAACTCTTTTATTAGGAATCCTTGTTTTTACCCTTGGTTCAATTCTAAGTGCCCTATCTACTTCCCTTATGTTTTTACTTGTAGCACGCTTTGTAGTAGGAATAGGAACTGCAGCCATTGCACCTACAGTTATATCTTATATAATTACAGAATTTCCACCAAAGCAGACTGCCAAAGGTTTCTCCCTTTATATGCTGATTTCCAGTGCAGCTGTTATCTTTGGTCCAACCCTTGGCGGATTAATTTTAGAGGCTTATGGCTGGCGAGCGCTTATGTGGATTTCATCTATAATATGTGTCGTATTTTTTTTACTATGCTTTTTTACACTTCCCAGACAAACCTTTGTCAGAAAGCCTATAAAGAATTTTGACCTAATTGGAGCTTTTTTTGTAATTGTCACATTTGGCCTATTGCTTTGCGTTCCCTCTTTTGGACAGAATTTTGGCTGGACATCCATCCCATTTATACTGGTACTTATTCTTACAATTATCACTTTAGTAGCCCTTGTTGTAATCGAAAGAAAAGCAAAAAATCCAATTCTCATCGGCTCTTTTATGGCTCGAAAAGCCTTCATCCTGCCTGTTATTATTCTTTTTTTAACACAGGGATTAATGCAGGCAAATATGACTAATACCATCGTATTTGTAAATTATACCCAGCCGACAAATACTGCCATTTCTGGATATGCTATCTCTATAATGTATGTTGGAATGTCTCTTGGTTCCATTCTTTTAGGACCTCTTGCTGACCGTTTTGAACCAAAACGTATTCTAACCTATTCCCTTCTGCTGACTGGCATTGGTTGTGGAACTATGCTTTTATTTTCCCAAGCTACAACCTTCTTCCTGCTAGCAGCTTCCCTTGGCATCTTAGGTTTTGGTCTTGGGGCGAACGCTACTATTTTTATGAAGATTGTTCTCTCCAATCTACCTATGGAAACTGCAGGCACAGGTACCGGTATCTATGGACTTTTCAGGGACCTTGCGGCACCCTTTGGTGTTGCAGTCTTCGTTCCTTTATTTACCAACAAAATTACTCGTCTATCTATGGATACCACAACGAATTTAACAACGCCAGAGATTGCCGTTAACTCCATCCACATGCTTGCGATGATAGAGCTTACTTGCGTTGCTATAGGTATTTTTATTGTTCAGTTACTACCAAAAATTTATAAAAGCAATAATTTAAAAGGAGAACAGCTATGAGATTAGAAAACAAAGTCATTCTAATAACAGCCTCTACCAGAGGAATAGGACTTGCCTGTGTAAAGGCGTGTGCAAAAGAAGGTGCCATCGTCTATATGGCAGCACGAAACTTGGAAGCCGCAAAGAAAACTGCAAACGAATTAAATACACAAGGGTATCACATAAAATGCGTTTATAACGATGCCAGTGAACCAGACACTTTTTTATCTATGGTGGATGAAGTCGTGAAAACAGAAGGTCATCTTGATGTGCTGGTAAATAACTTCGGAATCTCCAATCCACAAAAGGATTTAGACTTTTCTCACACAGATGTCAACGATTATCTGAATATTGTAACTCTAAATCTTCGAAGTGTATTTATGGCAAGCCAGGCAGCTGCAAAACATATGGCAAAGCATGGCGGTGGAAGTATTGTAAATATTTCTTCCATCGGTGGCTTAGTACCAGACATCTCGCAGGTTTCCTACGGTAGCAGTAAAGCTGCCATCAACTACCTCACAAAACTAATTGCGGTTCAAGAGGCCACCCACCATATTCGTTGCAATGCCGTCCTGCCAGGAATGACAGCTACAGAAGCCGTTAAAAATCATCTCTCCGAAGATTTCCGCAACCTGTTTCTCCATCACATCCCTTTAAAAAAAATTGGATTACCTACAGAAATAGCTGCTGCGGTAGTCTATTTTGCCAGCGACGAATCCGCTTACACCACTGGTCAGATTCTTGCAGTTTCCGGAGGTTTTGGTCTCGCCACACCTATTTATGGGGATGTTATCGATACAAACACATCTCGAACTTAAATCATCTACCTAAATCCCTCTACCTAGGAAAAAGTGAGGCACCCCCAGGCTTACGCCTGGGAGCGCCTCACTTTACACTATTCCTTCCACCCTATAAACCTATAGCTTTCTAGTATCCCAAAAAACGTAACAAGTCTTTCATAAAGTGGATTTGCTTTTTCACCAAATTGTTCTTCTACAAGTTTTCCTATGGCAAGAATATCCTTCTCTCCATCAATGTGTGGCCAGATAAAGCTTCCCATTTCATCCAAATGTACGTATGAAATTCTAGGACGTTTAAAAAGCTTCTGTGCTATAAAGTTAAATACTCCTTTATTCACAATCTCAAGTGTAACCACATCTTCTTCGTCCTTAGACCATCCTATACCTTCGGTACGGATTGGTTTCTTCTCTAGATAATTTTGTGAAATCACATTTTTTTTCTTCATTTTACACCTTACTATTTATCCTGAGAATTTACTTTTCTTTTCTTCCATATAGACATCTTAAGAAGACATAAGATAAGTAATGCAAACACAGCTATACTAGCAATATTAGATACCATAGCTGGCAATCCTAATTTAGATGATAAATCTATCTTCTTATCTATTCCAACTATTGCAAAGATAGCTAATAATACACCAACTAAGCCCTCACCTGCTATCATACCTGAGCAGCACAATACACCATTATTAACGATGGCGTCTTTTTCTTCCTTATCCTTCTTCATCTTGTCAAATACAAGTCGAATTAAACCACCTACCATAATACAAGCATTAAGATGTACTGGTAAGTATACACCGATTGCAAATGGAAGAACAGGAATACCTATAAGTTCTACAACTACCGCGATAAATACACCTATAATTATAAGACCCCATGGAAGATTATTTTCCATAACACCTTCTACAATCATCTTCATAAGTGTTGCCTGTGGAGCACCAAGTGTTTCTGAGCCAAAGCCCCATGCTCTATCAAAAAGATATAATGCACCACCGATAGTAAGACCTGATATTATAACACCTATAATTTCACCAATCTGTTGCTTCATCGGAGTCGCACCAAGTAAATATCCAGTCTTTAAATCCTGAGATGTATCACCAGAGATTGCCGCAATGATACAAATAATAGATCCAATAGCAATCGCACCCTGCATACCATGCATTCCAGCATCTCCTGTAAGCTTAAGAACAAGAGTTGAAACAAGTAATGTGGCAATAGCCATACCTGATACAGGATTATTACTGCTTCCTACAAGTCCTACCATTCTAGATGAAACTGTCGCAAAAAAGAAACCAAAAATAACAATTATAATAGCTCCTACCAAAGTAACTGGTATAGCTGGAATCAACCATATAGCAACTGTAAGCACAAGAATACTTATAAGAATAACCTTCATGCTTAAATCCTTTGCTGTACGAGATGTATCAGTACTTGCTCCGTTCTTCATACTCTTAATGGCATCTCTAAATGTTCTTACAATAAGCGGAAGTGATTTAACAAGGCTTATAATACCACCTGCTGCCAAAGCACCTGCACCTATATATCTAATATAATTATCCCAGATTCCACTAGCACCCTCAGCTGCAAAAATAGCTCCGATACTTTGTGTTCCTGGATAAAGTGTTGCTTCTGCACCAAACAATACAATTATAGGTATCAATACCATCCATGCCAAAACACCACCAGAAAACATATACGATGATATTCTAGGACCACAAATGTAACCTACACTCATAACCGCTGGATAAATCTGAGTGCCAATCTCTCCTGCAAATCCTTTTACAGAAACCGAAACCTGTGAAGGAACCAGCTTAATTCCATCGATAATAAATTTGAAGAAAGCACCTATTCCCATACCTGCAAACACAGTGGATGCGTTAGCTCCACCTTCCTGCCCAGCCATAAGAACCTCACTACAAGCTGTACCTTCTGGATAAGGCAATACTCCATGTTCTTTAACAATTAACGCATTTCTAAGTGGCACCATAAAGAATACACCTAATAATCCACCTATAATTGCAATAAGCATAATCTCTATAAGATCAGGCTTGTCCATTTTACCTTCTTTAGCCCATAAAAATAATGCTGGCAATGTAAATATAGCACCTGCTGCTACGGATTCACCAGCTGAGCCTAAAGTCTGTACCATATTACTCGCCAATATAGAATCCTTTTTCATGATAACCTTCATAATACCCATAGCTATTACGGCTGCCGGTATAGATGCTGAAACAGTCATACCTACTCTCAAGCCCAAATATGCATTAGCTGCACCAAATAAAGCTGCCAATAAAATACCTATAAGTACGGATTTCACTGTAATTTCTGGCATAATCTTATTCGCCGGAATATACGGTTTAAATTCTTTCTTATCGTTCATTATGTTCTCCTTTTCGTATTATAATCCATTTAATTATATCTTAAGTTAAAATAATTTTCAACATATATGCTAATAATATAAATAGCAATTGATACCAAAAAACACTCTCTTTTCTTCCGAGAGTGTTCCTAGCTTTACATATATACTTTCTGTAACACATTGTTCTCATGCAAGTACTCATACTCGCGGAACGTTTTTTATTATCTACTTATGCACACCTGTCACCGAATATATCACCCACTCCGCTATATTCGTCGCATGGTCACCGATTCGCTCCAAATATTTAGCTATCATTAAAAGGTCTAGCGCAAACTCACCATCAGACGGGTTATTCCCAATCCATTTTATTATAGCCTGTTTTATCTGGGAAAAAAATTCATCCACGATATCATCCTGCTCGATAACTCTCTCTGCAAGCTCCATATCCTTCTTCACAAATGCATCTACACTTTCCGTAACCATCTCCATAGTTTTGTACGCCATGCCACTTATAAGCTTCATTTCTCCTACAATTCTTCCCTCTAGAAATGTAATGATTTCAGCTATATCTTCAGCCTGGTCTCCTATTCGCTCCATATCTGTTATCATCTTAAGTGCTGCGGAGATAAGGCGCAAATCTCTTGCCACAGGCTGCTGGTGAAGTAACAGCTTCATACACCTGCTTTCAATAGCTCGCTCCATTCTATCTATACTACTCCCCTCGTTTATAACATTGTTCGCAAGCTCTATATCTCCTGTATTTAACGCCTTAACAGCCTTTCCGATAGCTGATTCACACATTGAACCCATCTCTATAATCTCTTTGTTTAATTGAAATAACTGTTCATCAAATCTATTTCTCATAATGCCTCCTACCCAAACCTACCTGTGATATAATCCTCGGTCCTCTTATCCTTTGGAGTAGAGAAAATATCATCCGTGCTTCCATACTCCACTAACTCTCCAAGCAAGAAAAAAGCTGTATAATCAGACACTCGAACTGCCTGCTGCATATTGTGGGTAACCATAACGATTGTATATTTTTCCTTTAATTCCAAAGTCAGCTCCTCGATACGGGAAGTAGATATGGGATCCAACGCTGATGTCGGTTCATCCATCAGCAGCACCTTAGGTTGTACCGCCAGAGCCCTAGCTATACATAAACGTTGCTGCTGCCCACCCGACATACCGAGAGCATTTTTCTTCAATCTATCTTTTACCTCACCCCAAATAGCCGCATCCTTTAAAGCATTCTCCACGATTTCATCTAAGTCCGTCTTATTAGTTAGTCCATGAGTTCTCGGACCATATGCCACATTGTCATATATGCTCATTGGAAATGGATTGGGCTTTTGAAAAACCATTCCCACCTCCTTACGAAGGCTATTAACATCCACATTTTTCGAAAAAATATCCATCCCCTTATAACGAATATCTCCCGTTATCCTTACTCCCTGAATCAAATCATTCATACGGTTAAGAGTCTTCAAAAAAGTAGATTTACCACATCCAGACGGTCCGATAAATGCTGTTATATTCTTCTCTTTTATATCAATATTAATATTAGTAAGCGCCTGATGTTCCCCATACCATAAACACATATCTTTTACTGTTATTATATTACTCATTTGTTTCTCCTCTTTTCAAAATGCTTATTCACCAAACCTGCCATAAAATTCACAATAATCATAAGCACCATAAGTATAGCGCCTATGGCAAATGCCACTCCAAATTCTCCCTGCTCCTTTGTGTATACGTAAAGCCCCACTGTCAGCGTCGCTCCCGGCGAATAAAGCCCATCTATAAAACCATTTACAGAATGGGCAAATCCCGCTGTGAAAAGTAATGCTGCTGATTCTCCAAGAATTCGCCCAACAGAAAGAATACAGCCAGTAATCACTCCATCTATACACCCAGGCAATACAACAGTCCTTATCACTCTCCATTTGCCAGCACCAAGTCCAAATGCCCCTTCTCTATAAGACTGCGGTACCGTTTTCAAGCTTTCCTGCACCGACCTCATTATAGTAGGCAAATTCATAATCACTAAAGTCAAGGCTCCCGCCAGAAGACTTGTCCCCATATTATTGGAAAACAAAAGCATTCCCACCAAGCCATAGATAATAGATGGAATACCAGAAAGCAATTCTGATGCATACTCTATCACCCCTACAATTCGCTTATTGGAAGCATATTCTGTAAGATAAATAGCCGCCCCCACACCTATGGGCAACACTATAATAAGTGTAGCTACCACAATGTATACCGTATTTAAAATATCTGGAAGTATTCCGATATTGCCAGTTAAATAACTAGGCTTAGTCGTTAAAAATCGCCATGTTATATGAGGAATTCCATTTGCAAATACATACACTATCAGGAACACAACTAGTCCCACTAGCAAGCCTACTGAAGCTAACATTAATCCCTTTAAGATTAATTGATACTTTAATTTTTTCTTGAAAGCATATTTATCCAACATATTTACTCCGTTTCTCTCTTTAGCAAGAAGTTAAGTATACCGTTAATAGCCATAATAAATATAAATAATACCAACGCAATAGAAAACAAAGCCTGACGCTGAAGTCCACTAGAATACGACATTTCACTGGAAACTGCAGTTGTCAAAAATCGTACACTTTGGAATATGGAATCTGGCATATTAGGCGCATTTCCTGCCACCATAATAACCGCCATGGCTTCTCCTATTGCTCGTCCAACTCCTAATACCACCGCTGTGGCAATTCCACTTTTGGCTGCAGGAACCGACACTCTAAAATACGTCTCCATAGGTGTTGCACCTAAAGCCAATGACGCATCCTCGTATTCCTTCGGTACAGCATCTAACGCTGTGATAGACATTTTTATAATAGTAGGCAAAATCATAATCGCCAAAACTACCATAGCCGCAAATAAGCTGGCACCATCCGGCACCCCAAAAACGTTTCTTATAGCTGTAACCAAAACAAGCATTCCCACCAAGCCATAGACAACTGACGGTATGGAAGCTAACAAGCTTACCGACGATTGCATAAATGCTTTTACTCTTTTAGATGCAACCTTTGATAAATAAACTGCTGACAAAAATCCTATAGGAACTCCTATTAATATCGCCCCCACCGTTCCGTAGATGCTAGTTAATATAAATGGCAATATTCCAAATTTCGGTTCCGCTGCCGTGGAAGCCCACGTTTTCCCAAATATAAAATCTACAAAACCGATTTCTACAATTGCAGGAATTCCCGATACTATTAAATAAATAGTAATTAAAATCACACATGCAACTGCTATCAAACCTAGAAGCAAAAATATTCCATGAATAACTTTTTCTATCCTTTGACTCTTCTTCACACTATTATCCTCTCAACCAAATCTCAGTTGCTAAACACTTTGATTAAATGTAAATCTTCATCATTAATTTGCAGGAACTACTCCGGCCTTTAAAATAAGTTCTCTAGCTTCCTTCGACATTATGTACTCCATAAATTTTTCTGTGGAACTAGTAAGACTATTTTCACTGTTTGTCACAAGTATAAACGGACGCTGCAAAGGATAGCTTCCATCTCTTATAGCCATCTCCGTAGCCTTCACACCATCAACTGTCATCATCTTCACAGTATCCTTTACAGACGCCAGCGATGCATACCCTATTGCACCAGGGTTATTTATAATTGCTGTAATAATGTCACCTGTAGATGTCAATTCCTGACGATACTTACAGAGACCCTTTATGTTAAGCTCACCCTCAAAGCCTTCCCTAGTGCCACTGCCTGCTTCTCTTCCTATTAATACAATTTTTTCATTCTTTCCCCCAAGCTCAGACCAATTTGTAATTTCCCCTTTATATATTTTACTGATATCATCTAAGCTTAAATCCGAAATAGGATTTTCCTTATTTACAATAACTACTATTCCATCATAGGCAAGAATCGTTTCCTTTAAGCCATCCTTCTTTTCATCCTCCGTTAATTTCCTAGAAGATAATCCTATATCACATCTCCCCTCCAATACTCCATTTATCCCGCTGCTAGAACCTGTCGGATTATATGTAAAATTAACATTCGTCTCATTTTGGAAGGATTCCCCCAACATACCGATTACCTTCTCCATGGAGCTAGAGCCTTCTGTAAAAACACTCTCCTTTGCCGATTTCACAAGACATCCTTGCAGTAACAAAACTGACATAATCAATATCCACAACGCCACAATTTTCTTTGACATCTTAATTCCTCCTCTCAATTTGTTACTAATTTCTTACTTTTGTTCCCTACATTTTTAATCTAAAAATAAAATGTAAAAAAAAAATACATAATCTGTAAAATTCACGTCAAACTTGTAAAGCCATTTTACATTTGATATACTTAACCATATCAACAGTAATTACGGAGGCTTATAAAAATGAGAAAAAAATTTTTAAATTTACTTCTTACAATTTGTACTGCATTATCTATTTTTTCAGGATGCTCTGATAAATCTACAAAAAACGAATCTGAAACAACCATAAATATCGGTTGTATGAAAGGTCCCACAGGAATAGGAATGATTAAGCTTCTCTCCGATTCAGACGAGGGAAAAACTACAAACAAATACAATTACACAATCGCAGGAACTGCTGACGAAATAGCTACAAAACTTTTAAAGGGCGACCTAGATATTGCAGCTGTTCCTTGCAATTTAGCAAGTGTATTATACAATAAAAGTGAAGGCGAAATATTAACTCTCGCCATCAATACATTAGGCGTTCTCTACATTGTAGAAGCTGGCGAAAACATTACAGCTGTAGGTGACTTAAAGGATAAAACAATATATTCCACAGGTCAGGGTACTACACCTGAATATACATTGCGTTTCCTCTTATCATCTGCCGGTCTTGACCCAGACAAAGATGTGAATATCCAATTTAAGTCTGAAGCCCCAGAGGTTCTTGCAGCGTTAAAGCAGGATAGCACTGCTGTAGCTATGCTTCCACAGCCTTACGCTACAGTTGCTTTAAATAGCGACAAAAATATGAGAATCGCTTTAGATGTAACAAAGGAATGGGAAAACTACAATGACGGCGATACTGTTGTAACAGGTGTATTAGTAGGTAGAAAATCCTTTATCGAAGAAAACAAAGAAACACTCGCTTCATTTTTAAAGGAATACGAAGCTTCAACCGCTTATGCCAACACAAACATTGACGATACTGCAGCTCTTCTTGAAAAGTTTGATATATTCAAAGCTGCTATTGCAAAAAAAGCTATCCCTTTCTGTAATGTAACCTTTATTACAGGCAATGAGATGAAAGAGAAAGCTACAAAATACTTAACAGTGCTTTTAAATGAAAATCCAGCCTCTATAGGCGGCAAATTACAGGAAGGAATGTTCTATCTTGAAGATTAAAAATAGCAAGCATAAGAACTTAATAAATTTAAGCCTGTATGGCATATCCATCATTTTTTGGATTGTTGTATGGCACGTCCTTGCCGTAAGCATAGATAAAGAAGTCTTCTTACCTACGCCTGGAAAAGTTTTTAGTGTACTGATAAACGACTTGTTGCTTTCCGCTACATTTCGATTATCAGTAGCTTCAACCCTGAAAAATATAGCTTTAGGCTTTACAATCGGTATGGCTTTGGGACTTATTCTCGCCGTATTAGCTTCCCTTAGTGTATTCCTAGAAGCACTTATATGGTTACCTGTAAAAGTTATAAAATCTGTACCTGTGGCATCCTTTGTCATCCTTTCTCTTTTATGGATTGATTCAGAGGATTTGGCAATATTTATTCCGGCCATTATCGTACTTCCAAACATTTACACAAATACACTTACAGGCATCAAAGAAACAAGTTTGAAGCTAATCGATATGGCTAAGGTATTTAACATTTCTTATTCTAAGAGAATATTTTCAATATATATTCCTAACACACTTCCATACTTTTTGTCTGCCAGCTCCATAGCTGTAGGCATGGCATGGAAATCAGGCGTAGCCGCCGAAGTTATCGGTTTAGCCAAAAACACCATTGGCAATGAGCTCTACAAATCAAAATTGTACTTTATGACTTCTGAGCTTTTTGCCTGGACTATTGTAATCGTAGCATTGAGCATAATGTGTGAAGCATTGATAAAGTTGTTAATTAAGATGATTCAAAAAGCTTACTAAACACTCATTTATATTTAAGAGATTAAAAAAACAATACATTTTAAAAAGGTGCGATTATGAATAATACATTCAACTCAAATAACACATCAAAAAGCATAAACATTGAAAACATAAACTTCGCCTATGAAGATAAAATAGTTTTTGAAAATTATAGCCAGAGGTTTCCAATAGGTGAAACCTCTGTTATCATGGCACCTTCAGGTTTTGGCAAAACCACTCTTCTATATATGATAGCAGGGCTTATTTCTCCCACAAATGGAAACATAAATATTCCTATTAACAACCCAAAATTCTCATTTGCATTTCAAGATTTACGTCTCATAGAAAGCTTAAATGTAAAAAAGAATATTACCCTGGTTAATTCAAATATTTCTACCAATGATTTAGATAAATGTTTAGAAGCACTAGCCATTAAAGACCTTGCAGATAAAAAGGTATCTGCCCTAAGCGGTGGCGAGAAAAGTCGCGTATCCATCGCCCGTGCTCTTATGGCAGATTATGATATTTTGCTCCTGGACGAGCCCTTCAACGGACTTGACGATACCACAAAAGACAATGTAATCAAATATATAAAAGAAAAGACAGCCCATAAGACTGTCTTGTTAGTAACCCACAATAAAGATGAAGCCGATTATTTTAGGTAAATCATAAATTATATTTTCTTCTTTAATTGATATATAATCTATCTATATTTATTACAGCAAAGTATGTATTATCAATTAACTGAACCATTCTACATACCTTTTCCTTTACTTCCTCATCAGAATACTTCACGCTGTACGGCACCACCACATCAAATATAACATTTGTATGAGTTGGTCCCTGAACCATTCTAAAATCATGAATTGATGCTCCTTCTATAAGAAGAATTACACCTTCACTTATCTTTGCTTTCAAAGCCTTTACTATTTCATTGTTTGTTTCGATTGGATCCATATGTATTACAGCGCTACATCCAAGCTCTTCTGTAAGTTCTCTTTCTATATGGTCAATAGCGTCGTGCAATTCAAATATATCACCATCTCCCGGTACTTCTGCATGAAGAGATACCATCACTCTGCCTGGGCCATAATCATGTACCACCATATCGTGAATGCCCACTACATTATCATGACTCATCACAATATTTTTAATCGACTCTACAAACTCCGGATCAGGATTTTTTCCAAGAAGCGGATCAATTGTATCTTTAGCTGCATTATATCCCGCATAGAAAATAAATAAGGACACCAACACACCCACATATCCATCGATATTTAAACCACTAATTCTTATTACTATCATAGAGACAAGTACCACAAATGTAGCACAAGCATCACTTAAACTATCTACTGATGTAGCCTTCATAGCTGATGAATTAATCTTTTTCCCGATACGTCTGTTAAAATACGCCATATAAAGCTTAACAAGTATAGATACGACAAGAATAATCACAGAAACCATACCCATATCTATATCTGCTGGATGCAATATCTTAGATACAGATGATTTTACAAGCTCAAATCCCATCATAATAATAGCCATGGACACAACAAATCCAGATATATATTCAAATCTTCCATGACCAAAAGGATGATCCACATCTGGCTTCTTACCAGCAAATCTAAATCCAATCAATGTAATAAATGATGAACCAGCATCTGATAAATTGTTGACCGCATCAGCCATAATCGCTATAGACCCACTTATAACGCCTGCTATATATTTACCTAGAAACAGGCATACATTCAGCATGATTCCTATAACACTGGACACAGTTCCATATATCTGACGCTTCTTAAGCTGATTATCTTCTGCACCTTTCTTTTTCACGTAATACTTTCCTATAAATTCAACCATGGTATATCCTCGCAAATACAATTATTACCAGCTAGTATACCACAAAAAATCCACCTTATCAATTACTTGTATCGCGTGTACAAGGACAAAAACAGAGCGCCGCACTAGCGGCGCCCTGTTTAAAAGCTTCCTCTTTTATATCCATTTTCGTAGACCTCGTACATCTGTGGATCATAATCATCTGTATATGAATCCATCTCTTTTACAATAGTAAGAAGTCTTTCCATCTGTATATTTGAAGGCTTATAATCTGATATCCCATCTAGCACTTCCTTCTTAAGCAATCCTACATTAGAAAATTCACTTTTCTTCTCTAGCCCTGCCGCTGCCGAAAGTACTCCCAAACTATAACATAACTCATAATTCCCCAAGAGAATTACATGTTCAAAATTACATTTTTTCTCTATAGCCTGAGCTGTCAATAATGGAATCATAATTACTTTGTAGTCTCCTCTTCACCTGTTGTAGCTTCGCCTGTAGTCTTTTCACCTGTTGTGCCTTCAGTAGCAGTTTCCTTCTCACTTCTAAGACCTAAGCCATCTACAAATTTAACATTCTCACATACCTTCTTAATAACAAGCTCACTAAGAATTGTATATTCAAAGTCATCTCTTGTCATATCACTGTAGTTGCTCTCAAATTCCTCTACAGTTTCAAAGCCGTATGCCTTAGCATATTCAAGAATCTTCTGGTCGTATAATTCATCTGTAACTGTGATGCCTTCTGCCTCAGCGATTGCATCTACGAGAATTTCCTGCTTCATATATTCTTTAGCGCTTTCTTCTACAAGCTCAGAATACTTATCCTCATCCATACCCATAGCGCTAAGATACTGTTCCATGCTCATTCCGTATGTTACATAAATCTGATATTCTTCGTACTCTTCAAGGTCTGTCTTTAACTGGTTTAACTTATCAGTGTCATAGCTTTCCATCTTTAAGTTACCCATGATTTCATCCCAAACCTCACTGTAAATCTGAGAAATATAGATATCTTCTTCAAGAAACTTAAGGAACTCTTCCTTATTGTTTAATCCTAAGTAACCATACTTCTCTTTTACAAACTCATCTGTAAACTCTGGCACAACTGTTATCACCTTAGCTTCGATAGTGATATCAAAATGAATATCCTTACCAGCTACAGCAGTATCAGAAAAATCCTTAGCAAGCTTTAAGTCTAAAGATAACTTCTCACCAACACTCTTACCAATAAGTGCGTCTACTACGCCATCTACGTTAAAGCCCTTATCATTAAGTGTGATAAGATAACCTTCGCTTGACTTGTATTCCTTACCATCTACAGTAGACTTATAAGTAATCTTAGCCTTACCATCCTTCTCGAGAACGCCTTCCTTCTTCTCCTCGTCCTTTGAATGATAATCTAACTCTGAATTAAGATACTCATCTACCTTTTTCTTCTCCACTGTCTTAAGTGAAGAGTCTACCTCTATTCCCTTGTACTGACCAAGCTCATACTTAGTCTCTGTCTTCTTATCCTTCTCCTTGCAACCTGCTACAGAAAATACTGTACACACGCATAATGCAACAGCAAGTAATTTCTTTTTCATGATTATTCCTCTGCTTTCTAAAATATCTTCTAATAGTGCAAAAAGGCACCTCTCTATTTATATCATATAAATGTAAATAAAGAAACACCTTCCTGCATTTTTCACAAACTTTTCACTTAATTATTCTTTACCATTCCAACAATATGTGCAAAGCTTCTCTTTATCAATTCCTACTGACTCAAGCATATCATCGAGACGATTGTATCTAAGAGTTGTAAAGTTAAGCTCTTTTCTTATCTCTTCAACCATTCTCTCATACTCTTCTGTCTCAGGATCAGCATATTTTTCAAGAACCTCATCTGTCACATTCTCACCCTCTAATCTAGCTATCACTCTACGTGTTATCAAATCCATCTCTGAATTTGAGCGTGAGAAATTAAGATATTTACATCCATAAAGAAGTGGTGGACACGCTGGTCTAATATGAACCTCCTTAGCACCACTCTGATATAAGAATTCAGTAGTTTCGCTAAGCTGTGTTCCTCTTACGATAGAGTCGTCTATAAGAAGCAAGCTCTTATCCTTTATAAGCTCTTCTACTGCAAGAAGCTTCATCTTTGCGATAAGATTTCTCTGACTCTGAATAGTTGGCATAAATGAACGAGACCATGTCGGTGTGTACTTAATAAATGGTCTTGAGAAAGGAACTCCCGACTCATTGGCATAACCAATAGCATGTGGAATACCTGAATCTGGCACGCCTGCTACTATATCCGGCTTAACATTATCTCTCTGAGCCATCTTTTTACCGCAATTATATCTCATCTGCTCAACGCTGATTCCTTCATATGCACTTGAAGGATATCCATAATATACCCAAAGGAATGTACAAATCTTCATATTGTTATTTGGATTAACTAAAGTAGTACAGCCTTTTTCGTTCATAACAACTATTTCACCAGGACCAAGTTCCTTGTAATCACTATAACCTAAATTGATATACGCAAATTTCTCAAATGAAGCGCAATACGCACCATCCTTCTTACCTATAGATATAGGTGTACGGCCATACTTATCTCTAGCTGCATATACACCCGCACTATTCATAAGTAAAATAGAAACCGAACCGTCTACTACTTCAAGGGCATAATTTATACCCTCTATCAAATTATCCTTTTCATTGATAAGCGATGCTACAAGCTCTGTAGGATTTACATCTCCACCGCTCATTTCCAGAAAATGAGAGTGTCCATTTTTAAACAATGCTTCAACAAGCTCATCAGTATTATTAATCTTACAAACTGTAGTGATAGCATAAGTACCATGATGAGAACGAACGATAAGTGGCTGTGGCTCATAATCTGAAATACAGCCTATACCATAAAAGCCCTTCATCTTCTGTACATCTTTATCAAACTTTGTTCTAAATAAAGCATTCTCAATATTATGAATCGCACGGTCAAATCCGTTCTCTCCATACACAACCATACCACCTCTTCTAGTTCCAAGATGAGAATGGTAATCAATTCCAAAAAATAAATCAAACACGCAATCTTCTCGTGATGTTACTCCAAAAAATCCGCTCATGATTTTCCTCTCTTCCTTACAAATTGCTCTAAATAACTTATAAATAAGACATTTACTATCATACTCTGTTTTCATAATTTTCTCAAGATATTTTTTAAATAATTGTTTTAATATCAAACAAAATATGTTATATTATATATAGAGGAGGTGTTTTCTATGAAATGTAGAAGAGTCAGCCTAGATGCGAACGTGGAAAAGTATGAATACGGTAAAGGTATGGAAGACGGTTTTGAAAAGTGGTCTAAAGTAGTTACACAGGGTTGGATTGTAACAGACTTCCTTATCAAGATAACTCAAGACGACGGTACTATTGTTTGCCCGTATATTAAGAACCGCCGCGGATACACATTTATAGGCGAAGGTGATTATATCGTTATAGATAGTGACGGATCAAAGCATGTTTGTGGCGCCGATAAAATCTGGAACCGATATGAGCAGATTTAATCTAAAATAGCTCCATTAGGGGCTATTTTTTATATTTAATTATCACAATAAACGATTGTCTTTATTATCAAACTTAAAATTTGCATATTTTTTTATTCTATGATATACTTGAAAAGATACTTATATTTATTCTAAAGCAATAGTTAATTTCTAATGAAGAATTAACTTATGAATTACAGGAGAGATAAAGTGAAAAAGATAGTATTTACACTCATTACTATATCAACAACAATTTTATTTTTTGCATGTAGTAATCCTACAGTAAGCACTGAAGTAGAATCAAGTAATGAAATTACTACAACCGAATCTAGTAGTGAGACTACAACTGACACAATCGAAACTACTACCGAAGAGACAACTACAAGTGAGCCTACCACAGAAGAAACAACTACTGCAGAGCCTACTACACAGCCTCCGGAGACTACAACCAAGAAACCTGAAGTAGAGACTGAAACATATCTTCCACAGGTTTCTTTCAAAGGTCCAGTAGGTGCTGATGTTTTTGTAGATCACGGTAAAACACTTAATATATATGGTGATATTGATCCTAATGACGAACGTGTCATTAAGCTTCAACAAGCACTTCAAGGATATAGCAAGCGTATTTCCCTTGCAGTATTGCGTAAGGACGGAACTAAGGCATTGTCCTACAACACACAGCAGACATATTTCTCAGCTTGTACTATTAAGATGGGATATATGTTGAATGTATGTAAGCTTATCGACCAGGGTGTTGCCGACGAGAATACATTGATGGCATACCAAGAGAAGTACTACCACCGCGGTTCTGGTGTTATAAGAAAAGGAGCATACGGCACAGAATACAGTCTTAAGAAGCTTATTAACCTTGCACTTTCTATTAGTGATAATGTAGCTTACAAGATGTTATCTGCATATTTTGGTCGCGAAGAATACAATGCATACATGGATCAGTTAGGCTGTAATTCAATTAAGCTCAGTACTATGTGGGCAAGCAAGGCCAATGTCAGAGATTACATCAAGATATGGAACGAAGCATATGATTATTTCTATTCTGATGGAAAGATGGCAGCTCACCTTAAGGATTCTTGTACAAACACACCTTTCAACTACGGTACAGAGACATTAGCTGCAGGTATAGATTACTCTCACAAATCAGGAGATAACTTCGGTGCATCAGCAGTATACAATGATGCAGGTATCGTATGGCATGATAACGCATATATTTACGCTGTATTTACAAATTCTGAAGGAACAAACTATGATGTCACTACAGTTAATAATGTAATGGACTTAGTTTATGAGATTATAACAGAATAATATTTGATTCTTATATACTAAAGGAGCGATTACCATACGTAATCGCTCCTATTTATTATGCGTCAACTATTATAGTTCCTTATAAATTCGATAAATTCATCAATCAAAATTGGCTTACTATACAGATATCCCTGATACCAGTGACATCCCAAATCATTAAGCAATGTATGACCCTTAGCATCTAATCTTCTTAACTTATCTAATACACTATCCGCGTTGGATATGACATCCTGTTCTGTTATCTCTATCCACATACGATTAGCAGGGATATTATACTTTTCCAAAGATGCATCTATACAAGATTCCACATCCCAAAGAAGAGATTTAGCAGTAATATTAACCGATATCTTGAATTCACCATCATATTCCTCACCAGTTCTCTTTATGGACGCAGCTGCCATATCAAATAATTTTTCTTCCAACTGCTGAAGAATCTCTCCTTCCTTAGCAAGATATATGATAAGTGGCGGGAATATCATACCATAGGATGGATGATTCCATCTAAGAAGTGCCTCACCGCCGATACATCTTCCACTTATATCCACCTGAGGCTGATACATTAAATACAGATTATCCTGTTCAATAGCAATCTTTAAATCCTCTATAAGCATTCTTGATATAAGACCAAGGCTATCTGCTCTAGTTATAAACTTAGGCTTTTCATTTTCCTGTTCCTTCTCCTGAAGCTCAGTTACAAGCAACTTGATTTTCTCCTTTGCGGAAATCTCCTGCATAGTCTTATTCATACGAATAAATGGATAATAAATCGCCACACCTACACCTATACACACAAGCTGTAGCAATGCACCTCTTATAGAATCTGTCGCCATATAGCCACTTACTATAATCGGTGTCGACCATGGCACTTCAGATACAAGTCTTGGTACCAAACCTATAGCTGCGCTCCATAAGCACCTAACGCTACCATAATATACATAGCAACTTTATCTACCGTCTCATTTCGCTCCATTCCATAGCTTAAGCTAAACGTTATAACCATTACCAATGAGAACAAACCAAAGGTTCCCTGATAAACGGATGTCAGCACGGTGATAACTCCGCTCAAATATGTCCTTACAAAATCACCTGAATAATCTACATATGGCTACATTATAACATAATAGTAGGTATTTGTGCATGGATAAATAGCTTCTGTCGAAAAGATACATTTTCCTTGAATCAAAAACTCTATTTTATATACCATTCGGATTCCGCTTCGCTTCATCCTCATGGAGGCGGTCGGCAAGACATGGCAATAGCTTTCGTAGCTTATTAACAATATTTCGCTACGGTGCTATTTCGCCTGACACACATGTCAGGCGCGGGCTCCGCCCGTTCATAAGATAAAAAATACAAGCTCCATTGCAAGTAAACTTGCTGGAGCTTGTACTTTTATCTTATGATAGCACCTTCGCTATATCATACATGTCATGTTGAAAATATTCCTTAACCGAAGTATCTGTTAAGTAAGCCTTCGAATGCCTTACCATGTCTCGCCTCATCCCTTGCCATTTCATGAACTGTGTCATGGATTGCATCAAGGTTTGCCTGCTTTGCTCTAAGAGCAAGGTCGAACTTACCTGCTGTTGCACCGTTCTCTGCATCTACTCTTAACTTAAGGTTTTCCTTTGTACTATCTGTGATTACTTCACCGAGTAATTCAGCGAACTTAGCTGCATGCTCTGCCTCTTCCCATGCTGCCTTCTCGTAGTATAAACCGATTTCTGGATAACCTTCTCTATGAGCTACTCTAGCCATAGCAAGATACATACCTACCTCTGTACACTCACCCATGAAGTTTGCTCTTAAATCTTCTCTAATATCCTCTGATACTTCAGGAGCCTGAGCTACGCCTACTACATGCTCTGCTGCCCATACCTTTTCCTCAGCCATTACTTCAAATTTCTCAGCTGGTGCCTTACACACTGGACAAGCCTCTGGTGCCATCTCTCCTTCATGAACATATCCACATACCTTACATACATACTTTGCCATTATAATTTCCTCCTTAACTCTTATCTGTCTTTCAAACTTCAATATCAGTAATGATTACTGTTTTAATATAGCATAAGATCTTTATATTGTCAACAATAAATTAATAATTATTCCTATTTTTCTAAACAGCCCTTACAAACCCCATAAAAATACGCATTGTGCCCATATATCTTTCCGTCAAAATCCTTCTCTGCCAGCGTATTTATAAAATCTAAATTGCTTACTTCTATATCCAGAACACTGCTACAACCCTTACATATAAAATGATAATGCGGCTCTACATTAGGATCATAATGTTCATTGCCATCATTGCAAGAAATCTTTGAAACCATTCCAAGTTCCTCTAGAAGCGCAAGGTTTCTATAAACTGTTCCCAGGCTTATATTAGGATATTCTTCCCTGATATGACGATATATAAAATCTGCAGTAGGATGATCTTTTCTATCCTTAAGGAAATTAACAATCGCTTCTCTCTGCCTGCTATATTTAATAACTTTTTCCGCTGCCATTCTCTCTCCCTCCTTCGTATATTAGTAATGATTACTAATTTTAACATCATTTATCAAATCTGTCAATTATTATCTCCTTACGAATCTTTACATATCTCTACACTTACTTATACATAATCTATACAAAATATGCCTATATATTTAATAATCACTTTACCATATACATCCGACCTATCCCCTGCAAACTAGTACTTAAGTATTATTTTCAAAATTGCACTTGATTTATCACAAACTTTATTGTAATGTATATTATGTTATGTAGTATCGAAAACTATATTATAAGTTTATTTTAAACAGATGATGTGTTTTGCATCATTGCCAAACTGATTTTTGTTATATTATCAGCGATATTAACCATAATAATATTTAGAAATACTATTTCAAGATTATCAAATAGTTATAAAAGGAGGATTATCATGTTACAGAATTTCAAAGAATCAATCACAAAAGCAGTTATTAAATTAAAAGACCCAGGCAGTGCCATCACACATTTTATAGGTATGCTTATGGCTGTATTCGCAGCTACTCCACTTATTTTAAAATGCGGTGAAAACCCTGACAGAATTCATATTGTTTCTTTAAGCATATTTATCATAAGTATGATATTACTTTACGCTGCCAGCACATTACACCATTCCCTTAAGCTTTCACCAAAGGGTGACAAACTTTTCAAAAAGATTGATCATATGATGATTTTCGTATTAATCGCTGGAACTTACACACCTATATGTCTCATCGTATTAGATAAAAGCATCGGCATTCCACTTCTTATATTAGTGTGGAGTATAGCCTTAGCTGGAATCGTTATCAAAGCTTGCTGGATTACTTGTCCAAAATGGTTTTCATCACTTTTATATATCGCAATGGGTTGGGTATGTGTATTAGCTTTCTCGCAGATATTTAGCACATTAAAAGGCGCCGCTTTTGGTTGGCTTCTCACAGGCGGTATCATCTATACAATAGGCGGAGTTATATACGCTCTTAAGCTCCCTATATTCAACAACAAACATAAGTATTTTGGAAGTCACGAAATATTCCACTTATTTGTAATGGCAGGAAGCTTTTGCCACTTTATCTTAATGTACAATTTCATTACAAAGATGTAGTTAGAATTAAAATAGATTGTTATGTAGAGCGTGCAGTAATGCACGCTTGCTTTTTAGTTAACTATAAAGCATCTATCTAAAGCAACAGACTTTTAAAGGTTATCAAACGTTTCATCGTTGTAAGAGAGCCTGTTTGCGACCTTTCATACTATATTGTATGCTAGCTTCTAAGCTTTGTTACAGTCTGTTATCAGTTTGTCATTTAATAATTGAGATAATCTAATGGGTCAACTACTACGCCATCTTTTAACATTTTTATATAGAGGTGAGCTCCCTCCACAGTAAAATACTTTGTAGGACTGGCTACGTAGCCTATCAATTCTCCCTCTTCTAATACAGCATCTTTTTCAATCTGAACATCTCTAAGCTGGCCATAGGTAATCACATAACCATTTCCCATATCCACTGTCACATTATTACCTATTTCTGAATCATATCCTATCTCCTCTACCTTGCAGGCATGTCCAGCATATACTGGTGTACCCACATCCGACTGAATATATACGGCATCTGAGCATTTATATAAATCAAGTGTTGGGAAATAAACTGTATTTTCCATATCAAATCCAATGATTACATTGCCCTCAACCGGCCATATCAACTTACTTGTCACTGTAAAATTGGCATCTACAGCCTTCTCAGTCTCATTTTCCTTATTACCATCATTTTTAGGATTCTCATCCTTCTGGCCCTTAGATTCCTCCTCGCCGCCCAAGCTGTCATCTCCTATGTCCTGAGAAGTCTTCTCGGTAGGTTTAATCGCTGTTATATCATCATTTTGAGCTACTTCCAATTCTTTACTTTCCTGCTCTTTTCCATCATCCTTTAATAAGTAATCATTATCCTTTGTGCTTTCGTTTTCCAACTTCACAATCGTATTTTCCTTTTTCTTATCATCTCCTCCGTCAAGTAATGCGCTTCCCAATATAGCTGATACAGCGACCACACCAGCCGCCGCTGCAGCTATAACTGTTTTGTCATTGAATAATTTTCTTCTATATCCCATATTCGTCCTCCTTTACAAGCATAATAGCTAAACTATGCTATTATTCTTCCCATAAAGGCTCTAAATATACTTCGGAATAATAATGCTGTAATATTTCTGTATAACTCTTTCCATTTTTTGCCAAAATTTTTGCTCCATATGTACTAAATCCAATCCCGTGACCTATACCTTTTGTAATGATATGAATTCTTCCATCACTTTCCTCCACCTGAAAATTTGGTGACCGCAGCTTACATATAGACGCAAATTCATCTCCCGACATAGTCACATTTCCTATCTGAAGCTTTAGCACATATCCACCTTTATCTCTGTCAATTATCTGCAACGTCTCTAATGGATTCTCCAAGGATAATGCTATATCCTTCTTCCCCTGCTTAAGTAGCGCTACAAATTCCTCTTTTGAAAAATTCACACTTCCCTGATAATCTTTACTCTCCACATCTCCCACACTCTGCACAGACACAAGATAATTGTACCCTTCCCCAAGAGCTGTCACTCCATCTCTCGTATACCCACAGGAAGTATTATGGTAATACGGCTTAATAGCCTTCCCCTCATACATAATAACCTTCCCCGCTGTGTCCTCTATGACCTTCATAAGCTTATTGTACTTTTCCGGAAACTCATCACCCCATATATCTTCTAACTCATCATACGTAACATATGGCATATTAAGTTTATCTACTTCCACCTTCTTCGTTTTATGTTCACTCATCTTTTCATAAATATACGTACGAACAATTACCGACTGCGCCTTAAGCGCCTCCTCACTCTCCTCTATATCCATCTGCTTAACCAATGCAAATGCCACAAAATCCTCCAAACCTATCTTCTTATCATCTGCGACCACGAAATAATCTCCTTTCGCAGCCTTGTACACCTTCTTCTCATTTTCCCCAGAAATCAATAAAGTAATCGCCCACGGAAAACAAATAACCCCCAACGCAATCACCATATATTTCACAAAAGCCCGCACCCACACTCTTCTCACATCTCGCGCACCCACATTCACACCCCCTGTATACATATTAAATATAGGAAACCAATTCGTATATAGGTAGCTAACCCATATCTAAACTTTTGATTATCATATTGCACAACGTTATACTGTATCTTTCACGATAGCGGAGAATATTTAGATTTTCTTAATACTTTGTCTATTACCAGTAATTTTCCAACACGATGTTGGAAAAAGGCGTCTCTGAGCCAAGGAGGGCGAGTTTAATCGTAGTTGCATAGCAACTGCGATTAGTTAGACGCCGGTTACGTACGGTTTCATAATATAATATCAAAGTATTTAGAAAATCAAATATTCGAAGCATGTAAAAATACAGTATAAAGCTTGAACAATATGATAATTCATAACCACCAAGGGCTTTGCCACCTCACAACAAAACACCCCCTACACAAATATATGTATAGGGGGTGTAATTTTATACTATCTTAGTCCATATCTACAGTAACTTTTTCAAGATGCCAAATATCCTTAACATACTCTTCAATAGTTCTATCAGATGAGAACTTTCCTACATTAGCCACATTGAGAATTGCGCTCTTAGCCCAACCCTTCTCATCTCTGTAAGCAGCTTCTACGCGCTTCTGAGCCTCTGCATATGACTTAAAGTCCTTAAGGATAAAGTAAGTATCTGCTCTTCCAGACTTATCTGTAAGGAGTGCATCATAAAGCTCTCTAAATCTCTCTGTATCATCTGGAGCATATGTTCCGTTGATAAGCTGCATAAGCACCTTTCTAACATCCATATCGTTGTTGAAGATTTCCATTGGATAATATCCACCATGCTGCTCATAGTTAATTACTTCGTCAGAAGATAAACCAAAGATAAACGCATGCTCATTTCCAACTTCTTCTACGATTTCTACGTTAGCACCATCCATTGTTCCTAAAGTAAGGGCACCATTAAGCATGAACTTCATGTTACCTGTACCTGAAGCTTCCTTAGATGCTGTAGATATCTGCTCTGATACGTCTGCTGCTGCGAAAATCCACTCAGCATTAGATACTCTATAGTTCTCAATGAATACAACCTTAAGCTTTCCATTGATAGACTTATCATTGTTAATAACATCTGCTACGCTGTTGATAAGCTTAATTGTAAGCTTAGCTCTACGGTATCCTGCAGCTGCCTTTGCACCAAAGATAAATGTTCTTGGGTAGAAATCCATATCTGGATGCTCCTTAATCACATTGTAAAGATGCATTACATGTAAGATATTAAGAAGCTGACGCTTGTACTCGTGAAGTCTCTTAACCTGTACATCGAAGATTGAGCGTGGGTCAACCTCTACACCATTATGCTCCTTAATGTACTTAGCAAGTCTTATCTTATTCTGATACTTAATATTCATAAATTCCTGCTGACACTTAGGATCATCAGCATAGATTTCAAGCTTCTTAATGTGAGCAAGGTTTGTTGTCCACTCATCACCAATCTTGTCTGATACCCAATCTGCGAGTAATGGATTACCATGCTTTAAGAATCTTCTCTGTGTGATACCGTTTGTCTTATTATTGAACTTCTCTGGCATCATCTCGTAGAAATCCTTAAGCTCCTGATTCTTTAAAATCTCTGTGTGAAGTCTAGCAACACCATTTACAGAGAAACCAGCACATATAGCAAGGTTTGCCATTCTTACCTGACCATCATATACGATAGCCATCTTCTTAATCTTTTCCTGATTACCCGGATATTTGGTCTGAATATCATTCACAAATCTACGGTTAATCTCTTCTATAATCTGATAACATCTTGGAAGAAGCTTAGAGAATAACTCGATAGGCCACTTCTCAAGTGCCTCTGCCATAATTGTATGATTTGTATAAGCTGTAGCCTTAGTTGTTACTTCCCATGCCTCATCCCATGTTAAGTCATATACATCAAGAAGAAGTCTCATAAGCTCTGCTACACAGATTGTTGGGTGTGTATCATTAAGCTGGAATACTACCTTCTCTGGAAGCTTCTTTATATCCTCATGCTTATCAAGATACTTCTTAATAGCTGTCTGAACACTTGCAGATACAAAGAAATACTGCTGCTTAAGTCTAAGCTCCTTACCAGCATAGTGGTCATCACAAGGATAAAGAACCTCTACAATAGTCTTCGCAAGGTTTGATTCCTCTGTAGCCTTGATATAATCACCCTTATTGAATGAATCAAGAACAAAGTTCTGTGTTGGCTCTGCATCCCAGATTCTTAATGTATTAACTACATTGTTGCCATATCCTACGATAGGAAGGTCGTATGGAATCGCTCTAACAGCTCTATAGCCATCCTGAACTACTCTCTCTCTTCCGTCTTCGCCCTTTTCCCAACGAGTATAACCGCCGAACTTAACCTCACAAGTATACTCATCACGGCGAACCTCAAATGGATTACCATTTTCTAACCAAGCATCTGGAACCTCCACCTGATATCCATCTTTAATCTGCTGCTTAAACATACCGTATCTATAACGTATACCACAGCCGTATGCTGAATATCCAAGTGTTGCAAGAGAATCAAGGAAACATGCTGCAAGTCTTCCAAGACCGCCGTTACCAAGAGCCGCATCTGGCTCCTGGTCCTCTATAGCATTTAAGTCTAATCCTAATTCTTCGATTGCTTCTTTAATCTCCTGTCTAGCTGAAAGATTGATAATAATATTACCAAGTGCACGTCCCATAAGGAACTCCATTGAAAGATAGTAAACAGTCTTTGCATCCTGCTTCTCATACTCCTTATGTGTTGCAATCCACTGGTCAATTATATAATCCTTCAAACCATATGCTACAGCCGTATAAATATCCTGCTGGCTAGCTTCCTCGATAGTTTTTCTGGAAACGATTTTTACATAATCCTTAACCTGCTTTTTGAATTCTTCTTTAGAGAATGACATTTTGCTCATAACTCTAATCCTCCTTAAGTATTAACATTTTTTTACACCAATAGCCACATCCTCACCATTGATGTTCCACTCCTTATTATATCCGTCGATTATACCAAAAATTACGTCATTTGCCAATACTTCCGACATGATTTTATCTTTGTTATTTTCCAAAATTTTCACAATCTTGTCATTGTTAGCAATGTAGATATTTATCTTATCCATAACCTCAAAGTCAGCCTCTTTTCTCATAGTCTGAACCTTGCTGATAATCTCTCTTACATAACCCTCTTCAATAAGCTCATCTGTAAGATTTGTATCAAGAACAACTGTAATATTGTTGTTATTCTCTGATACGTAGCCTTCCATCTGAGTCATTTCTATAAGAAGGTCTTCCTTTGTAAGCTCAACCTCTGCGTCGCCTACCATAAACTTAAGTGCGCCAGCTGATTCAAGCTCATCCATAGCTGCATTGCCATCAAGATTTGATAAATACTCCTTGATACCACCAAGCTGCTTACCATACTTTGGTCCAACAGTCTTAAGCTGTGGCTTAAATGTATATGTTGTGAAGTTTCTTACATCCTCTGTAAATTCTACGCTCTTAACATTGAGCTCATCCTCGATGATTTCCTTGTAGAACTCTGAAAGTTCAAAGCCTGCTTTTACATACATCTGTCCGATAGGCTGACGATTCTTAATATTTGATGCATTTCTAGCTGCACGACCCATAACTACGATATCGAGAACCTTCTCCATCTTATCCTCAAGGTCTCTATCAATAAACTTTTCATTTACTTCAGGGAAATCACAAAGGTGGATACTTTCCGGTGCAGTCTTATCTATATTTCTAACAAGGTTCTGGTAGATATCCTCTGTCATAAATGGAATCATAGGTGCTGCTGCCTTGCTGATTGTTACAAGTGCTGTGTAAAGAGTCATGTAAGCATTGATCTTATCCTGCTCCATACCCTTAGCCCAATAACGATCTCTTGAACGACGAACATACCAATTACTCATCTCATCTACGAAATCTGATAATGCTCTAGCAGCCTCTGGTATTCTATAGTTACCAAGGTTGTCATCTACCTGACCTACTACTGTGTTAAGCTTAGATAATAACCACTTATCCATAACTGGAAGCTTATCATAATCAAGCTCATACTTGCTTGGATCAAACTGGTCAATCTCAGCGTAAAGTACATAGAACGCATATGTGTTCCAAAGTGTACCCATGAACTTTCTCTGACCTTCTGTTACAGCCTTGTCGTGGAATCTATTTGGAAGCCATGGAGCTGAATTGATGTAGAAGTACCATCTGATTGCATCTGCACCATGTGTCTCAAGTGCTGCAAATGGGTCTACTGCATTACCCTTTGACTTACTCATCTTCTGACCATTTTCATCCTGAACGTGACCAAGTACGATAACGTTCTTATAAGGAGCCTTATTGAAGAGCAATGTACTCTCAGCAAGAAGTGTATAGAACCATCCTCTTGTCTGGTCTACAGCCTCTGAGATAAAGTCTGCTGGGAACTGCTGCTCAAATAAATCCTTATTCTCAAATGGATAGTGATGCTGTGCAAATGGCATTGCTCCTGAATCGAACCAACAGTCAAGAACTTCTGGAATTCTTGTCATCTTGCCACCACACTTTGGACAGTTAATCTTTACTTCATCAATATATGGTCTGTGAAGCTCAACCTCTGCTGCCGCTGGGTCACCTGCCATTTCAGCAAGCTCTGCTCTGCTTCCTACAGCGTGCTGATGTCCGCACTCACACTCCCAGATATTCATAGGAGTTCCCCAGTAACGGTTACGAGAAACGCCCCAATCCTGTACATTTTCAAGCCAGTTTCCAAATCTTCCTGTACCGATAGATTCTGGAATCCAGTTAATTGTATTGTTATTTGCGATAAGGTCATCCTTAACCTCTGTCATCTTGATAAACCATGATTCTCTAGCATAGTAGATAAGTGGAGTATCACATCTCCAACAATGTGGATAGCTATGCTCAAACTTAGGCGCATCATATAAAAGATTTGCCTTCTCAAGGTCTGTTAATACCATCTTGTCAGCATTCTTACAGAATACACCAGCATAAGCTGTCTCTTCTGTCATCTCACCCTTACCATTTACAAGCTGAACGAATGGAAGGTCATAATTTCTACCAACCTTTGCATCATCCTCACCGAATGCAGGTGCAATATGAACTACACCAGTACCATCTGTAAGAGTAACGTAAGAATCACATGTTACAAAGTGAGCCTTCTTGCCCTGCTTTGCGATTGTCTCATTTGCAAAATCAAATAATGGCTCGTACTCCTTGTATTCAAGGTCCTTACCCTTATATGTCTCTAAAATCTCGTATGCAGCTTTAGCCTCTACACCGTTCTCCTCGTCAGCCTTTACAGCAAGCTTACCAAGAACTGTGTCAAGAAGAGCCTTAGCCATATAATATACGAAACCATCATTAGCCTTAACCTTTACATATTCCTCTACTGGATTTACACAGAGAGCAACGTTTGAAGGAAGTGTCCAAGGTGTAGTTGTCCATGCAAGAATGTAAGCATCCTCATTCTTTACCTTGAATCTAGCGATAGCTGAACGTTCCTTTACATCCTTATAACCCTGCGCAACTTCCTGGCTTGAAAGTGGAGTTCCACAACGAGGACAGTAAGGAACAATCTTAAAGCCCTTGTATAAAAGCTTCTTATTCCAAATTTCCTTTAAAGCCCACCACTCAGACTCGATGAAATCATTGTCATATGTTACGTAAGGATTATCCATATCAGCCCAGAAACCAACAGTACCTGAGAAATCTTCCCACATACCCTTGTACTTCCAAACACTTTCCTTACACTTCTCGATAAATGGCTCCATACCATACTCTTCAATCTGATCCTTACCATCAAGACCAAGAAGCTTCTCTACCTCAAGCTCAACAGGAAGACCGTGTGTATCCCATCCAGCCTTTCTTGGAACCATGTATCCCTTCATAGTTCTATATCTTGGAATCATATCCTTTATAACACGAGTAAGCACGTGACCAATATGTGGCTTACCGTTGGCAGTTGGAGGACCATCGTAGAATGTATACGTCTGACCTTCCTTTCTATTTTCCATTGACTTTCTGAAGATATCATTATCTTTCCAGAACTGTTCAGTTTTCTTTTCCCTCTCAACAAAGTTGAGGTTAGTCGATACCTTGTCGTACATAGTTTTCTCTCCTTTTTAATATTTTTGACCCGAAAATTGCTTTATCTCGTACATAATATTTATGCTGAGCTACTAATATAAGATTTTCTAAATACTTTGATTCTCTTTTTGATTACGTACGTGACCGGCTCCCATACGCCATCCATGGCGTTGCTCGCCTTTTTTCAACATCGTGTTGAAAAATCACTGGTTGCATACAAAGTATTAAGAAAATCTAATATTCTTCGCTATGCATAAATATTATGCACAGATAAACCAATTTTCGTGTAATTTACATTATGATAAGGTCAAGATAATGCGAAAAACATTGTATATACCGCCGCCAAGCTATCGGCTAATATAGGGGGTATATAAAAAACCCCGTCCTGTAACAGGACGGGATATAAATCTCGCTTACCACCTCTTACACTTCGTACGCCTGCTATGCATTTAATACGAGCTTCCCTTAACGCTGGAACTACGGCAAATTCTACTTGGCTAATTTTTCTTCCTTTCGACTTGCAACTCAAGAGTGATATTCATCTGCATCTTACTTGTATCTGTATCTCACCATCACAGACTCTCTTTGACTTTCTTACACAAACTACTGTCTCCGTCACAGTTTTTATGGTTTTATTTATTTTCTAGGATTATACAACTTAAAAGGCTAAGATGTCAATAGACTTTAAGGGTTTTCATATCATTTTGCTTTTTTAAGTAGATTTCCTCGTGGCCTTATCTACTCTTCTCCTTCATATGACCCATGTCTTATCATATTATAAATCTGCTCCTGCTTTCCCCAATATTGTTTTCTTTTTCCCCTACCGTTCTCAAAATTAACTTCAAATTTCTTCGACTGGTCACATATTACTATCTCTTCCCCACTCTTTAACTCTATTACAATCCAACTTTCAGGTGTTGTTCCCTCACCTAATTTATTTTCTTTTATATCATATATTTCATTGTAATAACCAAGGAATTCCTCTATATCCAACTCCTTATTATCATTGAATTCAGGACCATCATAATAAATCCTTGCCACATCCTCTGCCTTAATCTTAGGTATTCCATTCATGGAGCTTATCCACCATATCAAAAGCCCTATAATAGCAACCGCAACTATGATAATTATAATCCTCTTATTTTTCTTAACTGTAGCCTCATCCTTTCTCATCTTCTGATATCTAACTCTCTTATATATCTCGTAGCAATATTCCATATCCTCCACATTGCCATCATTATTAGAAAACGCCATTTCCTTTACGATATCCATATATCTGTCCCACTCTTGTTTGGAAACCTCTGGAAATGCTTTTATAAGTGCTTCCTTGTATGCTTCATCTGTATGCTTTGAACCGATTAACTTACCCTTCTTCTTAAGCTTAATATAAATATTTCGATTAATGGTTTTTATAGCTCTTACTTTTTTCTTATTTTCTACTAGAAGTCTAAGCTTTTCTTCCTTTAATCTAAAATGTCTTAAAATCATATATATACCCAACGGTATAACTATAGCAAATGCAGCTATTACAAGAACCTTTACAAATATATTGTCTTTTAAGGCATCATTATTAGTTCCGTAGAAACCAGCTCCCTTTGTAGACTCTTCTTCCTTTCCTGACAACCCAGAATTTCCCGAAGAAGCTGTCTCATTGCTTGATGATGTTGCTTCACTTGATGAAACCTCGCCTGACGCTGGCTCTTGTGTAGTACTTGTAGCATCAGATGTATCCTTTTCCTCTGTAGTATTTTCATCATCTAAATCACCTGCATTAGGATTTCTTCCATCATAATATGTGGTAGTAACCTCCAATGGAATCCAACCCATTCCATCAAGGAATACTTCCACCCAAGCATGGGCTGCATTATCCATTATTATGTTCATATAATCCTTATCAGCTATCTTAAAGCCAGACTCATCTACATAATAACCTGATACATATCTTGCTGGCACTCCCATTTCTCTAAGAATAAGTGTTGCTGCACTAGCATAATGCATACAGTACCCTTCCTTGCTTTGTGAAACAAAATATTCTACTGGGTCTGCATTTCTAGGAAGACTTGGTGGCTCAGTAGTATAATTCATATTTTTAGCCATCCACTCTGCTACCACATTTGCAGCACGAGCTCTCAAGACATTTTCACCTGGCACACCTTCTATAGTCTGCAAATTATTATTAGACATTAAATCCTTTGCTATATCCTTTATACCATCCATTCCACCTGGCAATGAAAGATAATTATCACACACATATTCCTCGTACCAAATTTCCCACTCTTCTTGATATTCTCCTACAGATGTTACACCCATTTTCTCATAATCAAGGTTTTCTTGATATAAAAGATATGATATTTTAGTTAACTCCTTATCCTTTTCATAATAAACTCCACCCTCTATATCTATTTCACTATATACATCCGAAAAATAAGGCACATATGCTACCTTATTATTCTTCTTTAAATATTCCAATGTAGCTTTCATTGGATACAATTCATGTGAAGAGTTATAGACAAAATAATTTTCTACACCGATTTTGCCCATTAATGATATATTTTTCTTTACTTCCTCCACATCGAAGCCAGCTTCTTTTACTGCCTTTTCAAAATCATCTCCATCATTAATCCATTTTCCACCAACATACTGAGCTCCATAAAAGCCCTTTATATA
Source organism: Lachnospiraceae bacterium (assembly GCA_045125245.1). Classification (GTDB taxonomy): domain Bacteria; phylum Bacillota; class Clostridia; order Lachnospirales; family Lachnospiraceae; genus SVEL01. Next base: position 90,166 of record JBGVNF010000079.1, read on the forward strand.
CATCTTATCCTTTGGCATCCTATCTGTATACATTCTAAATACAGGCACATCCTTAAAAGATAATGCCATATTGGAAATAATTTCGCCATTTTTATTTTTATTCCACAGATTTTCCCCGATACTTTGGATAATATCTGATATAGAAAAATTTTCTAACATGCTTTTCTGAATAGCTTTAACGCTAGCGGAATATTTAAGGGAATCCTTCACAGAAGGTGTCACTACTACCTTTAACCCTAAACAACCTATGACAATAAACATGCTAACATAAAGCATATACATATATTTTCTTCTAAAAGAATCTATTGTCCTCTCCTTTATAGAAACTACAAAATCAGCCTTATCATATTCTAAAGTATTTGCAAGGAGGATGCCCACAAGCATCATCATAAAACCTTTTACCGAAGGCGCATAACCCACAGTAACCTCTATGCCTACAACAAATATTGATATAAGAGACAAGAACAATCTCTTGCCTGTACATTTAGAAAGCCACACAGCCAAAAAGATAAGTACCATAAATATAAATCCGACACCAAAATCCACACTATTTATCTTGGAAGTGCTAATTTTAATTCCTGTCTTATAATATACATTCCATTTCTGAATATACTCTGCGGCAAAGTTAATCAAGCCGCCTATTATCTTTTCGCCACCCTTAAATATAAAAATATATATACTTAAAAGACATGTTCCCACAAGTGGCACGCATCCCTTAAACAATCTTTTATAGCTAGTCTTTGCAGAATCTATAAATTCCATTATCCCACTCACAATTGCCGCCACAACTACACTGCCAAAAATCCCCTTGATGCTCATTTCTCCAAAGCCAAACACATCCTCTAGCATAATGCGCCCTGCCCATGTAAAAATAAGCACAAGAATTACATCAAAGATTACACTAAATAATCTCTGACTAAGCTCTGTACCTTTTTGTTCATTTGTTTCTACGCCCTTCCAAGTGGCAAGCCTTACCTTTTTCTTACTCATACCCTTACAACAATATCTCCGTAGACGATATTTCCTTCTCTAAATCTTTAATAGCATATTTCTTAATAACTTCATCCTGTTTCTTAAGCACCAATTCCTCATCTAATGTCAGCTTCCAAATATATGGCTCCATAGAGTATTTCTCACCATATCTAACTGATATATCTTCTTTACTGGCCACCCATTTATTTTTCATGGCAAGCTCGATAAAATAATACAAGCTTGCTTCACCATCGATTCTTACACGAGTTACATCCATATCTGCATCACTGTACCATGCCACGTAATGAATACACCCAGCATCTATTAGTGAAAATGAAATACTTGCAGCAATCTCTATAAAGGAAAGCATATTTTTTCTGCACTCTTTTTTATCCTGAAAATCTAAAAACAAAACTACAGGACATGACTTTGGCATAGAATTTTCCTTCACCATAAGCTCATCCCGCTTAGCACTCATCTTCCAATGTATATTTTGAAGTCTATCCCCAGCCTTAAATTCTCTTATCTGTAAAAGCTCACTATTGTCATGACCCGCTCTATTATCCTCATAGATATCTGCTTCACCATAAAAATGCTTTGTTCCCTCTGTAAGCGTTATAGGTGCATCATGTAATTTTGGCATAACCTGAATCGTCTTCCACTTTTTAACCTTTATATTTCTATATAAAAGTCCAGTAATATCATAAACCCTAAGACTTTTTAATGTTATCTCATAATTACCCGCTTCTGAAAATGAAACATTACTTTCAAATGTATGTGTACCCTTTGGCAGCGACATCATCTTCATAACATATTTCTTTTTCTTTTTAAGAAGAGTATCCTCAACCTGTATAATCGCCTTCATTCTACTTACCTGTAGAAAACCCTTATTTGTAATAACGAGCTTTACCAGATTATTTTTACCCTCTTCTGAAATACCAATCGGCACCTTTATAGAACCTTTTATGGTATATTTTCGATACAACAGCATAAAAAATGACAAGACAAATAACACTGCCGCTATATACGCCAATGTCATAAATCCTGCATTCACATACATCCAGCCCATATAAGCCAGATACATTGTTAAAATCAATAAAACCCAAAAACTAAACACTATACTCTACCTTCTGCATATATGACGCAGGCTGCTTAACCTGCCCTATAATCTCCTCTAAAACCGCTCTCTCCGATACGCGTGCAACTCTCGCCTTAGTATTTAAAACGATTCTATGTCTTGCCACATCCTCAAATATCTCCACAACATCCTCTGGCAATACATAATTTCTACCCTGAATATATGCCCATGCTTTTGCCATCTTAACACAAGCAATAGAACCTCTTGGACTTAATCCTAGCTGAACATACGCATGCTCTCTCGTAGCCGCTGAAAGCATAGCAATATAAGCATACAGCTTATCACTTATGTGGATTGCTTCCACCTCATCCTTCATTTTCATAAGCTGTTCTTTACTCAAAATCGGGGTTATATTTGCAACACTAGATGTACTCTTTCCCTTAAGAATCTCTACTTCATCCTTAATATTAGGATAACCCATACTAATACAAATCATAAATCTATCAAGCTGCGCCTCAGGAAGCAACTGCGTACCTGCACTTCCCTTTGGATTCTGTGTAGCCATAACCACAAAAGGATTTGGCACCGCCCTTGTCTCGCCTTCAATGGTAACCTTCTGCTCTTCCATTACTTCAAGAAGTGCCGACTGTGTTTTTGGTGACGTTCTATTAATCTCATCTGCCAAAAACAAATTACACATAATAGCACCAGGATAATATACAAAATTTCCTGTTTCCTTTTGGTACATATTAAAGCCTAAAATATCTGCCGGCATTACATCCGGTGTAAACTGCATTCTCTTATCTGCCAGCGATAATGCCTTAGAAAATGCAATAGCAAGAGTAGTTTTACCAACACCCGGAACATCCTCTATAAGAACATGTCCACCTGCCAATATGGCAGCAAACACCTTGCTTATACAATCATCTTTACCAGTAATTGCTTTCCTTACTTCATCTAATACCTTATCTACATTTACATTGTTCCCCATACCATTCTCCTTTAATAATTATTAATGTAAAAAGGCTGAAAGTTTGCACCTTTCAGCCAATCATACTTTACTTACCTGCTTTCTTTGCAGCCTTTGCAGCTTCCTTAGCAGCCTGCTTCTCAGCCTTAAGCTGTGCCTTTCTCTTCTTTGGATCTGTCTCTACGATAGGTCCTCTGATTCTCTTAGCGCCAGTTACATATATACCACTAACTGTAGCCTTAACCTCCTGCTTTGGAGCAAGTGTTTCAAACACCTTAGCGTCACATATAAGCGACATAACTCTTGGTCCAACCTTAACCTTAAGAATTGGCAACTTTGCACGTCTTAAATATTTAGGTGTCTGCTCTGTAACTATTTTAGGAAGTCCCGCCTCCGAAAGCTTCATCCTTTTCATATCTATAATGAAAAAGTTCATAGTCTGAGCTGCCGCATCGATTGAAGCCTGATTAGCTTCCTGCTTCTTCTGCATCTTCTTACCAACAAAATACAATGCGATAAGAGCACCCACAACAACTGCAAGAATTATTATTAATACAATAAAAAATGTCTTCATCTGTTCCTCCCATTTACTACATTATTTCTGTAACATTAATCGTAATTATTCAGTACCCTCATAATTACGAAGCACAAATCCATAAAATATCAGCCTCGCTGATGGGATTTGCTCATTGTATCATACTCTTAGTAGTTACTATTTATCTAGATTATTTTATCACTTTAGCTTATAAAAAACAACGACTTTTTACACAAGCTCTTTATTTTTCATAACCATCTCTTTAACTATATCATGAACATGAGCACCAAGATGCTTCTTCTCTTCCTTTGATAATTCAGTAGTTTCTATAGGCTTGCCATATTCAATAATTACATGAGCCTTCTTTACTCTAGGTTTATGGTCCTCAAAACAAGCACTAGAATTATTGATAGCTACTGGTATAATAGGCGCACCACTCTTCTCAGCTAGTTTAAAGCTGCCTTCCTTGAATTCTATCATAGCATCATCAGATTTAGCTCTTGTTCCTTCAGGATATATAAACATAGAAATGCCATTCTTCATCTGTTCAACACCCTCAAGAATAGTCTTAAGACCTTCCTTAATATTATCTCTATCAAGGAATAAGCAGTTCACAAGCTTCATCCAATGATTAAGGAATGGATACTTCTTCATCTCCTTCTTAGACACAAATCCCATAAGAGGCGGAAGAAGGGAATAATTAATAAGTATATCGAAGATACTTCTATGGTTACCTACGTATAATACCGCTCTATCCCTTGGCACATTCTCAAGGCCTATAACCTCAAGCTTAGTTCCTGCTATAAACAAGCAAGTCTTAAGCACCCACTGCACGATAGCATAGCTGATTCTTGCTTTAGCTTTTTTATTAAATAATCCAATAATAAATAGTACAAAAAATATTCCTATACTAGCTACAAAAAATAAGAAAATAAATAGCACTATTAAAAATAATCGTATCATGTAATTCTCCTTATATTATATTCTCCGCCGCAGACATAATCGTAGTTGCATCGCAACTGCGATTAACGCGATCCTTAGCGGAGCGTTTTTTATCATATAGGAAGCTCTCATTGAGAACTTCCTATATGATAAAAATAGTATACACAATCCTGCCAAAATTTACAATAATTTTTGACTTCATAGTTAAAATGGGGTAAGATACATATTAGAGGTATTTTGTGATATTTATATAATGATATTTTTATAACTTATCATATCTACAATATAAAAGACTTTATGGAGGTATATTATGGCACGAAATCTAACTTTACTCACAGACCTTTATCAGCTCACTATGATGCAAGGCTACTTTAAGAACAACATCAACAAAAGAGTTATCTTTGATTTATTTTATAGAACAAATCCATCTGGTGGCGGATATGCTATCACTTGTGGTTTAGAGCAGGTTATCGAATACATCAAAAATCTTCGTTTCACATATGAAGATATCGAATATCTTCGTGGTTTATCGATATTTGAAGAAGATTTTTTAACCTACCTTAGCTCCTTCCATTTTTCTGGCGACATTTATGCTATTCCTGAAGGCACTGTAGTGTTCCCAAAAGAGCCACTACTCAAAGTTGTCGCACCTATTATGGAAGCACAGCTTATCGAAACTTCACTTCTTAATATAGTTAACCACCAAAGCCTTATCGCCACAAAGGCAGCAAGAGTTTGCTATGCAGCTGGCGGCGACGGCGTTATGGAATTCGGTTTAAGAAGAGCTCAAGGACCTGACGCAGGTATATACGGCGCAAGAGCCGCAGTTATCGCTGGTTGTGTCGGCACATCAAACGTACTTACCGGTAAGCTTTGGAATATGCCTATAAAAGGAACTCACGCTCACAGCTGGATAATGAGTTTTCCAGATGAATACACAGCATTCAAGACATACGCAGACCTTTATCCACACGCCTGCATACTTCTTGTGGATACTTATGATACACTTCATTCTGGTGTGCCAAATGCTATAAAGGTATTTACCGAGCTTCGGGAAAAAGGAATTGAACTTAAGAACTATGGAATCAGATTAGACAGCGGCGACCTTGCATATCTTTCTAAGAAGGCACGTATAATGCTTGACGAAGCAGGCTTTACAGATGCTATCATCTCAGCTTCCAGCGACTTGGACGAATACCTTATCGACAGCTTAAAGGCACAGGGCGCTAAAATCACTTCATGGGGTGTAGGTACAAACCTTATCACTTCAAAGGACTGCCCAGCATTTGGCGGCGTATATAAGCTCGCTGCTATATGGGATGATGAAAAGGACGATTTCGTTCCCAAGATTAAGTTATCCGAAAACACAGCCAAGATTACAAATCCGGGCAATAAAACTGTATATAGATTCTACGATAAAGAGACGGGAAAGCTTCGCGCTGACGTAATCGCTCTGGCCGATGAAACATTTGATGAAAATAAAGATTTGACACTATTCGACCCAATGGAAACTTGGAAGAAGACAACACTTCAGGCTGGCACATACACAGTACGCCAGCTTCCAGTACAGGTATTCAAAAACGGAATCTGCACATATGAATCTCCAACCATTGAGGAAATTTGCGATTATTGTAAAAAAGAGCAGGAAACACTTTGGGAGGAAAGTAGACGACTTGTAAATCCTCATAAGGTATATGTGGATTTATCAGATAAGTTGTTTGATATGAAGAAGGGATTGTTATCGGAATATAGTAGATAATCAAATTTTTCTATATCTTAATGGTACTACAACTACCATTACGCTTAAAGACCACTTCCTAATATAATCGGAAGTGGTCTTTATTTTTGTACATTAATACTGCACATCTATTCACTTATTTCTATCTCAACCTTGCACTTTGATATAAAATTTCCATCTAATTCCAGGTTATATACAGTAGTTATCTTATATCCCTTATCGATTTCTTTAAGGTCATACTCATCCGTCTTTATACACATATCATAATCACCTATAAATGTGTGATACTTACTATTATGTGTATATCCACGCTCATAACGCATCTCTGTCTTAGTTACACCCATTTTCGATACAGTCAAGAAATTCTCATCAAACTTAAGGATAGTTCTAATAGGAGCCATACCTTCATTCTCTTCGTTATACATAACTATGTTTACGCCATCTTTATTACCCAATATACCATTAGCAGTCATGTTGATTTGTTCATCCGTATTGTACATGTGGCTAGTGTATGAAATTGTTACTTGTTTTTTGCTCATAAGTACCTCTATACTTTCTATTTTTACAAATCCAAAGAATCACTGTTCAATAAAAAATCATATACATTCATCATTAATATCCCTTCTTCACTATAAAATGGTTTCGGAGTATCTGACGTAATCACTATTTTTTTAAATGAATCATTAATTCTTAAAAACGGCCTAATTTCCTGTTCCTTTTTTTCTGTAGTCCCAAGCATATATGCAGATTGAATATAATACCTCTTAGAACCCTTATTGCAGATGAAATCAACTTCCAAATGTTTCTTAACAGGTTTTCCTTCTTTTCCATTTTCCACAATTGTAATATTCCCTACATCTACACTAAACCCTCTCATTCGAAGTTCGTTATATATTATATTTTCCATAGCATGAGTTATTTCCTGCTGTCTATAATTGATTCTTGCATTTCTCAGCCCCATATCCATAAAATAATACTTATTTGGAGTTCCTATATATGACTTTCCTTTAATATCATAACGATTAGCTTCTTCTATCAAAAATGCATCTTTTAAATATTCAATGTACTTAGTTATGGTAGTCGCCGTAATTTTTGAACGATTAACGCTTTTAAATGTTTTTTGAAGTTTATTTGGATTAGTAAGCGAACCAATTGCAGACGAAATAATATCTAATAATGTCTCCATCTCTCCTACATTTCTAATTTTATTTCTTTTGACAATATCACTTATATATGTTTCTTTTAGCAAATTATCAAGTATCGCCATTTTTTGTTCTTCTGTATGAGCCAATACAACAAGTGGTATTCCACCATAAGTAATATACTCGTTCCATCCATCATAGCGATTTCCTTCATATACCGACATAAATTCCGAAAAACTTAAAGGATACATATGTATCTCATCGCCTCTACCACCAAATTCTGTTGCTATGTCTCTAGAAAGAAATTTCGCATTACTCCCTGTAACATACACTTCACAATTCTTTTTATCCGCCAGACCATTTAATACACTTACAAATTCATCTAATAATTGCACTTCATCTAATAAAAAATAATATTTCTCATCATCCTTCAATTGCTGCTTTGCCCACGAATAAAATATTTTAGGTTCACGATACTCTATATTTTCAAACAAATCAAATGCCATTTCTATAATATGATCTTTATCTACTCCATTTTCTAATAAATTATTTTTAAACAAAGTACGAAGTAAATACGACTTTCCACAACGTCTAATTCCTGTTATTATCTTAATTAACCCATTATCTTTTCGTGCTATCAGCTGTTCTAAATAATAATCTCTTTTAATTTCTTTATCCATTTCTATCACTCCTATAAGATATTTCGGTTATATTATACTAAATTTTCTTTTATTTTATACTATATTAATCTATATCTAAAGTTTCTGCAAGATATTTTGGTAAAAATTAACCAAAATATCTTTTAGCAGCCTATAAAAAATCCCCACTACTTCCACTCCGTCATATTCTTCCTATACCACTTCGGCAAATGATTATTCTGGCACTTTTCATTTCTTCTCTCCTCTATGGCGATAGTATCTACAAACAGCTTCCATAAATCCACATATTCATCATGAGTCATCTTATCAATTCTATCAAAATCCGCATCCAAACCATCCATCAAAAACCATCTCTTGTACCTTGGATGCACTGCTGCCACTTTATGGGTAGCATCATATATAATCCAATTCTCCGTAGGAAATCTGTCTGCAAAATGATTGCACATCATATGAAGAATGTTACATTTTGGCTCAATCTTTGCATACAGACGCCCCTTTACATCACTAAATCTAACAAACTCTCTCATAAGATGAGACTCATTATACGTCTTACGACTAAGCTCAAATGCCCTGACTACATATTTGTCTGTAAGCATATTCGTGACGCCCTTGCCCACCTTAAAGCCTCTAACTAAAAAAGCAAATAAAACCTCGCCAGCTTCCTCACTAAAGTGGCACGCGACTCCCATAGCCATATCATATCCAGCCATTCCCAGTTTTTTTACAATATATTCCACAGTCTTAGCCGCCTTTATACTATCCGTAGCTACCTCTATATAATCACAAAACAAATGAGTTTCATAATTATTCTTGGACGCTACAGCTATATTATCATCATAATCCTCTTTATATACACTCTTCTTAAGAGCGAATCCATCATAAATTGCTGTAAATATCCCATCCAAGGTACCATCATGTAAAAGTACATATTCTATCATTATACTCCTCCTCCCATCGTAGCTTTACTATTTGTCACAAAATGATTATCCAAAATATAATTATCACCATACATTTCCTTACCATAATAATCAAAAAGAGACATCTGACTATAATTGGCATCAGCCTGTCCCACAGCCTTATGAGGCGGTTCATTATATATAAGATGATTTACAATATAACTCTCCTCTAGCTTAGTATCGTACATCATCTTCCCCTTACAAGTAATAAAATAAAGCGCCCTTTTAAGTACCACACCCATCTTCTTTAAATCAGCAAAATCGATTACTCCAAATCTTCTAGCCTGAACTATCCTTCTCGCACTTTTAACACCTATGCCTGGAACCCTCAAAAGCATGGCCATATCCGCCTTATTAATCTCCACTGGAAAATGCTCCAAATTTCTAACTGCCCAATCACATTTAGGGTCAATATTCTCATTAAAAAATGGTCGCTCCTTAGTCAGAAGTTCACTAGCCTTAAATCCATAAAACCTAAGAAGCCAATCTGCCTGATATAGCCTATGTTCCCTAAGAAGGGGCGGCTTAGCATCAAGAGCCGGCAATGCCGAATCATCATTTATAGGAATATACGCCGAATAAAATACACGCTTTAAATCATAATTTTTATACAAAGCTTCTGCTACATTAATAATATGATAATCACTTTCCTTCGTCGCACCCACAATCATCTGCGTACTCTGTCCTGCAGGGACAAAATATTTGCCTCTTGTACCTATGGCAAAATCGCTGTTCCCATTCTCAGCAAGTAGCCTTGATTCCCCTGTAAGCAATTTAGGCGATAGCGCTGACTCATACAAATCATCCCCATAATTTCTCATCTGCATGGCACTTTTCTTATCAGTAATTCCATGACTTAATCTATTATTAAAAATCCCTGTCTGAATCTGCTTCATAGGCTTTAAAATAGTATTCCTAGTTTTATGAGGAGCCATCTCTTTAAGTCCTTCGCCGGTTGGCATCTCCAGATTAATGCTCATTCTATCAGCTAGATACCCTATAGCCTCCACTAACTCCCGTGCGGCACCAGGAATCGCCTTAATATGAATATATCCATTAAATCCATAGTCCACTCTAAGCCTTCGCACCACCTCATACATAAGCTCCATAGTGTAATTAGGATTTTTTATCACACCTGAGCTTAAAAAGAGCCCTTCAATATAGTTACGCCTATAAAACTCCATAGTAAGCTTACATATTTCATCCGGTGTAAATGTGGCCCTAGGCACATCATTAGATGACCGATTAATGCAATACTTACAATCAAACACACACTCATTGGACATAAGTATCTTAAACAATGAAATACATCTTCCATCTGCTGCAAAAGCATGACAAATACCACATGCTGCCATATTTCCCATAGTCTTACCATTGCCCTTTCTAGTGACACCACTGGAAGTACAAGCTACATCATACTTAGCAGCATCGGTCAAAATCTTTAGTTTATACGATACATCCCTAAGGATAACTCCATCATCATAAGGGACATTCTTAGCTTGCTCCAATATGCTATTACCCTCTGCAAAAAATTCTTTTTTAATTATCTCCATAAAAAAATCACTTCCAAACGCTTGTTCTATTTTTTATATTATATCATTCGAACAAATGTTTGTAAAGTGATTTTATGCCCCCTTAAATTTTAAATTTTATGCCCCAGTGATTTTTAACCTTAATTTTTAATCCTGATTTTTGTTTTACTCCTTTTTATTCTACTCCCTCATCATCTCCTTAACTTTCCCCACCAAATACAATGGCACATTTATCACACATTCCTGCTCGATATATTCCTGCGCCGAAAACCTTATCGCCTGCTTAGGCACATACTCCGAAATATACTTCTTAAAACTATTTGACTTCAAGCTATTACCAGCCTTTATCTCCATAGGTATTATTTCCATATCATTCTGCACGATTAAATCTATCTCGCTAGTTGGACTCTGCACATAATATTTAAGCGATGTATCAAAAGTATCTCTCAACTGCTGCACACAATAATTCTCTGCCATCGCTCCTTTGAATTGAAACTCTGAATTTAGCAATATAGCTTCATTACTTACACCAGCCATACATTTCAGTAATCCCACATCGAACATAAATAACTTAAAGTGATTATTTTCTTCATATGCATTAAGAGGATGCTCTGGTTTACTTACATTATGAATACGTATTACCATACCTGCTGAAACCAACCACTCGATCGCTTCTTCAAATTCTCTGGCTCTCGCACCTTCTCTGACGCATCCATATATAAATTTGCTATTATCCTTTGCCAGCTGGTTCACAATACTTCTAAAAACCAATAGGATACGACCGCTATTTACCTTTCCATTATGCTTAGAGAAATCATTTTCATATAACTCTATCAATTCTTTTTGTATACTTAGCACCTTTGAAGCATCTTTATTTTTAACCCAATTAGCTACACATTCTGGCATTCCACCTATTATCAAGTACTGCTTATACATATCAGATAATTTATTATGGAATATACTCTCTATTTTACTTCCTCGATGTATACTGTTGTAATATTCATATAAACCTTCATCATTAGCATTCAAGAACTCCTCAAATGATAACGGATAAATATTTAATATATTCACCTTACCTACAGGATAAGATTTAGGCTGCGCCAATAATGTTCCAAGTAGACTACCCGCTGAAATTATATGATAGTCATTTGCATTTTCGCAAAAGTACTTTAATGTATTTAAAGCCTCAGGACATTCTTGTATTTCATCTAATATAATCAAATGCTTAAGTGGTTCTATTCTTTTGCCCTTAATCATTCCTAATAATTCAACTATTCGAAATGGATCTTTATTCTCCTTAAAAATAGATGAAATCTGTTCCTCCTCATCGAAGTTAATATATATATAATCATCATAGCATTCTTCACCAAAGGATTTCATAAGCCATGTCTTACCTACCTGTCTTGCTCCTTTAAGTACCAATGGCTTTCTATCTATATCACTTTTCCATTTTTTCAATAAATCCATTGCTTTTCTTTTCATAGCAAGCCTCCTTATTATACGTATATAATATATGTTTACACATTTTTACAACCTTTATACATATATTTTTACACATTTTTCTTAACTTTTCAACCTGTTTTTACACATTTTTATAGCTTTTAACTAACTCATTTTACACATTTTTTTAATTTTCACAAAAAAATACCGATGAAACCTATTTTTTACTAGTCTCATCGATATTTTCTCAAATTTTTTCAACCTCTATCAATACTCAAACTCAACTATCTGCCCATTCTCCGGATGCTCTATCTCAAGCACATACTGCATTATCGTTCCATGGCACACCACGATTACCGCCTTATAATCCTTATACTTATCCAGAACCTTCATCACGCGCTCCTTCATCTGCGCCGCAGACTCCCAAGTACACTCCTCGCCCTCAGGATGACATCCGTTATTATCTGTCAAGCATTTATAAGCACGCATTGCTTCCTCATCAGGCAAAAACTCATAATTCACACTATCCACCATCCACTCATGCAAATCTGTTTCCACCTTCATATCCAGATTTAATTCCTTAGAAATAATCGCTGCACTATGCATAGTTCTGCCAAATGGTGATGCGATAATGAGCTCCGCATCCTTTAAGATTTCATTTTTCGAAGCTTCATATATCTGCGAGATTCCCTTATCGGATAATGTCATCATATTATAGCTAAAACCTTTGTAAAACTTCTGTCCTTCCATAGAAGTATCCATATGTCCATGTCTTATAAAATAAAATTTTGTCATCTAGCACCTCACTAAAATCCACCACATCTGTCACCTTTACTCTTTAAATGATTTTAAGACATTTTCTACCGCCTCACCATCATAATCCTTAACTCCTGTAACAGAGTATACAAATACACCCTTAGACTTTCCTTTAAGTGGAATTTCTCCAACCTCTTCCACAGTGATTCTATCCTTAACCTGCTCATATACCCCATCACTTATGTACACAGTTCCCCTTGGCGCATTTGCCTCAAGTCTAGCTGCAGTATTTACTGTATCACCGATAACCGTATAATCCATTCTAAAGTTACAGCCAATATTTCCTACAACAGCTGGGCCACAGTTTACACCTACACCAAAACCTACATGCTTACCATACTTTTCTACAAATTTTTCTTCTATCAGATTGCCACCCTGCACGATATCCCATGCTGTAAGAACTGCCTTATATACATAATCCTCGGCATCAAATGGTGCGTTAAATACTGCCATCGTAGCATCACCGATAAACTTATCCAATGTTCCTCCGTGACGGAAGATGCAGCTTGTAGTAAGCTCCAAATAACTATTTAAAATGTCTACAACCTGCTCCGGTTCAAGACTTTCCGAAAGTGGAGTAAAACCTCTGATATCCACAAACAGCACCGCTACATCTCTATTTTCTCCACCAAGCTTAAGCTCATATTTGCCACTTTTAGCAATCTCACTTACAACCTGTGGCGCCACATATTTATTAAACGCCTTTTCAATACTACGCTTAGCCGCATTTGCCCTATAATAATGAAGCACTATGTAATAAATGGCAATTAACGAAGCCATAACAGGAACCGCCAAATTATTCCAAGAATATCCACTATTAAATAAAAGCTTACCTGCTATAAGCTTAATTACAATTACCGCCACACAAATAATAATATTTTTAACAACACTTGTGCTGTAACATATGTACGCCAATGAAACTGCAATCGCTACAGCAACCACATAATCAACCCATTCAGGTACATTTTCTAACGTCTTGCCCTCCATAATCGCCTGAATAACATTCGCATGAATTTCCACTCCATACATCTGCTGTCCACGATGAACTGGCACAAAATAGGAATCCATCATACCAGGAGCATACGCACCTACCAATACTATACAATTATCAAAAGCTTCTGGTGGAACCTTTCCATCTAACACATCACAAAGAGATACATTTTCATAATCTCCAGCTTTTCCAGTATATTTAAAATCAACGACCTTTTTGTCTGTTGGGTAATTAACTTCCTTTCCACAAAATTCCATATATTTTTCATATACAGCTGCATTGAAGCTCTTTGTAACAGTTCCATCCTTTTCCTTAAAAAACATGAAAGCACTTCTTATATAATTATCATCATCATCCATTAAAGCATTGACAAATCCCTGACTTGTAACTGCTGCCAATGATGGATAAGGCACAACCTTATCCTTGACAGTCATAGGGTTGTCCACCTTATTTCCATTCTTATCTGTATCTAAATCCTTTACAAATACATAGCTAAATCCACACACTACATTGTCATACTTACCACAAGTCTCAGCAAAATACTCGTCTTGCTCCTTATCCTTTTCACTGCTAAAAAGCACATCGAATCCGATAACAGCTGGTCTTATATCTTCAGAAACATTAAGCTTTTCCACAAGCTGTCCATAAATAGAACGGTCCCAGTCTGCATACTCTCCCAGCTTATTCATGGTTTTGTCATCAATCTTTATAATTCGTATTCTCGAATCCACTGCATCAGCATTGTGATACAACACATCCTCCGTCAGTTTATCAATGTTCCCAAATACATTAAAAAATGTAATTATAAATGCAACAATTCCGCATATTATGGTTGTAATAATTCGCTTCATACTTTTCTCCCGTGTTTAAATTTCTTAAAACCTATCTGCTTCCCTAACTCACGATTTACCCAGTAGCTTTACTATATAAATCCTTCCTTTACAAGACACTCTAAGGATTTCCTCTGCCCTTCTATAGAACTAGTTTCCAAAAGAATACTCGCTCCATTAAAATATTTCTCATAGATTTCATAAAATTCCTGTCGATTAATTTTTCCTTCACCCCATGGCAAATGGAGATCACTTATCAAATCATTATCATTAAGATGAATATGCTTCACGTACTTATACAGCTCCTTTGCCCAATCCTTTGGAGCCGTCTTAGATATAGTCGCATGCGCATAATCAAAACACACACCAAAATTTTCGTATCTGCTCAATTCTTCCGCCAACCTTTTAAGCATATCAGGAGTTTGGTCAAACATATTTTCAAGATATATATTAATCTCTGGATGACTTTCTAATACACCACTCCAATATGCTATATTTTCCTTTATCCAACTTTCCACATAGCTTGTGCTATTCAAATAAGGATTATAATTGGTATGGAAAATAACTGCCATCGCACCAACCTTTTTCGCCACCTCAATGCTCTGCTCAATTCTTACATGTGAAATCTGTCGAATCTTAGAATCCAAACTAAATGGAATCACATCAAAAAAAGCACCATGCATTGTACAATATGATGGTAATGTCTCATTACTATAAACACTAATCAATCTATCTACTTCATCATCATTATCCAAAACCTGCGGATTAAAAAAATCATTGTATTCAAAGCCAAGGGAATACTCACACGCAAGCTCTAGGGATTCGGATAAATTGTTTCTATCAGGAATTATAAGAATCTTTTTCATATATGCCTCCAAGCCTATGCCAAGCATAGATATTTTATAACGTACTTAAAGTTAATGATATTTTATCATTAACAACCAAAAAAAACAACTGATGAACCTAGCTTTCTCCGTCCTTATTCTTTCGAAAATAAAATTACGAAAATTTACTAAAAGTGACATATAATAACCTCTCGTTTCCATTGACTATATAACAAAATTTGTATATAATTTTGTTATAAAACAAGGAGGTGTTTATTATGCCAGCAATCAGATCAAGTGCTGATTTAAGGAATAACTACAATGAAATTTCTTCATTTTGCCACAGTTATCCCGAACCAGTTTTTATAACTAAAAATGGAAAAGGCGACCTTGCTGTTATGAGCATTGAAGCCTACGAAGAATTAACCAGTCGCTTTGAATTATACAGCCAAATCAAAGAAGGTATGGATGATATTGCCTCTGGCAACACCCGCCCTTTCGCTGAAGCTATGGCTGACATCCGGAGCAAACGTCGCGTATGAGTTATATAATCCATATCACCTCAACCGCTGAGCGTGACATTATGCGTGCAGCTGACCATATAGAATTTAATCTTAAAAACCCTTCTGCCGCACACCACCTACTTGACATGTTTACTGAGCAAATCAACTCATTGGCAGATATGCCACAAAAGTTCCGTCTTGTAGATGATCCTATTTTATCGAGCTGGGGCATTAGGTTCGTTATAGTCAATAATTACCTTGCTTTCTACACAATTGACGAAGAAAAGCAAATGGTAATTGTAGTAAGATTTCTCTTCCAAAAAAGCAACTGGAATGCAATTCTTCATCAAGGTTTTCCCCTTATTTAAGGAATCTGTCGAACAGATTCCTTTTTTTATGTGATAATTTTAGATTTCACAACACTTTTCAGGCGATAAATCCTTTTACGAACCTTATAGGTTTGTATTTTCGCCATTATCAAACCCTTCAGTGCGTTAATAAATTTCACATTTTGTCATAAACTACACTTAGGAGGTTTAGTATCGTTATGGAAAGTAATTATTTAGTACCCATTGGTAAAAGAATAGCTAAAATACGACAAGCACACGGAATGACTCAAGAGACTCTTGCCGACAAATTGTCAGTAACGCCAAAACATATATCACATACAGAACGTGGCACCTCTAATTTTTCCATCTCCAACCTCATCGAATTTTGCAATTTATTTGGTTGCAGCCTTGATTATTTAATTTTAGGAAAAGAAAATAATGTATTATCAAAGCTTCCAAATGAAATTGTTGAAATTCTATACCATGGCAATGATGATGAAATCAATAAATTATCAAAATACCTCAACGTATATTTAGAGCTTACTAAATCGTAGTTGCTTTACACTGCGATTACACCAAAAGCAGGAGTAGCTGAGATTTAACTCGGTTGCTCCTGCTTTCTATTGCCAGCATATATCTATTCAATATTCTTTTTACGTCAATAAATATTTCCGTCTATTTTTCTCACTATTAGTAGTCCTCTTATTATCCCATTAGTATATCAACAATGCTGTATAATTTATAAAAGGAGTGTTGCTATTATGATTTTACTTGGTAAAAAACTGAAGATGTTACGGAACAAACATAAATACACACAGCCAGAGCTCGCAAACCTTGTGGGTGTTACAAAATCAACTATAGCTGCTTATGAAAATGATACACGTTTACCTTCTTATGATGTTCTTATAAAACTCTCACATGTTCTAAAAACTAGTACAGATTATCTTTTATTAGATAAGCAGTCTGCGACGATTGACACTACTGGATTAAACGATGAACAAATAGGAGCTCTGTCTGTTATGGCAGAATATTTTAAAGCCTGTCATCCACAGACAAATGATTATTTCATATATAGACAATCCGATGATAGACTCACAAACAATACAATTGAAACATTTACAAAAACTTAAATCTGACTCAAATTTCATATAAACCGAACGATTTACGACAGCAAGCAATCGGGTAGGAGGTAGATAATTATTTTATCTACCGACCTCCCACACCACCGTACGTACCGTTCGGTATACGGCGGTTCTTTAGTTTTCACATATTTTCAAATAGAACTCTGTGAATGTAGGGTATCCTAGTTCACGGAGT
>JBGVNF010000080.1:0-2823 GCA_045125245.1 Lachnospiraceae bacterium
AGCTGTTGATAATACAACTGTCTCACCGTAGTGCATTAAGGCTGCACCATTTGCCTGCTTTGCAACTCTGCCGATATCAACTGTAAGTGTTCTACCTGCAAGTTCCATCGAAAAACTCTTGTACATAATGTCCTCCTGTAAATAATTTCTTGGTATTAGGCCATAACGCATTCGGAATTCGCCCTTACGGGCTACTTCCTCATGTACGGCTTCGCCGTATACAATCATTCCATAAAACATACTTTTGTCAGCAAGCTGCCACGTATGTTTTATGTATTGCTTGTGCATGGCTCACAATTCGCAAGGTCCGAAAACACTGAAATAGTCACACATCCATAATCTATGAATATTTCAGTGGTCCCGGTCGTCACCTTGCTAACTGTAAAATTGATTTTAGTTTCAACGTATTGCTAGGTACTTCGTACTCTCGCGAATCTACAAAACGTTTGAAACTTAATATTAAAGATAGACAAGGCTTGGCCTTGTCTATCAAATAATCATTATAATTACTTTCTGATGCCTAACTTCTCGATTAAGCTTCTGTAACCTTCAAGGTCTGTCTTCTTTAAGTAATCAAGTAAACCACGTCTCTGACCTACCATCTTAAGAAGACCTCTTCTTGAATGGTGATCCTTCTGATGTGTCTTTAAGTGCTCTGTAAGCTCCTTAATTCTCTCTGTTAAGATTGCGATCTGAACCTCTGGTGAACCTGTGTCTCCAGCCTTTCTACCATAAGTAGCGATAAGTTCTGTCTTTTTCTCTTTGCTTATCATCTTTTTTTCCTCCTAAATCTATGATATCGCCTTAGACTTCAGTATAGGTCGGAGTGTCCTAATACCGAGTAAAGGCTTTTAGTCGTGTTTATACACAACCTTAATGATTCTACCATAAAAAAAAGGAAAAGTCAAATATTTTTGACTTTTCCCATAAATTCTTTTTAACTATTTAATAACTCTAACTGCCATGTATGGCTGAATGAAATATGCATTACCTATACATACACCGTGCTTATCATTAGCAGCATGGATAATCTGTCCATTACCAATATAGATAGCAACGTGACCAATTCTTGAACCATACTTATAGATAAGAATATCACCTGGCTTAATCTGGCTTAATGGAACCTTTGTACCAACACTTGGATACTCTCTTGATGTTCTAGGAACACTGTAACCATACTTTGCAAAAATCTGCTTAACGAAACCAGAACAATCAATTCCTCTAGTTAAGCTGTTGCCACCATATACATATGGACAACCAAGATACTGCATAGCTGTATTGATAAGATCCTTAGCTGTCTGTGAAACTGTTGGATCAAGGTTACTATAATTTGGCTTTGAAGAAGATGATGATGACGATGGTGCTGTAACCTGTACTTCAACAACTTCTACTGCTGTAGGAAGTGTATATACCACTTCTACATATTCAGCTGAAACATAACCTGTAAGACCATTGATACTAGCCTTATACCAACCATCCTTCTCCGGCTCTACGATATCTAAGTGCTCTCCTACAGATACCTTTGTAGATATACTACAATCTGTACTTGGCTCTTCTCTAACATTAAGCTTGTCACAGTTAACAACAAGCACTTCTGTCATCTTTTCCTTAGCCTTTACATTGGCATCATATCCTGTAAGGATGAATTCCTTTGATACATAACCTGTAACTTTACCAGATTTAATCTTGTACCAACCATCCTGCTCGCTTAAAATCTCACAAACACTATAGCCTGGCATCTTACCTACTACCTTGTAATTTGTACCTGCACCCTTTCTTACATTGAGGTAAGAAGTTACGTTAGAGATACCAAGGTTATTATATCCATCGATAATAGAACCTTCTGGCACTACATCTGTAGCTATATCTAAATCTTTGATAATTTCATGTTTTTCTTCTTCAGTAACTGCATCGCTTGACATATAATCAGCATATGTTCCAAAAGTTGTTGCAAAACCTGCATTATATAAGCTAACCTGTCCTGTAGCTGCTCCGCTAAGGCTAGACGATACACTATCACCATTTACATCAAGTGTTGCTCCAACTGATGTAATATTTGTAATTCCAATAGCAGCTGTCTGCTGTTCTGTAGGTGTATTCACAACCAATTCTTCAGTATTTTTCTTAGTATCGTTGCTATCCTTCCCTGTCAATGAAACACTTGCAACTGCAACAATCGCAGCTAATGAACATGCAGCAAAAATAGTAATTTTCTTTCTCATAAATCCTCCAAATGTTTTCCCATTTGTTCCAATACTTTGCACATACCTAACTCAGATTATAGCACTAATTTCCTATATGTCAAGAAAAAGTCGCGGAAAACCGCGACTTTTCACATTTATTTCACATTATTGTAAATAATTACACATTCAAAATCTCTTAATCTAAATCGTACTGCTCCTCATCATAAATAGCAAAAGCTATATTTGTAGCATGGTCAGATACTCTTTCGAGATTAGAAACAAGATCTGAGAATATTGTAGATTTTGCCTGACATTCATTAGTAGCAAGTCTTCTAACATGATTATGCTGAAGCTCCTTCTCAAGAACGTCTACCTGATTCTCTAGATCAACGATTTCCTTAAGATGCTCTTCTGTCTGCTCTGTAAATGTCTCTATAGAGTAATTTACAGTTGTCATAACCTTATCAAACATATCAGTTAATTCATCAATACCTACCTGGCTAAATACGATGTCTTCTTCAATTCTACTCTTACCAGCATCAGCAATATTCTCTGCATGGTCACTAATTCTTTCCAAATCATTTACAACATGGAAATAACCTGCTATATTTTTCTGTTCTTTAACTGGGAATTCATGCTG
>JBGVNF010000081.1:0-40908 GCA_045125245.1 Lachnospiraceae bacterium
TATGTTCATCTATGTATTGAATTTTCTTCTTCTCATTTAGCGCCAGTTCATATTCTTCTTCTGTTTCAAAAAGATACTGGTCTACGATGAATTTCTTCTCATCCATAACATACCTCTTTGCTAAATAAAAATGGAATAGACGGGAGTCTGAACCCAACGGGTTCGACTCCGCCATACTCTTTCGAACAAACTTTAATGGAATAGACGGGAGTCGAACCCGTGTCCAAAAGCCCATTCCCTGTCCTTCTACTATCATAGTTTGTTATTGCGGTGGGGCTCGCCCCCTCCTGTTCCCTCCTATGCAGGGAAACAAACAGCCCTACATATTCAGTAGCTTCATTTTACGCCCATACACGCAAAGCTTAGTGCATGTCGTTTCTCACATAGTCGATGCCCGACACCTAAGGTGTGAGTGCCCTAGGGCGGACAACTGCCATTAGGCAGCGTAAGCTAAATTATCTTCAGCGTTTATATTTAAGTTTGCCATTTGACGCATTGCATACGGATAGCTTCACCATCTTCAAAGCCCCTGTCGAAACCAGTACATCCCCGAGATGATAGGCCACTTCTGTAGCCTTTTATTGTAATTGCTTTCGCAACTGCAATTTATCATAAACCAACTTGTTTTCAAAGTCAACGATTATGTGCCATTTAAACCACAAGTTTAATCTAATATAAATTTTTAACCTTAAAGTCCTTCTCTGCTTCTCTTCGCTGATCTTTTTTGGCTATATCCTGTCGTTTATCGTAAAGCTTCTTACCTCTGGCAAGACCTATCTTTACTTTAACCAAACTTCCTTTAAAATATACCTCTAACGGTACAAGTGTATAACCCTTAGTCGCCAACTGACCTGTAAGCTTATTTATTTCAGCTTTGTGAAGCATAAGCTTTTTCGGTCTAAGTGGGTCCTTATTAAATATATTTCCCTTTTCATAAGGAGAAATATGCATATTATAGGCATATACCTGACCATTCTCTATACGAATAAATGCCTCTTTTATGCTACACTTACCCATACGTATAGATTTCACTTCTGTTCCATGAAGACATATTCCAGCCTCGTAGGTTTCTTCTATAAAATAGTCAAAATATGCTTTTTTATTGTTAGCTATTAACTTTGACGCTTCCTTACCCATTTTTGTTACCTCTTTTCTAATCAAACAAAATCATATCTCAATTTACTTTAAATAACAATAGAGAAATCAATTGTTCTGTTAATCTTATCGGTATTTTCCACCAATATATTAACCTTTTGTCCCAAGCGATATACATTTCCCGTCTTTTCGCCGACCATCTCATAATGATCACCATCATAATGGTAATAATCATCTCCCATACTAGACACATGAATCATGCCCTCTACAGTATTAGGAAGCTCCACATACATACCATATGCAGTGATTCCAGATATTACTCCTTCATATTCTTCACCTATTCTGCGAGACATATACTGTACCTTCTTCATTTTCTCCACATCTCGCTCTGCCTCCTCAGCCCTGCGTTCTAGGCGGCTAGCTTCCTGTGAAACCTCTGGAAGAATATTTTCATAATGTCTAATCCTCTTCTCATTTAACTTACCACGAAGATTTTCCTTTATAATTCGATGAATCTGCAAATCTGGATATCTTCTTATAGGTGATGTAAAATGACAATAATACTGTGTGGCAAGTCCAAAATGCCCTGTACTTACAGTAGTATACTTAGCCTGCTTCATAGAGCGAAGTGTGAGACGACTTATAAGAGCCTCCTCTGGGGAACCAGCGATTCTATCTAAAAGCTTCTGTAGTTCCTTAGGATGAACCTCACTACCGCTTGTCTTGATACCGTAGCCAAAATTACTTATAAAAGTTCCAAGCTTCATCATCTTCTCCGGATCAGGATTATCGTGTGTTCTATACACAAATGGCAATTCCTGCCAGAAGAAATCCTCAGCTACAGTTTCGTTGGCAATAAGCATAAAATCTTCGATAATCCTAGTAGCCACATTTCTCTCATAAGGGAAAATATCTATAGGAACACCCTTCTCATCAAGATGTATCTTACTCTCTGGAAAATCAAAATCTATAGAGCCTCTAACTCTTCTCTTTTCTCTAAGAATAGCTGCTAACTCCTCCATAAGCTTAAACATTGGCACAAGCTCCTCGTATTCCTTTATAGTTTCCTCATCATTTAATGCCAATATCTTATTAACAGCTGTATAAGTCATTCTCTTATCTATATTTACTACAGTTTCAGCTATTTTATGACCTATAACCTTGCCCTTTTCATCTATCTCCATAATGCAACTAAGCGCCAATCTATCTACACCAGCATTTAATGAGCACAAACCATTTGAAAGCTTATGTGGAAGCATAGGAATAACCCTATCTACAAGATATACACTAGTCCCACGCTTCAATGCCTCTCTATCAAGTGGACTGTTCTCCGTCACATAATTAGATACATCAGCAATATGAACACCTAGCTTATATATACCATTTTCCTTTGAAAGTGATATAGCATCGTCTAAATCCTTCGCATCCTCACCATCTATGGTAACCATCTGTACTCCAGTCAAATCAAGTCTACCAGCCTTATCCTTCGCCGGCACTTCCTCAGGCATATCCTCCACCTGCTTAAGCACATCCCTAGGATACTCCATAGGAATATTAAAGGATTCAACTACACTTAAAATATCTGTTCCAGGGTCATTTACATGGCCAATAATCTTCTTAACAATACCCTCTGGCTTCTTATTCTTTCCACCAAAATCCGTAATCTTTACAACTACCTTATGGCCAGTCACCGCACCCTTTGAGCGTTCTACAGGTATATAAATATCCTTTGTAAACTTAGTATTATCAGAAATCACAAAGCCAAAGCTCTTACTCTTCTTAAATATTCCTACGATTTCATCAAAACCTCTCTCTAGGACCTTAACAATCTCGCCCTCTCTTTTAAGATTTGCATCTTCCTTACCCTTACTAGTAATCTTCACAAGTACCTTATCCATATGCAGAGCACCATGCACCTGACTCTCAGGAACAAAAATATCCTCCCCATCTTCCATCCTGATAAATCCAAAGCCTCTCTGATTAGCCTCAAATACACCCTCGATAAGGTCAGCTTCCATCTTTTCATCTGTCTTACCAAGCTTCTCCGGCAACATAATCTTGCCTCTCTTAGTTATCACAAGCTTACCCTCACTCTCAAGAAGATTCACCACATACGCCAACTCTTCCCTATTATTTTTAGGTACATTAAGAACAATAGCCAGCTCCTTAATCTTCATAGGCACATAGAACTCGCCAGCCAAAATATCCAGTATAATCTTTTTCTTCTCCTCAATTCTCTCCATATTTCCATACGCCTTTCTTATATATAAAAAGGCCTCTTCTACAATAGTAGAAAAGGCCTTATGTAAAACTATTTCATTATGTTCAATACAAGTGCTATCACAAAGAAAAGAACTACCAAAATCTTAGTAAACTTCTCAAGTGCACCTTCCATCGAACGACCCTTATTCTTACCCCAATAAGTATCAGAGCCACCGCTAACTACGCCTAAGCCTGCTGACTTACCTTCCTGAAGTAATACTACTACTATTAAAACTAAACTTATTATCAAAAAAACTACTGTTAAAAATGTCTTCACCGCTATTACACCTCCTATACTTAAGCTTTTCAATTCTATCACAACGATAATATAAAATCAAGCAAATTTTTACATTACTATTGTGTTAATAGATTTTCCTCTTTTATGTTATCTGATATTATCTTTTCTATAATTTCCATACTAAACTGCACGCCACCTCTAGTGATAATCCCATGACCATCTGCCATCTCAGGTGTGTATGCCCATTTTGGATACACTCCTAATATATTGGCATCGCCACTTCCTGCTGTATGAGTATAATGAGTAATTATAGGTATAAGACCTGTCTTTTCCTCATCAAGCTTTATGGTATCATTCTCTAGTTGCAATGTAACTCTAGCTATGCCGCCTACCATAGCGTCCGCATAGTTGAAAGAAGAACAGAAATTTCCAATGCTATAATAGCACATAGCTTTATTGCCATTATCAGCTTCTATGTTCTCTATCTCTCCTATAAAATGAGAGCTTGCACCAACTATCAAGTCAGCTCCTGCCTCTGTCATAGCCTTCGCTAAAGCTTTTTGGTTATCTGTTGTAGCGTGAGTGTACTCAGACACCCAATAAGGAAATACTATAACATAATCAGCTAATTCATCTGCTTTTGTTATATCCGCTACCACCTTATCTTTTGTAAGATAGTTAACCATATACTTATCATCTGCATTTTCTATAGGCTTATTCATACCTGCAGTATAGTTAAGCATGGCAATTTTTACACCCTTAACTTCCACAATCTGGATAATATCTGCATCTTCTTTTGTACCATTTATACCTATAGGCATAATACCAGCCTCTCTCCACATAGAGATACTGTTTTTTATAGCATTGGTACCTACATCATTTGTATGATTTGAAGCCATAAGCGCCACATCAAAGCCTGCTTTCTTTATAGCATTCATCATTTCAGCTGGTGTATTAAAATCAGGATATCCTTTTACACCTAATTCATTGCCACCTATGATTGTAGATTGGTATATAGCAGCAATATCTGCTTCTTCTGCATACATTCTTAAATTGTCAAATAGAAAGTCATAATTATATGTTCCATCTGACTGTTTTCCACTATTTATTACACTATCATGAACAAAATTCTCACCAAATACGACGATAGAGATTTCATTGTTATTATCTGCTATTTCATCATCTGTATTGTCTTCATCCTGATTTTCTGTATCAGGCTCTTCCAATTCATCCTTTGGTGTTTCTGTTTGCTGTGTAGAATTTGTGGGCTCTTCCTTTACCAGCTTATTGATATCTAAAAATATCGCAACCACATAGTAAAGGACGAGACACATTACAGTCATCGTAAGAACTAAAAGTACATTTTTTAGCTTTCCCATACGAATCCCTCTAAACTATTATTATTACTTACAAAGTAATGATTTACCTGTCATCTGGCTTGGCTTCTCCATTCCCATAAGGTCGATTAATGTAGGAATGATATCTGCAAGACATCCGCCTTCCATAAGCTTATACTCAGGTGCTGCATTTACAAGGATAAATGGAACCTGATTTGTTGTATGTGCTGTAAAGCTTTCACCTGTCTCATAATCAACAAGCTGCTCTGCATTACCGTGGTCAGCGCAGATAAACATTGTTCCGTCTACCGACTTAAGAGCTTCTACTGCCTTACCTACGCACTCATCTACAGCTTCTACTGCCTTAACTGCTGCTTCTTCGATACCTGTATGTCCAACCATATCTGGGTTAGCAAAGTTAATAATGATTACATCATACTTATCAGCTGTGATTGCCTCACAAAGCTTATCACATACTTCGTAAGCGCTCATCTCTGGCTTTAAGTCATATGTTGCTACCTTTGGAGACTTAACAAGGATTCTGTCCTCGCCTTCGTTTGGCTCCTCTACACCACCGTTGAAGAAGAATGTTACGTGAGCATACTTCTCTGTCTCAGCGATTCTAGCCTGCTTTAAACCATTAGCAGCAAGGAACTCGCCAAATGTGTTATCAAGCATAACCTTCTTAAAGGCTACTTCCTTATTAGGAATTGTTCCATCGTACTCTGTAAAGCATACAAATGTAACATCCTTTCTAGCAGCTCTATCAAATCCATCAAATTCATCCATACAGAATGCTCTTGTGATTTCTCTTGCTCTATCAGGACGGAAGTTGAAGAATACAACTGAATCCTTATCAGAAACTGTAGCTACAGGTGCACCATTCTCTACGATAACTGTAGGAACTACGAACTCATCTGTAACATCCTTAGCATAAGAATCAGCAATAGCTGCAACAGGGCACTGAGCTTCCTCGCCTGTTCCTTCAGTAATAGCCTTGTATGCCTTCTCTACTCTATCCCATCTATTATCTCTATCCATTGCATAGTAACGACCAGAAACAGAAGCAACCTTACCTACTCCGATTTCTTCCATCTTAGCAACTAACTGCTCCATAAAGCCCTTGCCTGATGTAGGCGCTGTATCTCTACCATCTAAGAATGCATGAACATAAACCTTCTCGATACCCTCTCTCTTAGCCATCTCAAGAAGACCATAAAGATGTGTATTGTGGCTATGTACACCACCATCTGAAAGAAGACCAAATGTGTGAAGTGCTGAATTATTAGCCTTACAATTATTCATTGCAGCAAGAAGAGCCTCATTCTTAAAGAAATCACCATCTGCGATTTCCTTTGTAATTCTTGTAAGCTCCTGATATACGATACGGCCTGCACCCATATTAAGGTGCCCAACCTCTGAATTACCCATCTGACCATCTGGAAGACCTACAGCCATTCCGCTGGCATTACCTCTAACGAATGGACACTCAGCCATAAGCTTGTCCATAACAGGTGTCTTTGCTATCGATACAGCATTGCCCTGTTCCTTTTCATTTAATCCATATCCATCAAGTATCATTAAAACAACTGGCTTTTTGCTCATTTTTATATCTCCTTTTTATTATTTTTTAATTAACCAACTGACAGTTTAGCATACTGCCAAAAGATTTTCAATAATTAACAATTGGTATTTATCTGCGATTTCGCATTTCATTTTCCATCCGTCTACGTCTTCGCATTTCTCTTCTTCTCTTTCTCTTCTGATATCTCATATATTGAACGTAGATATAGTAAATAATAAATACTGTCACCGCCAATATAAGTATTTTCCATCCAATCCACATCCCAGAATCTTCAGATTTCTTTGCTGATACAGAAGTCTCTTTATCCTTTGATGTATTCACAGTAGTATCTGTACTTGTAGTAATTGTCTGCTGTTCAGCACTTTCCTGCTTTTTAGCATATTCTTCATCAAATTTACTAAACACATCCTGTCCAACTTTTTCCTTCACGTAATTATAAAGGTTTGTTGTATCTGCATAAGCACTAAGTGAATTAGCCGACTTCATAACTACACATAAAAGTGTTCTTCCATTAATTTCGGCAAATGTCACTAATGTTCCACCTGCTTTATTTGTGTATCCAGTCTTTCCACCTATGCAATCAGCATAAAATTCTTTTTCATATTTGTTAATAAGTCTATTATTATTTCTCCACTGTCTTACCAATGGCTGCTTATTTGTAGGCTGACACTCATAATAACCTGTAGAACATAATGTCTTAAACATCTCACACTTTTCATAAGCATACTTTGATATAAGTGCCATATCATATGCTGTAGTGTAATGATTATCATCATGAAGTCCGTGAGCATTTGTAAAATTAGTATTAAGACATCCTATTTCTTCTGCCTTATTAGTCATCATATTTGCAAATTGGTCCATTGTATCGCCCACATGCTCTGCAAGGCCATTTGCCAAATCATTACCAGATATAAGCATAAGACCATACAGACACTGTTCAACTGTCAGTTGCTCATCCACATCTACCTTAGCCGCACTACTTCCTTCCTCTATAGAAAACACTGCTTCAGAAGTAAATGTAATCACTTCATCCATTTTTGCATTCTCTAGGGTAAGAATAGCCGTCATTATCTTAGTTATACTTGCTGGATAAAGCTTATCCTTTATATTCTTCTCTAAGATAGTATAGCCCGTTTTCATATCTACTACTATAGCCGACTGGGACAATAGGTCTGGAATTTCGTTATTATTTCCAGTAGCTGTATATATACTATTTCCAGATTCTGAAGTATATATTTCTATCTTCTCAGTCGCCATAACTGTTTCAAATATCATTATGTATGTAAAAAGAATCGTCAATATTTTGGCAAATCGTTTTCTCATAAGTTCTCCTTTGTTTTACATGCTAAATGTACTAGGCTCTATTATACCTACCACTCTCTGCATCTTACCTCTCTTTGTCTTAATAGCTGTAAGCTTAAATATAAACTTAACAACTTCGCCATTTTCATTCTTTATTCCAGCCTGAAACTTAACAAATTCCTTTTCTTTTCTAAGGACTTCTATAATTTCATTAAATCTTTCCTTATCTTCGTCCACAATATATCTTGTTATATCAGACTTTAGTTCTGTTTTATCAGGCTCAAATCCAAGTACATTCTTCCAATTTTCATTGCAGTACATCTTATCCTTTACACAGTTATAATCCACTATAATACTGTCAGAATATCTAGTTACTATATGATATCTCTGTCTGTTTAACTGATTTCCCTTACTTTCAGAAAATACCATTCTTATGAGGAATAACATAAGAATAATAGTAAGCATAGCTACCTCAAAGAAAAATACTGTTGCATCAGTTTTAATATCCTCATTTGTAGCTTCTACACTCTGAGCAGAAATCATAGATACCATATACCATTTATTGTAATTAGTTCTTCCATAGAATATGTACTTCTTAGCTTCTCCTGAATCATAAGATACATATCCACTCTTTCTTGATTGCATGCTCTTAACAAGCTTTTTAGCAGACTTCTCATTTTGAAGAAGCATTGTTATATTATCCACTTCATCTAAGCCATAGCCTCTAGATATAAGTGTTCCATCCTGCATCACTACAAATACATTGCCATATTCTCCTAAATCAGCAATATCTACAAGTTCAGTAAACTGTTCAAGTGTTGAATATACTTTAAATACACCTTTTACAGCTTCTCCTTTACATACTGGCACATAGCAATCTATACCCTTGATGCTTCCAAAAGTATCCTCTGTAGCCACCATGGAAACTTTTCCTTCTGATGCCTTCTTGAAATATTCATTCTCTGCATAGGAAACATTGCCCTTTCCTTCTAGGCCCATTCCTTTCATATCTATCAAGTCGTAATCTGTATAACCTGCCATATCTGCCTGATTACGTAACGCTTTATTGATAATATCCATATCTACGTCATCAAGATTACCTATCAAAGTAGCTACCGCCTTATAAGCGTTAATTCTTTCTTCAAGCTTTATATTTATACATTCCGTAGTCTCATCTATAAGAGCCTTAAGATGTATCTGTGTCTGTGTTTCTAATCTTTTATTGATATTTCCTGTATACTGAATGTAAGCCAACACATTGATAAGCAATATAACAATGGCTATAATATACTGTCTAAATCTCTTCTTCATTATAGTATCCTCCTCATTTCTAATAATCTAGTATACTTAATAATTCCTTTTTTGACAAGCTACCTAATGAAATTGTTTCACCATTAAGTATATTGTCAGCTAGACGTTCCTTAGACTTTTGAAGTGTAACAATTCTCTCTTCTATGGTATTTTTAGCTATAATTCTGTATACAGATACCACCTTGCTCTGACCTATTCTGTGTGCTCTGTCTGAAGCCTGTCTCTCCGCAGCCACATTCCACCAAGGATCATAATGAATAACCATATCTGCTCCAGTAAGATTTAATCCTACTCCACCAGCCTTTAAAGAAATCAAAAATACATTTGTTTCATCACTATTAAACTGTTCTACAAGCTTTGTTCTTTTATCCTTATCTGTAGCACCTGTTAATATATAAAATGATATTCCTTCTTTTTCCAATCTATGACTTATAATATCTAACATAGACGTAAACTGTGAAAATAATAAAATCTTGTGTCCACCGGCTATGCCATTCTTTATCATATCTACGCACATATCAAGCTTAGAGGAATCACCATCATAGCCATCAAAACAAAGAGCCGGGTCACAACAAATTTGTCTAAGTTTCATAAGCTCTGATAAAAATTCCATCTTCTTTTGGCCAAATTCAGACTCCACCGTATCTTCTATGATACCCTTAAGCCTAAGAGCATTAGCCACATACAGCTTATGCTGCTTTCCCTGAATCTGTGTATATACATCATATTCCTGTTTTTCTGGAAGTTCCTTTAACACATCCTTCTTAAGTCTTCTTAAAACGAACGGTTTTATCATCCTATTAAGTCCCTTCATAGCGCCCACATCCTGCGCTGTGACAATAGGATGTTCAAATTTAGCCTTAAACTTATTGTATGTATACAAAAAGCCCGGCATAAGATAATCAAATATACTCCAAAGCTCTGATAATCTATTCTCTATAGGAGTTCCTGTCAATGCAAAACGAGTCTGTGTATTAATCTTTTTTACACACTTTGCATTATCCGTAGAGAAATTCTTAATATTTTGAGCTTCATCTATAACCTGAAATCTAAACTTTATGTTTTCATACATATCTATATCTCTTTTGAGCAAATCATAGGATGTAATGAGCACATCATATTCCTTATAACTTTCCAAAAGCTTTCTTCTATTTTCCTTAGTTCCAGTAATTATAAGACTTTTAAGCATTGGTGCAAACTTCTTTATCTCATTTTCCCAGTTATATATAAGAGTAGCTGGCGCTATGATTAAAGAAGGCATATTTCTAGATACACTTAGCTTTTCATCTAAAAGTAATGTGATAATCTGAAGGGTCTTTCCAAGTCCCATATCGTCTGCTAAAATTCCACCAAAGCCACACACATCAAGGGTTCGTAACCAATGATATCCATATTTTTGATATCCTCTCAAGGTTTCCTCAAGCTCCTCTGGCACCATAAATTCACTGTCTTCTATCTGCTTTACAGTTCTAACCAACGCTTTCATGGCCAAATCCTTATCATAAGCAGCCAAATTACCTTCTCTTAATCTTCCATCTATATACATAGCTCGGTATTTTGGCACAAAAACCTGCTTATTTATAATATCTGTAGCTGAAAAATCTAAATCATAAGCCATCTGAGCTAAAAGCTCCAATCCATTATCATCAAGCCTTACAATCTTATTACCTGAAAGCTTAATATACTTCTCCTTTTTACTGAAAGCATGGAGCAATTCTTCCAATTCCTCCATAGAATAATCTCCCGCATCTATATCCAGCTTAAGCCAACTGCCGTCCACTGATACATTGGCATTTATCTTCATGGAATCTACTATCTTATAATCAAGGACATCCTTAGATATAGACACTTCTCCATACTTTTGTAATTCAATTATACCACTTTTTATCAATCCAAATATCTGTCTGTAATCCTCAGTATAATATATGTTTTTATCCTTATTTTTCTTAAAATACTTTAATATAACTGATTTAAGTTCCGCCTCTTTCCTATAATCTCTGCATATTCCGTCATATTCAGCTATACCACCAAATATATCTACAGATTTGCCTTGGTATCTAATGTCCGGAACACATACTATACCTCCATCTTCACCAATTTCTATGGCAAATGTGGCCTCTATATCCCACGGATCAAATTCATCCATGTCTATATCAACAGTTGTCACCTTGCAATATTTTTTTAATTTTGAAATAACTAGATTAGTAAAGGCCGGCATATCCTTCTTGCCTATGGTTACGCTATAAGAATCATATTCCCTATCTCTGCCAGCTCTTAGAATCTCATAGATAAACTCTCCTATATCCTCTGTATAATCTTTTGCTGCCATGTAGATAAATTCATCTGCTACCACAAACATTCTCTTATGTCCATATATAACCCTATTTATTCCAGACATTTGGAGCTTGTATCCCGCATTTCTAATCATTGATAATTTAATATTAATTTCTGGATTATTGTCTGTAAGTACCACATTTTTCTTGTGAATGCTTCGATTTTCCATATACTTAAACACAACCTGTCCACCACATTCATAGACAAGCTGCATAAATCTATCTATTTCATCGCAAGCAAGATACATTTTACCTCTATCCTTCTCGATTCTACCCCTTATACCCTCAGTAAGCTTATCAAGCTCTTTTCTTTTTCTTATATTAGATAATACAAATTCCACCATAGGCCAATATTCTTCCTTAAATGAATCAAGCCTATGAAGCAATGATATCTTCCACCTATAACCGGCACTTAAACCTAATGCAAAGTTTTCTTCAAATTCATATAAATCATCTATATGATGTCTTCTCTTTTTTTCTAATACATGTACATCTACAAGTAAAATATTATTATCTGAATATATTTCGAATGCCAATCCCAAATTATTCACATCTGTTTCATGAAGATAGCTTTCCAATGCTTCTCTTCTGCACTTCTTAAGTATTCTGTCTGCCTCCATAGAGGTATAGACCATAGTATTTTCCTTTATAGCTCCACCTCTTGCAAATATCAGAAATGTAGCTGTCAGATGCTCGCAGAACCCCTTAGTTACCAAGTGTTTGCCACACTGACAGTTGTAAGTAGATATATTATCACCACTTACAGCTCCACTGCAGCTATATCCATCAACATTTCCTTTAATCAAAACCTCGCCCTTCCAGAAGTTTTTAGACACACTAAGCTTAACCTTATCATTTATAATAAGGTTTTCTGCATCTTTAATGATTTTCTCTCTATTAATCATTTTTATAATCTTTTCTTCCTTTAAGCTCACGTTTTTCGCTCCTTATCTTACTAGCCTCTAATAATCACTCCACCACCAGCAACATATTCTCCCATATATAATACAAGATTTTGTCCAGGTGTAATAGCTCTAACAGGCTCATCAAACTCTATTTCTACCTTATCTTCCCACGTTTTTACAACCTTACATTTTGTACCCTTATGAGCATATCTTATTTTGCCTATATATTCTTCTCCCGGCTCCATCTTCTCCACTGCCATATAATTAAACTGTGAAGCAACCACTCTAGTTGTAAATAAATCTTCGCTTTCGCCTATGACAACCTGATTGTCCCTGACATTTATATCTGTTACAAACACAGGATGTCCCATAGGAAGGTTTAAGCCTTTACGCTGACCTATGGTATAATGGATAATTCCCTTATGAGCACCTAATTTCTTCCCTGTTTTATCTACGAAATCTCCCGATTCTATATCCTTATCTATATTTTCGCTAATAAACGCCGCGTAATCACCATCTGGGATAAAGCATATATCCTGACTATCTGCTTTATCTGCTATATGAATACCTATCTCTTTTGCAATCTCTCTTACTTTATCCTTCTCATACTCACCTATAGGCATCAATGTATGAGCTAACTGTTCTTGTGTTAGATTACAAAGAGCATACGTCTGGTCCTTTGTAGCTGTGACAGAATTACATATTGCATATCTTCCGTTGCTTAGTTTATCAATTCTAGCATAATGACCTGTGGCGATATATTCAGCACCAAAATCCTTTGCCGCATTCAAAAGGCAATCCCACTTTATACGTCTATTGCACATATTACATGGATTTGGCGTTCTTCCAGCCATATATTCTTCCACAAAGTAATCTACTACTTCCCTTTTAAACTGCTTCTTATAATCATATACTGCGTACTTAATACCAAGACTGTCTGCAACAGTCCTGGCATCCTCCTGTTCTCCTTGCCATACGTCCATATTGACACCTATGACTTCATATCCCTGTTCCTTTAGAAGATATGCCGCTACAGATGAATCAACCCCACCAGACATACCTATTACCACTTTTTTCTTATCCATATTATTTCCTCCAACCGTATCGCCTATACGGATTTATTATCTCATTATATTCCTTAGACAGCTGCCGTTGTTTACTCACTATCTCTTTTATATATTTTATAGTTTCATCTATTTCCTTCTTTGTTGTCTTCGAAGAAATAGTCATCCTTATAACATTGCCTGCCAATTCCTCATTTAACCCTATAGCAAGCAATACATGTGAAGACCTACCTGAACCTGTAGAACAAGCCGAGCCCGTAGACACACAGACTCCCTTCATATCTAGCATAACCTGAAGATTAATACCGTCTACAAACTGAAAACAAAAATTCATATTCCCCGGCAATCGTTTATATCTATGACCATTAAGCCTGACAAAAGGAATCTCTCTAAATATACGCATAATCGCGTACTCCCTAAGCTTTGTAATATACTCTGTATGCTGCTTCATCTCTATACCACTAAGCCTAGCTGCCTCGCCCATAGCTACAATAGCTGGCACATTACTTGTTCCTGCCCTGCGCTCCTGCTCCTGACTACCGCCATGCATAAACGGTTTAATTTTTACTCCATCGGTAATATATAAAAAACCAATTCCCTTCGGTCCACCAAATTTATGAGCACTGGCACTAAGCATGGAAATCTTTTGCTCCTTCACATTAATAGGAATATGACCACATGCCTGAACTGCATCTGTATGAAATAGTACACCTCTCTTTTTTGCTATAGCTCCTATTTCTTCAATAGGTTGAATAGTTCCTATTTCATTATTTGCCATCATAACTGATATCAATATAGTATCTGGCCTTATAGCATCCTCTAACCTATCAAGCTTAACTACACCATATTCATCCACATCCAGATAAGTTATATCATATCCATTTTCTTCAAGAAAACCACAGGAATTTAACACTGCATGATGCTCTATCTTAGTAGTAATAATATGACGTCCCTTATCCTTATACATAAAGGCGCATCCTTTTATAGCGTAATTATCAGCTTCCGTTCCTCCAGATGTAAATACAATTTCATCCTTGGTTGCTCCTATCAATGATGCTATATTTTCTCTGCTTTCCTCCATAGCATTATGAACATTTACCGCACTTTCATATGCTCCAGAAGGATTTTCATAGTAATCTATAAAATAAGGCAACATTTTTTCATAAGCTTCTCTTCTCATGGAAGTTGTCGCTGCATTATCTAGATATATCATAGACCTTACCTCTTTCCTAGAAGTTTAAAAAAGCCTAATATTTTAACTATAACATCTACATGTAATTAGTCAAGTTTTTAATGCATATAATTTACTAAGAATCTAATCCATGTGCAAAAATATGAAAACATATAAAAATATAATATTTTCCGGAACTATAACCCTTATTATTGCAGGGCTACTTACTAGAGTTTTAGGCTTCTACTATAGAATATTCCTATCATCTAACATTGGTGCAGAAGGAATCGGTTTATATCAAATGATTTTACCAATATATATCCTATGTATGTCCATATCTTCCTCCGGTATACAGCTAGCCATCTGTCAACAGGTATCAAAGGATGATTCAAAGGCTAATTCCACCCTTTTATCAGGATTACTTATTTCTCTTCCCATATCACTAATATGCAGCCTTATACTTATCTTCGGTGGCAAATACATTGCTGTATTCTATCTCCACGAGCCTAGGTGCCGCAATCTTTTAGTTATACTGGGTCTTTGTGTACCAGTAGCTACTATACACAACTGCATAAATGGATATTTTCTAGGCAAACAAAATGCATTTATACCGGGTATCACACAATTTGCAGAACAACTAGGACGAATAATTATGGTATTTATAACCTTTTCCTTCTTTAGCCATATTATACCCAAAAATGTAACTACATTGTCCACTATAGCAGTGTTGGGAATTTTATCCGGCGAAATATTATCAACCATAATCTCTATCATGTCGCTATTTTACTCTAAAAACAAACTTACCTTTACACATAAAATTTCTCTAAAAAATAGGAATAGCAACCTTTTGCACCTTGCCACTCCTGTAACCCTTACAAACGTATCTTTAAGTATAATCCATAGCATAGAAGCTACCGCCATACCATTCTTTCTTTTAAAATCAGGTTTATCTAGAATCAATGCTGTAAGCACATACGGAATTCTAACTGCTATGGCTATGCCTTTTATAATGCTTCCTTCTACAATCACTTGCGCAGTAGCCAAAATGCTGCTACCTGTTATCGCAAAAGCTAAATCCAAAAATAATTACGAGCGTATATCTCTACTTACCTCAAATACTTTGAAATATTGCACCATATTTGGAATTCTATGCTCAGCCTTTTTTATCATATTTGGTAAACTCATTGGCAATTTCTTTTTTAATTCACCAGAAGCTGGTGAATTCATAACTATACTTGCCTGGCTGTGTCCATTTATATTCATATCCTCAACCCTAGGCAGTATATTGAACGGATTGGGATTTACAAAGAAAACCTTTATACACAATATCATATCAGCTTTTATACGACTTATCTTTATTATCATATTCATCCCAAGCCTCGGAATAAAAGGCTACTTGTGGGGACTTCTAGCAAGTGAACTCACATGTGCCCTATTACATACAACAAGCGTAGTTAAGCACCTTAGCACTTAACTACGCTTATAATCTCGCAGCATACTAGAACCGCAATTTATAATTAGGAGAACATTAAATATTCTAAATTTCTTGGATCACCGCAAACCGTTATCTGCCCATTAGCATAAGCATCCAACGCTCGAAGTCTTCCATTGATAATATTCAATAGCATCTCATCTGATGTAACAACAAGTACATCTCGGTCATAATACTCATATGGTTCAACATTAATCTTACCGTCATCTATCTCAATGTAAAAAGCGCCTTCCGCTTCTCCCTTAACGTTGAACTGATATGCCATATGGCCTACAGCCTTACTTACCTGTGTCTTTTTAGTTGCCATTCTAGCACACTCAACTAACTCCTCATAGGTCATAAAAACACCTCCTCAATATTATGCACGTACTTCCTATTAATTATATTATAGTACACATTTCCTATTTACGCAAAGGTTTTTTGCATATATTATAAAAGATTATATTTTTATGACAATGTAACTAATTCCACTCGTATGGAGTATTCTGATACACATAATAATCAAGCCAATTTGTATATAAAGCATTGGCATGAGAACGCCATGTAAGCAATGGTATATTCTCTGGATTATCGTCTCTATAATAATTATAAGGAATCTCTATATCCATTCCCTTTGATAAATCTCTCTTATACTCTTTATCAAGAGTGTCTCTATCATACTCAGGGTGTCCTGTTACAAATATCTTCTTACCCTTCTCTGCCATCACTATAAATGAACCTGCTATATCAGATTCTGCAAGGATAGTTAATCTATCATCCTTTGCAATCTTCTCATCATCTATTCCTGTATGACGAGAATGTGGTGCTAAAAATATATCATCAAAGCCTCTCATAAGTGGCTCTCTTCTTTTTAATACCTTATGTTCAAATATACCGAACATCTTTTTATCAAGAAAATGCTTCTGTATATCATAGTGATAATAAAGTCCTGCCTGAGCTGCCCAACATAGATGAAGTGTCGAT
The DNA here is from genome assembly GCA_045125245.1 of Lachnospiraceae bacterium. Taxonomy (GTDB): domain Bacteria; phylum Bacillota; class Clostridia; order Lachnospirales; family Lachnospiraceae; genus SVEL01. The sequence goes on from JBGVNF010000081.1 coordinate 17,059, forward strand.
GTAACATTAGTTTCTGTCCAATCCATAATCTCCTTAAGCTCGTCCCAGTACTCTACTTCCTCGAAATCCATCTTTTCAAGGGGTGCTCCAGTTATAATAAATCCATCAAACTTCTGGTCTTTTATCTCTGGAAATTTCGAATAAAACTTATTCAAATGACTCATAGGTGTATTCTTAGAAACATGGTTTTCCACACATACAAATGTCACATCTACCTGTAATGGTGTATTTGACATAGCTCTAAGGAGCTGAATCTCAGTATCATGCTTTACTGGCATAAGATTAAGTACACCGATTTTCAATGGACGAATATCCTGGCTTATAGCACGACTTTCATCCATTATAAATATATTTTCATTTTCTATAGCTACCTTTGCAGGTAAATCTCCCTGTACCTTTACTGGCATATCATTTCCTACCTTCCAATTGTTATCAAATGTTAATTATATCCTAAATTTCAATTCCTGTCATCTGAATAAATTCTTCCTCTGTTATAATAGGAATTCCAAGCTCCTTAGCTTTTTTATTCTTCGACGAAGTAGACATGTTATCATTGTTGATAAGATAGTCTGTTTTTGCAGTTACACTTCCAGTAACCTTTCCACCAAGACTTTCTATTAAATCCTTAACCTGATTTCTATTTTCAAAGTAATTTACACTTCCAGTTATTACAAATGTCTTACCAGCTACTGGATTGTCCATATCTACAGCTACTTTCTCAGGCACTTCCAATTGTATCTCGTCAAGCAAATTCTTCAATGCAGCCATATTGTCCTGGTCTGCAAAGTATTCCACGTAGGCCTTCGCCATTACATCTCCTACACCTTCAACAGAGACCAATTCATCTGCAGTCGCTTTAGTTATCTTATCCATATCATAATCAAAATATCTGCTGATAACCTTAGCATTTGCCACGCCTATATTAGGCACGCCCAAACTATATAATAACTTAAATACTGGCACTTTTCTAGACTTATCTACAGATGCCATAAGATTTTCATAAGATTTTCTACCAAAGCCCGGCATATTTACTATCTCTTCTTCAAATCTATTTAGCTTATATACATCGGCATATTCTTTAATAAATCCCTTACCTATAAACTTATCTAATGTTTCTTCAGATAAACCATCAATATTCATAGCGTCTCTGCTTACAAATAAAGTGAATTTCTTTGTAAATTTCGCTACACATTTATCATTTGTACAATACAATGATTTAACACCACTAGCATCCTTAATAACGGCCTCTTCACCACATGCAGGACAGATATTAGGTATTATAAGCTTACCGCTCCTTGTGTGATTTTCAAGTATCTGTGGAATAATCATATTAGCCTTGTACACTTCTATTTCATCACCTATTCCAAGCTCCAAACTTTCCACTATGCTTATATTGTGAACACTGGCTCTTGTCACTGTTGTTCCTTCAAGCTCCACTGGCTCAAATATGGCTACTGGATTGATAAGGCCTGTTCTAGATGGACTCCACTCCATCTCCACTAATTTTGTTCTAGCAGTTTCATCCTTCCACTTAAATGCTATACCATTTCTTGGGAACTTGGCCGTTCTACCTAAAGACTCTCCATATTTAATGTCATCATATATAAGAACTAAGCCATCTGAGGGTATATCAAAGTTCTCTATTTCCTTAGCATATTCAGCTACTTTCTCAGCTATGTTTTCAGCATCCACTCGCTTATAAGGAACCACATTAAACCCTAATCCAGCTAAAAACTCATACTGCTTTTCTAGGGAATTTTCAAAATCCACACCTTCCGCTTTAACTAACGCAAATCCGTAGAAATTAACATTCCTTTCTGCTGTAATCTCATTGCTAAGCTGTCTAACTGAACCAGCACAAAGATTACGTGGATTCTTATATTTGGCATCCACATCTTCTATCTTGCTATTTATCTCTTCAAAATCTGTATACTTAATAACAGCTTCGCCTCTTAATACAAGCTGCTCCTTAAAAGGCACCGACAATGGAATATTTTTAAAGGTCTTAGCGTTATTTGTAACAACCTCGCCAACCTCACCATTACCTCTAGTTACAGCCTTTACAAGCTGCCCATCTTCATAAGTAAGCACAATAGTAAGACCATCTAGCTTCCAAGATAAAAGGCCGCTCTTATCACCTAAAAAATTCTTAAGTCCATCTATCTCCTTTGTCTTATCTAAGGAAAGCATAGGCTTTTCATGAGTTTCCTTTGGAAGTTCACTTAACACTTCATAACCTACGTTTATAGTCGGACTATTAGCAAGCACCATACCTGTTTCCTTTTCCAAAGCTACCAATTCATCATATAAAGCATCATATTCATAATTACTCATTATCTCATGGCTTTCCTGATAATAGGCCCTGCCGGCTCTATTAAGAACTTCCACTAATTCTTTAATTCTATCCTGCTTATTCATAAAATCTCCTATTCTATAACAAATAAAGTTAAGCTCTCTAACTACTTGCAAATTCACTGCCAATACATCTAAGTTTTACACTACTTAAGAAGATTTTTAAGCTCCTTCAATTCATGTGTTGATACCATTCTCCACTGGCCGGTCTTTAAATTATCAAGCTTAATATTCATAATTCTAATTCTTTTCAATTTTATAACATTGTAACCAAAATAGCTACACATTCTTCGTATCTGTCTATTTATTCCCTGAGTGAGAATAATCTTAAATTTGCTGTCACTTATCTTTTCTACATGACATTTTCTAGTAACTGTATCAATGCTATGCTCTTCATCCTTCAAAGGTACTCCTGCACCCATTTTCTTTATAAAATTATTATCAATCTTTTTATCAACTGTGACTATATATTCCTTTTCATGATAATTTGCTCCACGCATCAGCTTATCGGATAATTCACCATCATTTGTAAGTAATATAAGTCCCTCCGAATTTTTATCAAGTCTTCCTACTGGAAATACCCTGGACTTAAATCCCACGAAATCAACTATATTGTCCTTATTGGATTTATCAGTTGTACACTCTATCCCTACCGGCTTATTTAAAGCAATAAGGATAAGCTCCTCCTGTCTTTTTATTTCCTTTTTATTGTCAGGTCTACCCACTGTGACCTTCTGCCCCTCTAAAACCTTTTGACCCATCTGCGCTACTTTTCCATCTATAAATACCTTGCCCGCCTCTATGAGCCTATCCGCTTCACGTCTAGAGCAAAAACCACCTTCACTAAGGTATTTGTTCAAGCGTACACCCTCTGTATTCACTTTTCCAAATCTTGCTTCAGCCATTCTTACTCTCCTTTTCAAACATAAAACCTATGAACATTTTAACTAAAATACACCATTTTTGCAACTAAATTACTCTTAACTACACAAAAAAGGAAAGTTCCTAAAAACTTTCCTTTTATATGTTTAATTAATTCGATTAATTAAGCAAGCTTAGACTTTGCCATCTCTGCAAGCTTTGCGAATGCAGCTGCATCGTTTACTGCCATCTCAGATAACATCTTTCTGTTCATCTCAACACCAGCTAACTTTAAGCCGTACATGAACTTGCTGTATGATAAACCGTTCATTCTAGCTGCAGCATTGATTCTTGCGATCCATAACTGTCTGAACTGTCTCTTTCTCTCTTTTCTACCAGCATAAGCGCTTGTTAAAGCTCTCATAACTGACTGCTTAGCTATTCTGTACTGCTTAGATCTAGCACCTCTATAACCTTTTGCTAACTTTAATGTTCTATTATGCTTCTTTCTAGCGTTCATACCGCCTTTAATTCTTGCCATCTTAGTATTCCTCCTAAAAAATCAATATCTTTTTCCTGTTAATAGTTTACAGATATGGTAAAATCTTCTTCATTACCTTTGCATTTGTTGCATCTGTTACTGTAGACTGTCTCAAGTTTCTCTTTCTCTTTGTTGACTTCTTTGTAAGGATGTGGCTCTTGTAAGCCTTCATTCTCTTTAACTTACCTGTACCTGTCTTCTTAAAACGCTTAGCTGCTGCTCTACTTGTCTTGATCTTTGGCATTGTAATATCCTCCTTAAAACTACATATTTTAACTATTTTTTCTCAGTTAAAACCATCATCATGCTCTTTCCTTCTAGCTTAGCTGGTTTTTCAATAGTCGCAACGTCCATAAGCTGCTCTGCAAAATTATCAAGAATAACCTTACCACTCTGCATATGTGCCATCTCACGACCTCTGAAACGCAATGTAACCTTAACCTTATCTCCCTTTGTAAGGAATTTTCTAGCCTGGTTAACCTTTGTCTTTAAATCATTCTCTTCAATATTCGGTGATAAACGGACTTCTTTAACATCTACAACCTTTTGCTTCTTCTTAGCTTCCTTTTCCTTTCTTGCAAGCTCATACTTATACTTACCGTAGTTGATAATCTTGCAAACAGGTGGCTTAGCTGTTGGTGCAATTTTTACCAAGTCAAGCTCTGCTTCCTTAGCAAGCTTCATGGCATCTTTTGCAGACATAATACCTAACTGTTCTCCGTCTTCTCCAATCAAACGAATTTCCTTGTCTCTGATTTGTTCGTTAATCATTAATTCGCTAATAGTAGTACACCTCCTAATATGAATGAATATAATAAAAAAGTGGATAGAGCATTCTATCCACTAATAATACACACAATAAGTCTTATGACTATAATCAGTATTAAACACCATGTAGTTCCTTAACCCATGGGTGAGAGTGGATACTCTGCTTCTTACTCAGTTGCCCTAAGCAACGCAGATAGTTTAGCACAGTCCGCACCCTTTGTCAATACATTTTTTTATAAAATATTTACTTACCGTCCTTGCATACAAAGCTTGCACATTCAGTTTCATCCATTGTACCAGCATGACCACCTGCGATACCAATGTGCTCTGCCTTACACATATTGCCTTCATTGAATACACACTTAGTAGCTGAACAAGCAACTTTCAAAGTTGTCTTAGGCTCCTTACCACAAGCATTTGTCATCTGCTCACTTGCTCTAAGCTGATAGCTACCACAAGCTGTATCATCTGAATAATCTGCATTCTTTCCTTCTACTTTGATAGAATCAAGACTGCACTTATTATCCTTGTTATGCACACAAGGCTTTACACTACAATCTAAAACTGGCATATATATGTCCTCCTTTTTTATATTACATATATATGATGAGCTCTTTTAGATTTTTTTATTCATATAAAAATCATTTTAATTAAATGCTACATATAAGTAACTACCATCTTTTTAATGTAGCATCTATACCCCTCTGTAGCTTCCGCCATATGTTTAAAGCCAAAGCCACCGTATGAGTTTTCCTTTATCTTCGCCCTAAGCTCCAAATCCGAGAAATTTTCACCATCATCATAGGTTATAAACGCATTTAAAATATCTTTATCAGCTTCAAGTGTTATCTCACAGCCTGGTCTGAATGCATCTGAAGAATATACTTCACTTACAGCAGTTTCATTTCCATTTTTATATTGATATAGAGCAAAGTTCACTTTTCCGTCATCAGCCGCTGTACTCTCTATACGAAGTCCATAACCATTCTTTTCTATAGGATCATATTTAATATAGATTTCTTCATATTGTCCTGTGCCATCAAAGCCATTACCATTCTTACACTCAGGGTCAATATTAATATGAAGTATCATATTACCTGATTGGCTGCCATTATTATAGTATATACCGCAACCCATAGATTCTGTAAGTAATCCATATTCATCATTAAAAAGCTGCTGTTCTACCTTCATATCCCCTCTTACAGTGAAATAACCTGGAAGCATATCATAATCATTGTAGTCATCAGCATTTATAGGATTAAGTTCAATTCTATTCTTCTCTATATGTTCTTCCTTAATCACCTCACTTACATAGATAACTTCCTGACCCAGATAACTATTACTGTGCTTAGGCTTTATGGAAAGCTTCATATACTTACCCACATCAGCCATAGTAAGCGGTATCTTTTTCAAAGGAACATTATCTCTTGATACTGCTATTCGTCTACATTCATCCTCTGTAGTTTTCCTAAAATAATCAATTATAGAAAATCTAGACTTTTCAAATTTACCAAGTCTATACCAGTTTATCTGTGTCTGGTCAATATTTTCGCCCATATCACCAAACTCATAATCTACTATAGCAAAGCCCTTATGGAAATAAATACGTGGCTCCTTCGCAAAGGAAGGCGGTGCAATATATTTTGGAAGCACCAAAACTTCACATTCTGCTTCTGTTCCATCATCTAAAGTCACTGAAACAAATCCTTCACGAATCTCATCGCTATCACTTATCCCTTTAACTGAAAGCACTCTAAGATTTTCCTCAGAATCCGTCTCCTTTATGGCAACCTTAATGAAAGGAGATGACTTAACAAAAAATCCCTGTGTATCATCTTTAGGCAATATCTGAAAACCGATAAAGGACTCATCCTCTCCACTTCTTACTATCACTTTATCTGTCATAAAAATCTGTGTAGCATTTATTTTTTCCATAGTATCTCTCCAAACTAATTATTACTAATTATTATAAAAACTTCAAAATCTTACTAAGATTATACTATATTTTTAAATACGTGCAATACCATTTAAACTGCTTTTCGGATTAAATATATTTTTTCAAATTCATATTGACACATACCAATGGTGATGTTATATTAAGTGTACTAGTCGACATAGTACACCTAGTATTTAGGTTATGAAAGGAGGTTATTAATGTTTCAAATAGATTCCTTTTCAAGAATACCTGTGTATGAACAGATTATAAATCAGCTTGAACATTTTATATTAACAGGAATCCTTGAAGCAGACAATCAGATACCTTCTGTACGAAATCTGTCAGTAAGCTTATCCATAAATCCAAATACAATACAAAAAGCTTATGCAGAATTAGACCGAAACGGTATCATATATTCAGTTCCTGGCAGAGGTTGCTTTATTACAAAGGATGCTAAAGATATCCTAAGCAATCAAAAAATAAAAAAATTAACAAATCTTAAAGAGCTCGTTAATGAATTGAAGCTTGCCGGGCTACCACAAGAAGCTGTGCTTGACACAGTAAGGGATGTTTATCAATTAAAGGAGGATAATGAAAATGATTAAAACTGAGGGTTTAACCAAAGTATTCGATACCTACACTGCCTTAGATAATGTAACCTGTTCTATTCCAAATGGTTGTATATGTGGAATTGTAGGTTCAAATGGTGCAGGAAAATCAACTTTATTAAGATTAATTACTGGTATATATATGCCGGATAAGGGGAGTGTTTCTATAGATGATATAGTACCATTTGACAATCCTGACATTAAAGCAAATATTGCTTTTGTTCCTGATGATTTATACTTTACACCAGGTGCTACTATAAAGAAAATGAGTACACTTTACAAAAGTGTATATAAGAATTTTGATGATGAACGATGCAAGGAATTAGCAGAAACCTTTAATCTTGATATGAACCGTCCTATCACCACCTTCTCCAAAGGTATGAAACGACAGGCTGCTACTCTTCTCGCACTTTCTACCAAAGCAGAATACTTACTTTTTGACGAAACCTTTGACGGCTTTGACCCAATCGTTCGTAACTATGTAAAAAGTATTATCTGCGAGGATGTAATGGAACGTAAGTCTACTGCCATCATCACTTCGCACTCACTTAGAGAATTAGAAGATATATGCGATAAATTAGCGCTTTTACATAAAGGTGGTTTAATATTACAAAATGATGTGGAGAACTTAAAGACATCCCACTTCAAGGCACAGCTTGCCTTTACATTTGATTATGATGAGAGCTTATTTGGGGGACTTGAATATAAGCGTTTTACTAAGAGTGGTTCTGTATGTTCTATGATAATTAAGGGAGATGAAGAAAAAACAAAGGATTTCTTCAAAAAACTTAATCCTGTCATCTGCGATATTCTTCCACTTACACTCGAAGAAATATTCGCATACGAAATGGAAACATTGGAATACAGTTTTGACATATCACTTACAGGCATGGAGGACTAATTATGAATAAGAAAAAATTTAATATAAGCAATTTGTTTAATGAAAAATTATTTGTTGAAGCCTTCAAGCAGATAAGAGTTGTAGGATTAACTGCATTTGTTATCTTAGGAGCATTAGGCGTATTTATGCCTCTTCTTCATATGATAGAAAACAACGAGTCACTATCACATTATCAGTCAGCTCAGCTATTTGATACAGATGCATTTATGTGGCCATTATTAGCGTTGATATTTATAGTTGCACCGTTAATGTTTATTATGCTTTTTAACTTCTTGACCAAAAGAAACGGCAGCGATTTTTATCATTCCCTTCCTGTTAAACGTATAACATTATTTACTACTTTTACCACTGCTATTATGGCCTGGGTGGTAATGCTTGCCATTATTTACACATTTATTTTACTTATCACAACAAGCATTACTCTACCTTACTATGTAATAGATAACATTACTATTATCAATTATATAGTCAATACAATTGTGGGATGCTTATTGATAATTTCCACATTCAGCATCGGCATATCCCTTACAGGTACTATTACATCAAACATAGTTTTTTCTTGTGGAATACTAATCATTCCGCGTTTAGTCATTACAATTTTAAGCTATATGACTATAACTAGTTCAAATACTATGACAACCGATGGTCATTTAATATTTAATTTCTTAGCAAATATACCTTTTGCATTGATAACTTGTCTTTTTGGTTTCAATAATCAAGCCTTATATAATATGTTGCTTCTAGGCGAGCATACTTATTATTCCCTCGGATTATCTATTATCTATTTAATTATAGGTATAAAGCTTTTTATCTCTAGACCAAGTGAAATCTCTACAAAAAGCTTTAGAAGTGAGAAGGTCTTTTCTATATTAAGATTTTCCGCAGGATTTTTAATAAGTTTATTTATTATAGGATATACCTTTGGTAAAACACCTGAAGATATCGCAGACAATCTATCTTACAAATTTTCATCAATAATACTTGTTATTTTTGCAATTACTGTCTTAATGTTTGCATTAGAGGCAGCACACAAAAAGTCAGTCAAAAAAGGATTCAAAGGCATTCTATATGCACCTATTATCATATTAACTGATATAGCATTGATATTTGTAATGTATATGACTGTTCAATACTACAATAATGAAACCTTTAACAAGGATGATATAGATTATATATATATAACAGATGCCTCTGACATATATCAGTCTATCACTTATAATGATGAATATTATTATGAAGTATACTCATATTTCAAAGAGATGATTAGCAATGTTAAGGTAACTGACAGAAATATTGTCGATTACTTGGTAGATATTCACAATACAGACAGAAGCGACCCTTCTAATTATTGCCATCCTATAAAAATAACCTTCGATTCACCTTTATATAATGAAACACGATTGGTTTATTTAGATAATTTAGAAATTAAGGCTTTGGCAAATAAGCTTATGGAAGTAGATTCCTTCAAAGAAAGATTTTATAACTATCCTAGTGTTAACAGCGCAATCGCTGTAGATTGTGAAGAAGCCACTATAGCCCAGTCTAATGAAATATATAAAACTTATTTATCAGAGCTTAAAAACTTAACAACAGAACAGCTTGTAGATATAGCATTAGAAGCAAATTATAAATTTGACCCTATAGATTATATTTATATATCTATGCATGTTAACGGACGTATGTGTCATATGCAGTTGCCTATATGTTCATTAATGCCTGAGACAGTAATGCAATATATCAACAGCATAAATAAGAACACTAAAAACAGATTAAATAATTTTATTGATTTTATTGAAAAAGGGGCTAGTCCACATGACTACCATCTAAGAGCTGATGCAGACTATCTGTTACAAAACAGTGACCCTAACACCAATGTAACTATTGACGTGGACATCACAGAAAAACCTGAAAAGCAAAAAGAATTGTTAAAGTTATTAAAAGAAGCTGTTAATTCAGATTTTAAATTCGACAAAACACATTTAACTGATGAAAAACAATATATTTGTAAGATATTTTTTGCAGAACATACAGATGGTTTATCAGATTTATATGGCTCATACTATTTATCTATTCCAGCCGACTCACCTCTCATTGAACGATATGAATATAATGATTACTCAGAATTTGACTTAATAGAAATTCATGAAGATGAATATGGTAACATTACTAACGTTTATATAGACGAAGATGGTCACAGATACGAGGAATACATTCCATATACGGAATAAATAATTTACAAAAAACGGCGCCTAATCAGCGCCGTTTTCATTATTCTCTTCTACTACTTCTTTATTTTTACGTTTCAAAGCGAGAAGCTTTAATCTCTTTTTATTGTACTGCTTATTTTCCTTCTTAAGCTTCTTTCTGTCTCTCATCTTGTAGAAAAACAATACAGGCTTTTCAAGGTATCTTTTTAATACTATCTGAATTTCTTCCTTCTTATGAATTGGACGAACTAATATAGTATAAAGGCTAGCTCTATTGCCACCAAATACATCTGTAAACACCTGATCACCAACAAATATAGTTTCATTGATGTCTGTGCCGATAATCTCCATCGCCTTATTGTATCCATCGGTAGACGGCTTATGAGCATCAAAAATATACGGTGCCCCAACCTTATCGGCAAATGACTTAACTCTCTCTTCCTTGTTGTTAGAAATAAGGCAGAACTTAAATCCCAAATCTCTTAACTTCTGAAAGAACGCTATAGCCTTATCATCAGCTGCTTCTCCATGTGGCACAAGAGTATTATCAATATCAAATAATACACCTCTATATCCATTCTTATAATATTTTTTAAAATTAATTGAGTATGTGCTTCGCACTACCTTCTTTGGAAAAAACTTATTAAAAAACATCTCTCGCCCTTTACTTATCTAAAATCTTCTTTATTTCATGCATAAATGTGTTAACATCTTTAAATTCACGGTACACGGAAGCAAATCTAACGTATGCAACCTGATCCACATCCTTTAATTTATCCATAACAAGCTCTCCAATAGTAGAACTTGGTATCTCCTTCTCTTCCATATTGAAAATCTGATTCTCAATATCCTCCACCATCTCACTAATCTGATTAGCAGAAACCGGTCTCTTGTGGCAGGAACGAATTATACCGCCCTGAATCTTCTCTCTGTCATAAGGCTCTCTATTATCGTCCTTCTTAATAACAATAAGAGGAATTGTCTCCACTTTCTCATATGTAGTAAATCTCTTACCGCATACATCACACTGTCTTCTTCTTCTGATTGAACTATTATCATCAGCAGGTCTTGAATCTATAACTTTAGTATTTTCTTTTCCACAAAACGGACACTTCACTTGTGCTTCCTCCTTGCTGTTATCTATACCATTATATTACCTTAAATCCTTTTATTGTCAAGTCTTGCTTTTCACTAAATCATAGTTACTTAGCAACTTCCTTTAATTAAAAGGCAAATTTATCAGCATCAATGCATACTAATACCACATCTTCCCCCACCTGACATATACATTTATAGGGTATAATATATTCCTCAGCCTTGCCAAACATATTGCAAAGACGCACCTGTCCTGGAATAATCACACTTTCTATACATCCTGTCTTAGCTTCAAATATGATGTCAGTTATATTCCCTAAGCGTTTTCCATCCTTTTCGTTTATAACTTCCTTACATTTAAGCTCACTAAGTCTCATACCTATCTCCTTTTATTTTTTGTATTCCGCAGCCTTTCGTTAAGGCGTAGGGTTCTATAGTCACTATATGTAAAATAAATTTGACTTAGCACTAATATTTTGCTAGATTTGAATTATCATTTAAATCGTTGCTACAAAGCAACAGGATTAACAAAAAGGAGTCCTTACTATGATTAAAATTATCATTATTTATACTATTATTATCAATATTATCGGTTTCTTTTCAATGCTTATAGACAAGCGTCGCGCTATAAAAAATAAATGGCGCATCCCAGAAAAAACCTTGTTTTTAATAGCCATTATAGGTGGCTCAGTAGGTTCTATTGCTGGTATGCGCCTTTTTAGACATAAGACAAAGCATTGGTACTTTGCGTACGGTATGCCTGCTATTTTACTTATTCAAATTGTTATAATTTCCTTATTGCTTGGTAAATACTACCTATAGGGAGACCAACTACATTATTGTAATCACCATTTATGCCACTGATGAACTTTGCACCAATTCCCTGGATAGCATAGCTACCAGCTTTATCAGCAGGTTCTTTAGTGGCTATATATTCTTTAATCTCCTCATCAGACATTGGATACATGTCAACATCCGTATCTACAGCATAACTAATAGTTTCCTTGCCATCACCTTTTATAACTATAAGGGCGACTCCGGTACTAACCATATGCTTATCGCCCTGAAGCTTTTTTAACATATTAAAAGAGTCCTCCTCATCAGCTGGCTTACCCATGATTTCACCATCCTTAGACACTACCGTATCTGCACCTATAATCACCACGCCCTGGAAGCCTTCTTTAGAATATTTATCAAATATATTACCATCACATTTCTTAAGAAGCATGCGTTCTATCTCCAATGCTTTCTGAAGTGATAGTTCCTTTACTACTTCCTCTGGAACTGTGCTAGTAATTATCTCTTCTCTTTCACTTATCATTATCTCAAATTCAATGCCAATTTGATTCATTAATTCTTTTCTTCTTGGCGATTTTGATGCTAGAAAATACTTAAACATAAAAATAACCTCCCACATGGTGTTTTTTATTACTTTTATTAGCAAATTTCGGTTTACACTCTAACTATATTATTGTACAATATTTTATGGATTTGTAAAGACTTACAAGGCTTTTTAGCCGCATTAAAAAATATAAAATGTGAAACGGGGAACAAAATGGAAACTAACAATAAAACTATAGATATTATTGTCCCTTGTTACAACGAAGAAGACGTCTTAAATCTTTTTTATACAGAGTCTTCCAAGGTGACAGAGGGTATAAGCGACTATACTTGCCGATATATTTTCGTAGACGACGGCAGTCGCGATAAGACATTATCAATATTGCAAGAATTGGCAGAAAAACATAGCAATGTTAATTATATTTCATTTTCAAGAAATTTTGGTAAGGAAGCTGCTATGTACGCCGGCCTTGACCACTCTACAGGTGATTATGTAGTCATTATGGATGCAGATTTACAGCATCCACCTACTATGATTCCTGATATGATAGAAGGCATTAAAGAAGGCTATGATTGCTGTGCAGCCAGACGAACAACCAGAAAAGGCGAAGCTCCTATCAGAAGCTTCTTCTCTAGTATGTTTTATAAGGTAAATCAGAAGATGACTAATATAGATTTAGTTCAGGGCGCTGTAGATTTTAGAATAATGACTAGAGATATGGTGAATTCCGTTCTTGCATTATCAGAGCGCCAAAGATTTTCAAAGGGAATCTTCGCCTGGGTAGGCTTTAAAACAAAATGGCTCCCTTATGAGAATGTTGAACGTCCACTAGGCACTACAAAGTGGAGTTTCTGGGGATTATTCAAATATGCCATTAGCGGTATAACAAGTTTTTCCATTACACCACTTAGAATGGTTACAGGCATGGGCTTTTTTATATCTATATTTGCATTTATTTATATTATATTTACACTTGTTAAAACCTTAATATTCGGTATAGATGTGCCAGGATACGTAACAACACTTTCCGCTATTCTTTTCCTTGGCGGCATAATCGAATTATCTATAGGTATTTTAGGTGAATATGTAGCAAATATATATATGGAGGTAAAAAATAGACCTATCTATATATTAAAGGATACAAACCTTCCTCTGGGAGGTAAGAAACATGAATAAGCTGATAAATAAGTTCCTAAATCGCGAAACCATCGTATATACCATATTTGGTGTGCTTACAACAGTTGTTGATTTTGCGGCATTTGGAATATTATATTACAGTCTAAACATAGGTGAGCTAGTATCCAATACTCTAGCATGGGTTTTAGCAGTAATATTTGCTTTTATCACAAACAAATTATTTGTTTTTGAATCAAAAAGCTTTGAACCCAAGCTATTGCTTAAGGAGTTTACAACCTTTGTATCAGCAAGAGTTCTTACTCTACTATTAACAAATGTATTCCTTGTATTTGCAGGAATGCTAGATATTAACATGATGATTGCCAAAGCTATAATCTCTGTTGCAGTCATCATACTCAACTATATATTTAGCAAAATTTTCGTTTTCAATGACAGTAAAGCTAATGATATAGATAATAATAAAAATAATCACATGGAGGAAAAAACGATGACATCTTCATCACGTATGTCAGATAAGGTAAAATTCAGAATTGGTTATGTTTTATCCTTTATCATACCTGTCGCTATTTTAGCCGGTATTTTTATAGGACGAGATATTTATCCATTCGGTGACAATATTTACCTTCGAAGCGACTGCTACCATCAATATGCACCTTTCCACAAGGAGCTTTACAGAAAGCTTACAGAGGGCGGAAGTCTTCTTTACTCTTGGAATATAGGTATGGGTGTTAACTTTACAGCTCTTTACAGCTACTATTTAGCTAGCCCTGTAAACTTATTATTAGGCTTAATCGCCCCTACAGGTAATATTCTTGTAACAATCGATTTGTATATTCTCATTAAGACAGGTCTTTGCGGTCTTACATGTGGATATTATCTTCATAAAAGATATGGTGGTAAAAACCTTGCATTCGCAGCTGTGGCTGTATTCTATGCTTTATCATCATATATGGCAGCCTTTTCTTGGAATGTAATGTGGCTTGACTGTCTTGTGCTTCTTCCACTTATCGTTCTCGGTATGGACCAGTTAGTTAAAGAGAATAAATACTTCCTATATACTGTAGCATTGGGATTATCCATATTCTCAAACTACTATATCTCAATAATGATATGTATATTCCTTGTATTCTACTTTATAGTAAGAATGCTTGCTGAATCTCCAATAGAAGATTGCCACAAATTTTTATTCCCTCGAATAAAGAATTTCGTCATAGGCTCTCTTATCGCAGGTGGCATAGGCGCTTGTATGATATTACCTGAAATCGCAGCATTATCATACACAGCATCAGGTGAATTTAAATTCCCAGAGGAATGGCAAAATTACTTCTCTATCTTAGATATGGCATCACGTTCCCTTATGAATGTAGAAGTATCCATATTCAATGCCCATGAGCCAAACTTATACTGTACAGTAGCTATATTTATGTTTATTCCTCTCTACTTCTTATGTAGTAAGATAAATATAAAGGAAAAATATGGAACAGGCTTTCTTATAGCCCTCTTCCTTATAGCATTTAACACAAATATACCAAACTATTTGTTCCACGGAATGCATTTCCCTAACAGCTTACCTGCCAGAGAATCATTTATATACATCTTTATACTTGTAACAGTTGTATATCAGGTAATTCTCCATATTGAAAGCTTTACAAAGAAACAGCTTGCTGGCTCCTTCTTCGGTGGACTTGGTATTATGCTTCTTATCGAAGAATTATATGTAAATGATTCATATCCATTTGATATCGTATACATGAGCATGACATTCCTCTTATTCTACTTCCTTGTAACATTGGCATTTACGAATAAGAGATTAAATAAAACATTTGTGGTTTATATCCTCTTTGTGGTTTGTATAGCCGAAACAACTATCAATTCAGACCATAAGGAATCATACAAAACTACACGTTATTCAACATATTTAGAGGATACAAAAGTTATAGATAAACTTTTAGACTCTATAGAAGACAATTCCTTCTACAGAGTTGAAAAAATTAACAGAAGATCAAAGAATGATGCCGCTTGGCATGATTACCACGGCGTATCCATCTTTTCTTCTACCGCCAACGGTCATTTCACAGAATTTTTAGGACGATTAGGCTTTGAGAAATCAACTAATGCTTATTCTCACTACGGTTACACACCATTTACATCAGCCCTTCTCTCTGTAAAGTATATATTGAGTGACTGTATAATCGATGAACCAAATAATATGAGCTTATACAGCTACGACGACGTAGATAGAAAGTATTTATACAAGCAGGATTACACATTGCCACTTGGATTTATGATTCCTTCAGATTTTACAAATAATTGGGTATGCGAAGGCAATAACCCATTTGCAGTACAGAATTCATTTGTAGAGTCTTCTACTGGCTACAGTGATATGTTCACTCAGGTTTATGCAGCATGTAAGGGTTCCTACACAACTATCGAACCTACTGAAGACTGTGACTTATATATTTATGTAACTAATTACCTTGATAATATTTCATGGACTATAGAAAATGCTGATGGAACATCAGGGAAAAGTGGTTCAGAATATGACATGAACCACCGTCAAATTGTTTATATCGGTAAGGTTACTGCTGGAAGCACTATTACAGTTACCTCAAGTGATTCTGTTTCATCTCTTCAGCTTTATGCATATGCATTCCATCAGGATGTATTCGATATAGCCATAAAAACATTGGCTTCACAGGGACTTGAAATATCAGAGTTTGGTGAAACCTATATCAAGGGTAATATCAATGCAAAAGAAGATGGACTTATGTATACTTCAATTATCTACGACAGAGGTTGGAAGGCATATATCGATGGCAAAGAGGTTGAGATATCTTCAATAAATGAAGCTTTACTTGCTATACCAGTTCCAGCTGGTTCTCACACCATCGAGCTTAAGTTCTTCCCTGAAAATCTTGCAGTAGGTTTAGTAATTACTATAGTTTCTACTATCTTACTTATTACATTAATTGTTTTGGATATAAGAAAGAAGAAGACTAATAACGAAGATGCTGACAATGATACTGCTGAAGATAACTCAGATGCAGATAATAAAAATGAAGAAGTCGCATTAATTGATGATGACGCTAGTGAAGATAATTCCATTGACGAATCTACAGATGAATCTGCAGATGATACAGATGCAGATGATGCTAATAGTAACGAAAACTAATACTTAGTATCACAAGAAAGAATCTCGCTTGCGAGATTCTCCGCCTGCGGCGGGTTGCTTTAGCAACATCTTCTTCTCCGCCGCAGTGCGATCCTTAGCGGAGCGTTTTTATGATATAGGAAGTTCAGAGAACTTTCCTATATCATAAAATAGGAGCAAGCCCAAAAGCTTGCTCCTATTAATTTACACATATTTACTTAAAATACTCATTATAGACATCATATAAGCTCTGCGTAACCACTTTACTATAATCAGCTAATTTCACTTTATCCCACACCTTATCATTGAATTCAAAGGTTTGTTCTGCTTCAAATGGCTTATACAACTTCTCATATTGCTCTCTCTTATAATTCTCAGCAATAGTAAGCTTATTTGCTTCTGTTTCTGCCTGTAGATAATCCTCCACGCATAAGAATATATAATATCCATCCTGATTCTCTATGATATTTGTAAATTCTCCCTTTGCCAATGCAAATAACTTATCAGCAAATTCTTCTGTTACACTGTCTCTTGACAATTGCACCTGATTATTCTCGCCATCTGAATATTTCTTAGCAACAGAATTAAAATCATTTCCGTCTAAAAGAAGCTTTTTTACTTCTTCAGCCTTCAATTTTGCTTGTTCTTTATTTTCTGATGCATTTATAAAAACATACTTACACTTTATCACTCTAGCCTCTTCATCACTTACCTCCAAGGATATGTCCTTCGTAAGCTTTGAATATACCTTATCAGCATAATAAAAGGATGAATATAACTTTTCCACATCGATTTCTTTTAGCTTAAGAAGCTCTATCTCCTCTTTTGACAGGGAATCAAAATACTTCTTTGCAGTTTTTTTAATCAATTCCACTTCATCATCTGAAAACTGAATTTTATTCTCTTTTGCAAAAAGTTCTATAGTCTTTAATTCAGATACCTGTTTTTTTACCTTATCCTTAATCTGTTCTTCCAGATTAACATCTAGGTTTTTATTTTCATATGACCAAATATCATTTCCAAAATCTTCCTCATAACGATTCTTTTCGGTCATAAGCACTAGCATCATCTGCCCTAGGCTACAAGCTTCACCAGATAGTTTAAATATCTCATCACTTTTCAATCCAGTTGTAATATACACCTTTTTATTACAGCCACATAACAAGCTTGCAAACAAAGCTATAGACAAAATGTATACATATATTTTTTTAAGCTTCATTGGAATACATTACCCCTCGCTATTTGCCTTCTCAACCTGTACAATAGCCTGCTTCTGCATAGGTATTCTACAGTTCTTATTGTTACCAAACTCTACGATAACTGTATCCTCTGAAAGATCAATAACTACACCGTAGAAACCAGCTGTTGTAAGCACACTGTCACCAGCTTCAAGTGATGATAACATTGTAGCCTGAGTTGCTTCTTTCTTCTTCTGTGGACGTGAAACGAAGAAATACATAAAGAAAACGATAACTGCAACATAAATTATCATTATCCATAATCCGCCGCCTCCATTATTAGCATTTGCTGCCGCATCAAGTAATCCAAATAAATTGTTCATAATTTCCTCCTAAAATATTATTTTTCGCTATTAAAGCCTTCTAACTTAGCATTTTTATACTCTTTGTATCGACCCTGTTCTATAGCCTCTCTTATCTCTTCCATCATCGTGTTATAGAAATAGAGATTATGAAGCACACAAAGTCTCATCCCTAGCATCTCCTTAGCTTTAAGAAGATGTCTTATATACGCTCTGCTGTATTTCTTACAAGCAGGGCAACCACAGCCCGCCTCAATTGGCACACTGTCAGTTTCATATTTTGCATTAAACAGATTAATCTTTCCCTTATTTGTATATACATGACCATGTCGACCATTTCTCGATGGATATACACAATCAAAGAAATCAACACCTCTGTCTACAGCCTCTAAAATATTAGCAGGTGTTCCTACACCCATAAGATATGTTGGCTTATCCACTGGCAAATATGGCACTGTAGCCTCTATTATTCTGTACATATCCTCATGGCTTTCACCTACTGCCAAACCACCAATAGCATAACCGTCAAGGTTCATATCTGTTATACGCTTAGCATGTTCAATTCGGATATCTTCATTGATACCACCTTGATTTATACCAAAAAGCATCTGATTTTTATTAATAGTATCCTCTAAGCTATTAAGTCTTGCCATCTCGACCTTACAACGTTCAAGCCATCTTGTGGTTCTTTCCACCGAATTAATAATATACTTTCTATCAGCCAACGCCGGAGGACACTCATCAAATGCCATAGCTATAGTAGATGCAAGATTTGACTGAATCTGCATACTCTCTTCAGGACCCATAAATATCTTTCTTCCGTCTACATGAGAATTGAAATATACACCCTCTTCTTTAATCTTTCTAAGACCAGCAAGAGAAAATACCTGAAATCCGCCTGAATCTGTAAGTATCGGCTTATCCCATACCATAAACTTATGAAGTCCGCCTAGTTGTTTTACTATTTTATCACCTGGACGAACATGAAGATGATAAGTATTAGACAATTCCACCTGAGTCTTTATTTGCTGTAAATCCTCTGTAGAAACTGCACCCTTTATAGCAGCGGCTGTACCTACATTCATAAATACTGGTGTCTGAATCACGCCATGCACTGTATGAAATTCGCCTCTTTTTGCAGCTCCATCCTTCTTAATAAGCTTGTACATAATATCTACCTTTCAAAAAATCTCTTCATTCCAGCAACTGTAGAAGTCATAGAAATCATAAGCATATCGACTACTGTAATAGCTGTCATAGCTTCCACTACAACTACAGCTCTAGGCACGATTATAGGATCGTGTCTTCCCTTTATCTCTATACTTATATTATCTAAATCCTTATTCACAGTTTCCTGCATACGATAAATAGATGGTGTAGGCTTAAATGCGGCTCGAAGTATAATATCTGAACCATCTGAAATTCCACCTAAAACACCACCTGAATTATTAGTTTTCTTGATAATATTCTTATTCTCATCTGTAGTAAAGGCGTCATTATTTTCTGAACCACTCATTAAGGCTGCCTGAAAACCAACGCCTATCTCAAAGCCCTTCACTGCCCCTATAGACATAATAGCTTGGGAAAGCTTTGCATCTAGCTTATCAAAAACCGGCTCACCTACACCTGTTTTCATTCCCTTTACCACACACTCTACTATGCCACCTACAGAATCTTTTTCTTCTATCATTTTATTTAATAATTCCTGTGCCTTAATAGCTGCCTCTTTATCTGGCATAGCTACAGGATTATTATCTCTTTCTGTGATACAAAAACGTTCCTGACTAATATTAATTTCACCTATAGATTTTGCATAAGCCGTTACAGTTATACCAAATTCTTCTAATAGCTTGGCCGCTATAGCACCTGCTGCTACTCTGCCTATGGTCTCTCGTCCTGATGAACGTCCACCACCTCTATAATCTCTAAAGCCATACTTCTCATCAAACGTATAATCCGCATGACCTGGTCTATAATAACTAGCTATATCAGAATAGTCTGATGATCTCTGCGTCTTATTATATACGACCATTGATATAGGTGTCCCTGTAGTCTTGCCCTCAAATACACCAGACAAAATCTCTACTGCATCATCTTCACTACGCTGTGTAGTAAACTTGGACTGTCCGGGCTTTCTTCTGTCAAGAAACTTCTGTATATCTTCTTCTGACAAAGGAAGTCCGGCAGGACAACCATCAACAGTAACACCAACAGCCTTACCATGAGATTCACCCCATGTAGATATTCTGAATAATGTTCCAAATGTAGATCCTGCCATATCTTCTATATTCCCTTCTTGAATTTATCAACGTTGCATTGCAACTACGAATTAATAAAGTGGATACTTGTCTGTCAATGACTTAACAAGCTCCATAGCCTTTTCCTTATTAGCCTCTGCATCTGTTACAAGCATATAAATAGCTTCAGCGATAACATCCATATCAGCTGGCTTCATTCCTCTTGATGTAACAGCTGCTGTACCAAGACGGATACCTGATGTAACGAATGGAGATGCTGGATCCTTTGGAATAGCATTCTTATTACATGTAATGTTAGCTGCATCAAGGAGCTTCTCACATTCCTTACCTGTAACGTTCATATTTCTTAAGTCAACGAGCATTAAGTGATTATCTGTACCACCAGAGATAAGGTTAAAGCCTCTATCTGTAAGCCCCTTAGCAAGAGCTGCTGCGTTATCCTTAACATCCTTCATATATGCCTTATATTCATCTGATAATGCTTCCTTGAAGCAAACAGCCTTAGCTGCGATTACATGCATAAGAGGACCACCCTGGATACCTGGGAATACTGCCTTATTGAAGTTAAACTTAGCAGCGCTCTCCTCGCTAGCAAGAATCATACCACCTCTTGGTCCACGAAGTGTCTTATGTGTTGTAGTTGTAACTACATCAGCATAAGGAATTGGGCTCATATGTAAGCCTGCTGCTACAAGACCAGCGATGTGAGCCATATCTACCATAAGGTATGCTCCTACTTCATCAGCGATTTCTCTAAACTTCTTGAAATCTATCTCTCTTGGATATGCACTAGCACCAGCTACGATAAGCTTTGGCTGACACTCCTTAGCAATAGCTAATACATTATCATAATCTATGAAACCATCTTCATTTACACCATAAGATACGATATTGAAATACTTACCAGAAATGTTAACTGGTGAACCATGTGTAAGGTGACCACCATCTGCAAGGCTCATACCCATAACTGTATCACCTGGCTCTACCATTGCAAAGAATGCAGCAAGGTTAGCCTGTGCACCTGAATGTGGCTGTACATTTACATAACCACAACCAAAAAGCTCCTTAGCTCTCTCGATTGCAAGTGTCTCAACCACGTCAACATGCTGACATCCACCGTAATATCTCTTTCCTGGATATCCTTCTGCATACTTATTTGTAAGTGGCGAACCCATAGCTGCCATAACAGCCTTGCTTACAAAGTTCTCTGATGCAATAAGCTCGATATGATCTCTCTGTCTTGTGAGCTCGTCCTCCATTGCGTTTGCAAGTTCCAAATCATAATTCTTTACTTCGTCAAATGAATACATAACTTCCTCCTAAGTCCTACTTTCTTATTTCTGTTTTTCCACCCATATAAGGTCTTAATGCTTCTGGAATCTTAATTGAGCCATCTGCACATAAATTATTTTCTAAAAATGCTATAAGCATTCTTGGTGGCGCTACTACTGTGTTATTAAGTGTATGTGCGAAATACTTCTCGCCATCTTCACCCTTAACTCTTATCTTAAGTCTTCTAGCCTGTGCATCTCCAAGATTTGAACAGCTTCCAACCTCGAAATACTTCTTCTGTCTTGGTGACCAAGCCTCTACGTCGATTGACTTAACCTTAAGATCAGCTAAATCTCCTGAACAACACTCTAACGTTCTAACTGGAATATCAAGTGTTCTAAATAAATCTACTGTATTCTTCCAGAGTTTCTCAAACCACATCTTGCTATCCTCTGGCTTACATACAACTATCATCTCCTGCTTCTCGAACTGATGGATACGGTATACACCTCTCTCCTCGATGCCGTGAGCACCTTTCTCTTTTCTAAAGCATGGTGAGTAGCTTGTAAGTGTATGTGGAAGCTGCTCCTCTGGAATAATTGTATCGATAAACTTTCCGATCATAGAATGCTCACTTGTTCCGATTAAGTACAAATCCTCGCCCTCAATCTTATACATCATGGCATCCATCTCTGCAAAGCTCATTACACCTGTAACTACTTCACTTCTAATCATAAATGGTGGTATACAATATGTGAAGCCTCTATCAATCATAAAGTCTCTGGCATATGAAATAACTGCTGAATGAAGTCTAGCTATATCTCCCATAAGGTAATAGAATCCATTTCCAGCTACCTTTCTAGCTGAATCTAAATCCAAACCATCAACGCTCTCCATAATCTCTGAATGATATGGTATATCAAACTCTGGAACTACTGGCTCACCAAACTTCTCAAGCTCTACGTTCTCCGAATCATCCTTACCCAATGGCACGCTAGGATCGATAATATTTGGAATAATCATCATTATCTTAGTAACCTTCTCAGAAAGTTCGCTCTCCTTAGCCTCTAACTCTGCAAGTCTTGCTGACTTCTCTGTTACAAGTTTCTTTGTCTCTTCAGCCTCTTCCTTCTTACCCTGTGCCATCAAAGCACCAATCTGCTTAGAAATTTTATTTCTATCAGCACGCAATGCATCCGCTTCCTGCTTCACAGCTCTGCTCTCCGCATCAAGAGCAATCACCTCATCAACAAGTGGAAGCTTACTGTCCTGAAACTTATTTTTAATGTTCTGTTTTACAATGTCAGGATTCTCTCTGACAAACTTTAAATCTAACATCGCATTTCCTCCATTTTCATATAGTCACTATTCCTATTCTAGTACAAATACGGCCCATTGACAAGTAATTTTTAACAAGGTTTCCCCTACTATTACCGCAATAATATACATTATCCGAACTTTATAGCGTGATGAACAGATTTTCTCACCTAATAATTTGTTATACAACCAAGTATATTTATATATTTTTTAGCATTAGATATCGGAACCTGTGATTTGCTAAATGCCCCCTTGATACAAGTTTATTACTGCGTGATATTCTCAATAAAATACATCGTAGCTAGGTGATGTTCGTGTGGATGAAAGACATCATCGGAAGATTTTCGTTAAGTTTTCATCCCCACACCGCAGCAATAATGCCGCCTGCCGAGTATGTTTGAGCGTCCTTGGCTATACCCCTGCGGGGCAATAAGCCAATGTCATTAAGATAAGAATATTTTAGTATAGTTCTTTTTTTCTTTCATAATAGCAACAGATGGAAAAGAAAGAAATTTTATCATATTTAAGTTTTTTTTCAATTACAAATAGACAGATGTTTTCATC
>JBGVNF010000082.1:0-41982 GCA_045125245.1 Lachnospiraceae bacterium
TTGCCATGACATTTAAGGATTTTCTTCACATCCAGAATTATTTCAAGAATGAAGAGCAAAGAGATCCATCTATGACAGAGGTGCGAGTATTAGATACTTATTGGTCTGACCACTGCCGTCACACCACTTTCTCAACCGAGCTTACCGATGTGGCTTTTGGAGAAGGATATTTCAAGGCTCCAATGGAGAAAACATACAAAGATTACTTAGAGACAAGAGAAGAAATCTTTAAGGGAAGAGATGACAAATTTGTCTGCCTGATGGATTTAGCCCTCATGGCAATGCGCAAGTTAAAGAAAGATGGCAAGCTGGCTGATTTAGAGGAGTCCGATGAAATCAATGCCTGCTCCATCGTCGTTCCAGTAGAGTTTGAAAAGGAAGACGGAACTACAGAGACAGAAGAGTGGCTTGTATTTTTCAAAAATGAAACCCACAACCACCCAACAGAAATCGAGCCTTTCGGTGGTGCAGCAACCTGTCTTGGTGGAGCCATCCGTGACCCACTTTCAGGACGTGGATATGTATATCAGGCAATGCGTGTAACTGGTGCAGCAGACCCAACCGTTCCAGTTGCAGATACTTTAAAAGGAAAATTATCCCAGAAGAAGCTTGTTCGTGGCGCAGCCAGCGGATATTCCAGCTATGGTAACCAGATTGGACTTGCCACAGGTTTTGTAAAAGAGATTTATCATCCGGATTATGTTGCTAAGAGAATGGAGATTGGTGCTGTAATGGGTGCCGCTCCAAGACGTGCAGTTAAGAGAGAAACATCTGATCCAGGCGATATCATCATCTTACTCGGTGGTCGTACAGGTCGTGACGGCTGTGGTGGTGCTACAGGTTCTTCTAAGGTACACACAGAGAAGTCAATTGAGACTTGTGGTGCTGAGGTTCAGAAGGGTAATGCTCCTACAGAGAGAAAGATTCAGAGACTTTTCAGAAGAGAAGAAGTTTCAAAGCTTATAAAGAAATGTAATGACTTTGGTGCAGGTGGTGTATCCGTTGCTATCGGTGAGCTTGCAGCAGGTCTTGATATTAACCTTGATATGGTTCCAAAGAAGTATGCAGGTCTTGATGGTACAGAGATTTCTATCTCTGAGTCACAGGAGAGAATGGCTGTAGTTATCGATCCTAAGGATGTAGCTGAGTTTATGAAGTATGCTGCCGAGGAAAACCTTGAAGCAGTAGAAGTTGCTGTAGTTAAGGAAGATCCTAGAATGACTCTTAAGTGGAGAGGAAAGGTAATCGTTGACCTTGCTAGATCATTTATTGATACAAATGGTGCTCATCAGGAAGCTTCTGTTGCAGTTGAGATGCCAGTTAAGGAAGATAATTATTTAGTAGCTAAGGAAGTGACAGATGTTAAGAAGCAGTGGCTTGATACACTTTCAGATCTTAACGTATGTTCGCAGAAGGGTCTTGTAGAAATGTTCGACGGCTCTATCGGTGCTGGATCAGTATTTATGCCACACGGTGGTAAGTACCAGCTCACAGAGACACAGTCTATGGTAGCTAAGCTTCCGGTTCTTACAGGTAAGTGTGATACAGTTACAATGATGAGCTATGGATTTGATCCATATCTTTCAACATGGAGCCCATACCACGGTTCAATCTACGCAGTAGTTGAGTCTGTTGCTAAGATTGTAGCTAACGGTGGTGATTTTAAGAAGATTAGATTTACATTCCAGGAGTACTTCAGAAGAATGTCTGAGGATCCAAAGCGTTGGAGCCAGCCATTTGCAGCATTACTCGGTGCATATGATGCTCAGCTTGGATTTGGCCTTCCATCAATCGGTGGTAAGGACAGTATGTCTGGTACATTCAATGATATAGATGTTCCACCTACACTTGTTTCATTTGCAGTAGATGTGGCTAAGGAAGGTGAAATCGTTACTCCAGAGCTTAAGAAGGCTGGTAATAAGCTTGTTAAGTTTACTATCGAGAAGGATGAATTTGATAAGCCTGTATATGCACAGGTTATGAAGCTTTACGAAGCTATTCATTCACTTGCAGTTAATAAGACAATGGTAGCTGCATACGCTCTTGATGCTAAGGGTATGGCAGCAGCTGTTTCAAAGATGTCATTTGGTAATAAGTTAGGTTTTGCTATCTGTGATTCATGCGTAAGCAAGGAAGAATTATTTGCACCTGGCTTTGGTAATATCGTAGCAGAAATCGATGCTACAAAGATGGCTGAATTAGAGGCTGTTATAGCTGAACTTGGCGATGCTGTAAAGGTAATCGGTAGCGTAACAGAGGAAGAAACAATCAAGTATGGCGATATGGTTATCACAATGGATGATGCTATATCTACTTGGGAAGCTCCACTTGAAAAGGTATTCCCTACAAGAGTTACTGATGATAAGACAGTTCTTGATACACCTATCTATACAGGTGGTAGCGTATATGTATGCAAGAATAAGGTAGCTAGACCTACAGTATTTATCCCTGTATTCCCAGGTACAAACTGTGAGTATGATTCTGCTAAGGCATTTGAACGCGCTGGTGCTGATACTATCGTTAAGGTATTTAAGAACTTAAATGCTGATGATATCAGAGAGTCTGTAAAGGTATTCGAAGAGAGTATCGCTAAGTCACAGATTATCATGTTCCCAGGTGGATTCTCAGCAGGTGATGAGCCAGATGGTTCTGCTAAGTTCTTCGCTACAGCATTTAGAAATGAGAAGATGAAGGAAGCAGTTCATAAGCTCCTCAATGAGAGAGATGGTCTTGCACTTGGTATCTGTAATGGTTTCCAGGCGCTTATCAAGCTTGGTCTTGTACCAAATGGACAGATTACAGGTCAGGATGCTAACTCGCCAACACTTACTTACAACACAATCAATCGTCATATCTCTAAGATGGTTAATACTAAGGTTGTATCTAACAAGTCACCTTGGTTACAGCTTGCAGAGGTAGGCAAGACATATACAAGCCCTGCTTCGCATGGTGAAGGACGTTTCGTAGCTCCTAAGGAGTGGATTGATAAGCTCTTCGCTAATGGACAGGTTGCAACACAGTATGTTGATATGAATGGTAATCCAACAATGGATGAAGAGTGGAACGTAAATGGTTCTTACTGTGCTATCGAAGGTATCACAAGCCCGGATGGAAGATGCTTCGGTAAGATGGCACATGCAGAGAGAAGAGGCGACGCAGTTGCTATGAACATCTACGGAGACCAGGATCTTAAGATATTTGAGTCGGGTGTTAAGTACTTCTCATAATAAAATAAGCACATATTATATTGACGGCAAGAGATTATCTCTTGCCGTTTTTTATGCCGTATGATAAAATTATAATAATATTGGGTTTATGATAAGCGTGGGTATAGAAAAGAGGAAATTATATGAGCAGAAGTAAAAAAATAGCGTTATGGTGGTTTGCTATAACTGTGTTTTGTACAGTATTGCTATTGATTGGTGCGGCTAGTGTTGAGAATATAAGAACTAGAAATACAAAGGATCTTACAGCAACTGTTATGTCTGGATGGGAGAGAAGCACTACAGGTGAAAAAACTTATGGTGGACAGTATGTCATTAACTATAAGAATAAGCTGGGAGATATAGCTAAGGGTGGAGAATCATTGATGTTTTATACATACCACGCAGATGTGAATGTATATTCAGAGGATATCCTTATGTACAGTATGTATATGGATAAGAAGAGTTCATATTTTAATACTGTATCAGGTGATACATGGCATTGTATCTTCATACCAGAGGATATGGCAGGGAAAAATATTGAGGTATCGGTTTATACTGATTATGCATCATATTTAGATTATGAGCCAACATTTTATCTGGGAGATAGAATGACAATTGTAAAGAATGAGTTTTTTGCTGGAATACTTAATCTATCAATAGTTTTTATAATGCTTGCTGTAGGACTTATTGTGGTGATTTATAGTATACTATCAACTAAGAATAGAACGAATAGCTATGACCTTATATATTTGGGTATTTTTTCTGTTATGATGTCTATTTGGTTATTTGCTAATATGCCATTAGTAAATATGATATTTGATTGTGGTACAGTATTGACATATATGTCATATATTATCCTAGGCTCTATATCAGTTCCATTGATTCTTTTTGAAAAGCGTCTTATGGATGTAAAGTATGGTAAGATATGTGAATTTTTATGTAGGATAGTTATTGCGACTCAGATAATAGTTTATACTCTTCAACTATTAGACTTTAAAGATATGAAAGAAACTCTTATTTTGACACATTTAGCTATAGGAGTATCCATATGTGCATTGGTAGGTATGTTGATTGTAAACTTTATAACTGTAGGTTGGAAGAAACTAAATGGTATGAGCAAATTAAATATGTTATGTGGATTGATGACGTCTTTAGGTGTAGGGGCAGATATTGTATTGTTCTATGTTGATACAAACGCTAGTAGAGATTATGTTTTTACTAAATTTACATTTTTAATTCATATTATAACATTATGTTATTATTCCATGAGAGAGACACAAAAGCTCTTGAAAAAAGGGAGAGAAGCGCAGAAGTTTGAGACTCTTGCTTATAGAGATGAGCTTACAGGTGTTTTAAATAGAACAGCTTGTAATAATGATATGAAACAGATGAATATTACAGAAGATTTATATACAGTGTTGATGTTCGATTTAAATAATTTAAAAGTGTGCAACGATACATTAGGACATAATTATGGTGATGAATACATAAAATCATGTGCTAGATACATAAAGGATGCATTTGCAAGTGTGGGTAACTGTTATCGAATAGGCGGAGATGAATTTTGTGTTATAGGTAAGAATACAACAGAAGAAAATATAAGTGTATGCTATAATGAGATGCAAAAATGTATAGATGAATACAATGTCGCAAACCCAAAGATTAATATGAGTGTTGCATATGGATTTGCTACATATGATGCGACTCAGGACGAAGATTTAAAGGATACAAGAGGTCGTGCTGACAAGATTATGTATAAGAACAAAATGAATATGAAAGCTAATAGAGCGTAAAATATATTAATATACGAAAAGAGGTAAAATATGGCATTGCAAGATGATTTAAGAGCACAGTTAATTAAGCAGTTTGCTGCGGATGTAGTAGAGATAACAGAGGAAAATGGAAATGTATATTATGGTTGTCCTACATGTAAGAGACCAGTTTCTAGAAACAATGAAATATGTGTATCATGTGGACAGACATTAAATTGGGAACATATAACAAAGGAAGAGTATAAAAAAGTTGGAGTAAAGAAGGCTATGTTAACCTTTGAAGTTCCTGGGGACTTTGCCAGAGCTGATTGTAGAAAGTGTCCTCTTTCATACATAACAAAGAAAGACGGAGAAAACCAGTATGATTGTCCTCTTAATATGAGAAATAAATGTCCATTAGAATTTTCGGAAGTATAGATGAGGGTTATGAAATGAGACAGATGGAATTTAAAATGGAAAGGGAAGGTCTTGTGACTATAGGACAGGTTTGCGAAGTGTCAGAAGGAAAGCTTCCTAGCAGTTATTATTATACTTTAGAGCCGGCTATTGCGATGTCGGCAAATTATGGGTTTAGTGAAAGAATAAAATCCACAAAGGGAATCGTGAAGGATATTCACGAAACACCTCGTGGATTCTTTGTGACAGTTGAATTTGACGAATAATTATCGCTTATTTCCCATAAAGAATAATGCGATTAAGTTTGGGCCAGTATGTGTACCTATTGTCTGGCCCAATATATTTATCATAGTTTTTATGCCAAATCGCTTCTCGATTTCAGAAGCGATATATTTTGCGTCTTCTTCACAGTCGCCGTGAGAGAGGAATGCCATATCATTTGTACCTTCATAATCACGTGTTGCTTCTTCCATCATATCTAAAATTCTAGATAATGATTTCTTACGTCCGCGTGTATTTTCAAGAGACTTAAGTAATCCCTCTTCATCTACATGTAATATAGGCTTTACATTTATAAGGGAGCCAACGATTGCTGTTGTTTTAGATACACGGCCACCTCTGTGCAAATGATGTAAATCATCTACAGTGAAACGTGATATTACGTTAGCCTTGTTTTCTTCAATGTATGTAGCAACCTCATCCAAAGTTTTGCCATCATTTTTCAGGTTGACAGCCTTGTATACAAGTAAGCCTTCACCCATAGAAGCGGCTAAGGTATCGATAACTGTTATCTTGCAGTCTGGATATTCTTCCATAATTTCGTTTGCTGCGATAACAGCATTGTTATATGTACTAGACAAGCCTGATGAAAATGCAAGATGAAGAACATCTATATTATCTTTGGCGTATTTTTCAAAAACAGTTTTGCAGTCTTCGATATTACATGCCATAGTAGTTGGCATAATACCATTTCTCATTGCATCATAAAAATCTTTTATATCCATATTAGATTCTGGTGTGCCATATACCACATCATTCACAGAATATAAAACAGGAATAACATCTACATTGTTTTCTTTAGTAAAGCTCTCAGGAAGATCGCAAGTAGAATCAGTAGTTATAACATATTTTTTCATATAGATTTACCTATCCTTTACATAAAATTTACAAGTAGTTTACAAAACTACATATAGGTGTTTTGGTAACCGTTACATATAATATCATAGATTAAGCAATATTACAACAAAAAATACTTAAATTATCAAAGTTTTTTCTTTTTCCTTTTTATTGCAGTAATGGTTTAATGACGATATAATATAAGATAGTTATATATTATTGTGAAATTAAGATAACTGCGATGTATTTATGAAAGGAAATATGGCTATGTCTAAGGGTAAAAATACAAAATCATCAAGCTGTTGTGATACATGCTCTAATTATGTATATGACGAGGAATATGAGTATTATACATGCGAGATGAATCTTGATGAAGATGAAATGGGAAAATTTATGACAGATTCTTTTTATAATTGTCCATATTATCAGTTGGATGATGAATATGCCATAGTTAGAAAACAGAATTAGAGAGGGGCGATTAAATGAGATTTCTACATATCTCAGATTTGCATTTGGGGAAAAGAGTGTATGAATATTCTATGTTGGAGGAGCAGAAGAATGCGTTGTGGCAGGTGCTTTCCATAGTAGATGAAAAGAATATAGAGGGTTTGTTTATAGCAGGTGATATATATGATAAATCGATTCCAACTATAGAAGCTATAGAATTATTTGATAGCTTTTTAGTGGAGCTTTCAAATAGAAATATAGATGTTTATATTATAAGTGGAAATCATGATAGTCCGGAGAGAGTGGGCTTTGGCGCGGATTTTTTTAAAAGTAAGCGCATATATATTTCAAAGGCTTATGATGGTAATATTCAGTATGTGGATAAGGAAGATTTATATGGAAAAATAAGGATACACCTTATACCGTTTTTAAAGCCAGCTAATGTAAGGCGTTTCCATCAGGAAATGGAAATAGCTGATTATAATAGTGCTATAAGAACAGTGGTTGAAGATATAAAGCTTTGTGAAGATGGAAGAAATGTAGTGCTTGTTCATCAATTTATAACAGGTGCAGTGCGAAGCCAGTCGGAAGAAAGCTTTTTAGGCGGTATGGATAATATAGAATATGATTTATTTGATGAATTTGATTATGTAGCATTAGGTCATATTCATAAATCTCAGGCAATGGGAAGGCAGCAGGTGAGATACTCTGGTGCCTTAGTTAAGTATGCCTTGGATGAAATCAATCAGGTGAAGTCTATGACGCTTGTTGAAATAAAGGGTAAAGGCGAAGTAGAGATAGAGACTATACCTATTAAGCCTATTCACGATATGAGACGAGTCGAAGGCACATATATGGAGCTTACAGATAGAAATAATTATGTAAATACAAAGGTAGATGATTATCTTCATGTGGTGCTAAAGGACGAAGAGGATGTACCAGATGCTTTAAGGAAGCTTCGAGTTATATATCCTAATATATTGAAGCTTGAGTATGATAATACGAGAACAAGGCATAAGAATTCTGTTATAGAAGGCAAGGGTGTAAGAAGAAAAGAACCTATGGAATATATAGAAGAGTTATTTAGAAAACAAAACAATGAAGATATGACAAGTGAGCAGGCAACGGTGCTTAAGAATATTATGGAGGATATCGATGAGACCAATTAAATTAACAATATCAGCTTTTGGACCATATGCCGGCAATGTAGAAATAGATTTTGAAAAATTTCTAGAAAAAGGAATATATCTTATTTCTGGCAATACAGGTGCAGGAAAAAGTACAATATTTGAGGCGATTAAGTTTGCTTTATATGGTGAAGATAACGGTGAAATAAGAAGTAAGTATGCAGAGGCAGATGTAGCTACATTTGTAGATATGACATTTGCTCTTCGTGGCAGGGAGTACAAGATAAAAAGAAATCCTAAGTATAATCGTCCTAAGAGCCGTGGGGAAGGAAGTACCTTGGCGAAGGCTGAGGCGGAACTTATATTTCCAGATGGAAGAGTAGTATCAGGTTATTCCAATGTAACTAAGGAAATTATTATACTTACAGGGTTAAATAGTGAGCAGTTTTCAAAGATTGTCATGATAGCCCAGGGAAAGTTTAGAGAGCTTCTGGAAGCGGATACCGCCAATCGTTCAAAGATATTTAGAGATATTTTTAAGACAGAACCATATGATAAAATACAAAGAAAGGTTAAGACAAAATATCTTGAGGCATATAAGGAAAATTCTAAGACAACAGACTCTATAAAGCAGTTCGTTCAAGGTATTATCATAAATGATGATTTTTGTAAAAAGAACCATCTGGAAAACATCATGAATCAGGATATGATAGCTGATATAGATGAGGTATTGGAGCTTACAGCTATGCTGATTTCTGAGGATGAAGTATCCTATAAAAATAATCTGGCAAAAATGGAAGAAGGTCAGAATGAGATAAATAAATTAAATGGTCTTCTAAGTGTTACGAGCAATAATCTTAAGAATCTAAAGGGATTGGAAGAAGAATTAATTAAGCTTTCAAATTATGAAGAAGATTATAAGACTGTTTTACTTGCGTACGAGAAGGAGAATGACCTTAAGGAACAAAGAGAGAAGCTTTATGTGTCCATTGAAAATCTTAAGAAAACTGTAGAAAAGTATAAGCAATATGATAAGTTAGTATTAGAACTTAATAAGGCAATAGAGAACGCAAGAACTATAGAAAAGACATTAGCTAAATTTTCAGAGGAAAAGGTTTCTATGCAGAAAAAGCTTGATGAAGCTTCAGAAAAGATTGTCTTAAAAGCAGAGTATGAGAAAAACTTGATAAAGCTTGAAGCAGATATAAAAGCAAATGATGAGTATATAAAAAAATTAGAGAAGGTATTATTGTTTGATAAAAATCTTAAATCAGCAATTAAGACTTATGAAGAAAAGGTTGAAATATTTAAGAGTGAAGAGAAGCAATGTGTAAATATTAGAAGTGAATACGATGGTAAATTCTTAAGCTATATTGAAGCTCAGGCGGGTATAATGGCAAATAAGCTAAGAGAAAAGCCTGGAACACCTTGTCCTGTATGTGGAGCAACAGAATATATAAAATTAGCAGAGATTATTTGCGAAGCCCCTACAGAAGAAGAGGTTAATAACCTTAAGGAAAAACTAGATGTAGCAACAGATAAGGTTATGAAAGCAAGTACAAATTCCGGAAATGCTTATGTAGCAATGGAAAATGAGAAAAAGAATTTATTGACCGCTTTAGAAGAAATTGATGCTTTATGGACGATGGAAAACTATAGGGATAAAGTGGATGTTGCTTTGATGGAGGCAAAAAAGCATAGAGAGTCTTTTATTATCAGTAAGGAAAATAGCAATAACGAACTTAAAATTTTACAAAAAGCCATTGATGACATGTCATTAATGAAAGAAAGATTACAAGGCTTGGAGAATGAAATAAAGGATAAAGAAAAGCAACTTAATGATAGTAAGCTTAGAGAAAAAGAGATAGAGACAAATATAACAGCCTTAAAGCAGGAATTAAAGGATGGCAGCGAAGAAGAAGCAAAATTAACGCTAAAAACAATGGAAGATGATTATACTAAGATGGTTGAGCGATTTAATAAAGCTAATGAAATGAATAATATGTATATTACATCGATGGCTTCTTCAAAGGCTATTATAGAACAGTTGAAGAAACTGCTTGATGATGCCGGAGTGGGAAAAATAACAACTGAAAATATAGTTATTATTAAGGAGCAACTATTAAAGAATAATTTGTCGAATAGAGAAAAGTTAAGTACTCTTGAGGAGGCTTATAGCAGGCTGGTAGAAAATAATAATAATGTATATTCGCGAATTGAAAATAATAAGAGGGTTATAGACTCTGTTGAGATTCAAAAAAGAAGTCTTCAGGTTATTACAAAACGTTTATCTAGTTTAAAAGTGTTGTCAGATACTTTAAATGGAGAAGTGGAGGGAAAGGATAAAGTTAAGCTTGAAACATACGTACAGATATCCTACTTTGAACAGGTGATAGAAAAAGCAAATACGAAGTTATTCGAGATGACAGAAGGACAATATGAATTTATTCGAGATATTTCTTCTGAGGATAAGAGAACAAAGTCTGGTTTAGACTTAAGTGTATATGATCATTACAATGGCACTATAAGAAGTGTGAGAACATTGTCAGGCGGAGAAGGCTTTATGGCTGCTTTATCACTTGCATTGGGTATGGCTGACATTATAGAGGAATCTGCCAGCGGTATATCTATAGATACTATGTTTATAGATGAGGGCTTTGGTTCCCTGGATGAAATGGCGTTGGAGCAGGCTATGAAAGTGTTGGCTAAGTTATCTGAGGGCAATAAATTAGTTGGAATTATTTCACATGTATCAAGTCTTAAGGATAGAATAGAGAAGCAGATAAATGTGGAAAAAAAGATAAGCGGTGGCTCGTCAGTAAAGGTTGTTGTATAAGGCTTTTATGGAGTTGTTTTGTAGTATTTGTAATATATGATAAAAAACACGTTGTAGACTATAAGCTACAACGTGTTTTTTGATAATTAATTATTTAATTGTCCAAGGTTATTACTGGATTTCTAATGAAGCAGCAATACCTAATGCATCACGATAATCATCAGAATTTGCATCTTCAGATGTTACAACTGCAAGGAACATTTTGTCTACATTTGTATTAAAGTACATAAAGATATATGTATGAGCACCCATGTAGTCGCCTTCTATAAAGTAGCCCTGCTTACCGTTTGCTGAAAGGTTACCAAACTTGAAGTTTTGGAATCCCATATTTATATATGTATCGCAAAGTGTTGATAAAACAAGCATTTTTGTCTCTGGTGTAACTGGTTGAGCCTTTGAGAAAGTTACAAAATTCTTAAAATCAGGTGACATACAGTTTGAATCAGTAACTGTCCATGTGTTTGGAATAGTTAATGTATGACCATCAAGCTGCTTCTTTGTTCCGTCTACTGTAATGTCTACACTGTTAAAATTCTTTTCAAGTGATGATTCGAAATTGAATTCTTCTGCTGGTGCAGATTCAGATTCAGGTTCTGTTGAAGATTCCTCTTCTAACTTTATGTCGAAGTCATCATCATTGTAATCAAATACGTAGAAGCTACCATCTGCATATGCAAGATATAAATATACGCATGAAGACTGATCCTCATATGTAAATTCTACTTCGGCGATAGCAAAATGTGTTGGTACAGTGTATGAAGAATAATCTCCTAAATCATATCCACTATCCTTAGCTGTTTCGCAGAATTCATCAAAATTATCTGAATCATCAATTTTTACAGATGTGATTTCGTAATCAAGTAAATCCCCGTCTGAATCCTGGAATGTCATAAGGAATGATTCAACAACGTCATCAGATGAATAACCTTCATCCTTGAAAAACTCAAGCATAGCTGGGAACATATATCTAGCTGCCTTTGAGAAATTTGATGCATCGATAGCATTCATAAATTTAGTAGCAACATTTTCAGCATCATCATAATCTACAACAACCTCTGTAGTAGGCTCTTCTGTTGTTTCTTCTTCAGTTGTTATCTCTTCTGTAGTAGCTTCAGTAGTAGAAGTTGACTTCTTTGAATCCTTCTTCTTGTCATCCCCTGTAAATACAAGGATAAGTACGATTGCGATAATAGCAATTACAAGAGCAGCGATTCCAAGTCCGATAAATAATGGAGCCTTGCTCTTCTTAGGTGCTGGGTTAACAGGAGCGCTAACAGGCATATGGTAAGCCATGTTATTGTCATAAGCCATATTATTGTAAACCATGTTGTCATTTGGTACATTGTTGTAAGCGTACTGTGCGTTAGGATCATAAGCCTGGTTATTCATCATAGGAGCTTCCATCATAGGAGCATCCATCACAGGAGTTTCCATTACAGGAGTTTCCATCACAGGTGTCTCCATCACAGGTGCGACAGGCTCTACAGGCATCACAGGTGCTGCAGGCTGTACATTTATCTGGTTTCCGCATGTGCCGCAAAACATTGCGCCATCAGGTAATTGTGTTCCACATTTTGAACAAAACATAAATAAACCTCCTTAGTATAAAATGCAAGTTCAATTTTATAGCTATTTTATGTAAAATGCAAGTGAAATAATTCACTTCACTTGCTCTTTTTCTTATAATATGATATAAAACATTTGTAATAATTAAGGATTTTTTTATTGTGAGGTAGATAGAATGAAGTGGACAAGATATAGAATTAAAACTACTACAGAGGCATCAGAGCTTGTTGTTGCAATGCTTGTAGAAAATGGTATCGATGGTGTAGAAATTGAAGATAATACAGGTATTTCAGAAGAAGATAAGAAGAGAATGTTTATTGACTTCTTGCCAGTACTTCCAATTGATGAAGGTGTATGTTATGTAAGCTTTTATGTGGAAGATGATTCAAATGAAGCAGAATTTATGCCAGCTATTAAGGAAGGTTTAGAGGAGCTTAGAATATTTACAAATGTTGGAGATGGTACAATCGTTAAGTCGGAGACTGAGGATAAGGATTGGATTAATAATTGGAAGGAATTCTTTAAATCCTTTGAGGTAGATGGTATAGTTATCAAGCCTACATGGGAGGAGACTAAGCCAGAATACGAGGGCAAGATGCTTATAGAGATTGATCCGGGTATTGCATTTGGAACTGGACTTCATGAGACTACACAGCTTTGCATGAAGCAGCTTAAAAAGTATGTTCAGCCAGATACAAAGATACTTGATGTGGGATGTGGAAGCGGTATTTTGTCTATTATTGCTCTTAAAATGGGTGCAATGGATGCCGTGGGAATTGATATAGATGTAAATGCTACAGTTGCTACAAGGGAGAATTTAGAAACTAATAATATTCCTCTTGATAAGTGTAAGGTTATTACAGGAAATATTTTGGAAGATAAATCTATTCAGGATGAGATTGGTTATGAGTGTTACGATATAGTGGCAGCTAATATTCTAGCAGATGTACTTTTGCCACTTACACCTATTGTACCAGCTCATTTAAAGAAGGGCGGTTTATATATTACTTCAGGTATTATAGATACAAAGGAAGCTGAAGTAAAGGCGGCTATCGAGGCAACAGGTGAGTTCGAGATACTTGAAATCACAAGACAGAAGGATTGGTCATCTATAACAGCTAGAAGAGTATAGGAGATAAGATATGCATCATTTTTTTGTAAGCCCTGACCAGATAGATGAAAAGTATGTCACTATAACAGGTGGGGATGTTAATCATATAAAAAATGTACTTAGAATGAAGATAGATGAGGAGCTTCTTATAAGTAATGGTCAGGATAAGGATTATTACTGTAAGATTGAGTCTATTAGTGATGATGAGATAAAGGCAGTTATATTAGATGAAGAATTTGAAGGAACAGAGCTTCCTACAGAGCTTTATCTTTTTCAGGGGCTTCCTAAGTCAGATAAAATGGAGCTTATTATCCAAAAGGCTGTGGAACTAGGAGTTAAGGAAATAATTCCTGTAGCCACTAAAAGATGCGTAGTAAAGCTTGATGATAAGAAGGAAGCATCTAAGATAAAAAGATGGCAGGCTATATCGGAGAGCGCTGCAAAGCAGTCGAGAAGAACTATTATTCCGGAGGTTTCCTCGGTTATGTCATTTAAGGAAGCTATAAATAGAGCGAAAGAGTTTGAACTTGGAATAATTCCTTATGAAAACTTTAAAGATATGACAGAGACAAAGGAAGTACTTAAGAAGGTTCAAAAGGGAATAAAGATAGGAATTTTTATAGGACCGGAGGGTGGCTTTGAAGAGAGCGAGATACAGTATGCCCTAGAAAATGGAATACATCCTATTTCATTAGGTAAGAGAATATTAAGAACAGAGACAGCGGGACTTGCGATATTGTCGGTTCTTATGTTCCAGTTAGAGAACTAGAAAAAAGAGGATAAACACATGTATGCATATTTAGATAATTCTGCAACTACAAAAGTTTCTGAAAATGTAGTTGACCTTATGGTCAAGGTAATGAGTGATGATTATGGTAATCCATCTTCTTTACATATGAAAGGCGTAGAGGCAGAAAAATATATAAAAGAATCAAAAGATATTATAGCAAAGCTTCTTAAGGTAGATGCCAAGGAGATAATCTATACTTCTGGTGGTACTGAGTCTAACAATTTAGCTATAATAGGTGCGGCACTTGCTAATAGGAGAGCAGGCAATAGAATTATTACGTCATCAATAGAGCATCCTTCAGTGCTAGCTACTATGAAGTATTTAGAGGATAATGGTTTTGAAGTTATATATTTACCAGTTGACAATAAGGGTGTGGTAGATATGGAAGCCTTAAAGGAGGCTATGACAGTAGAAACTATTCTCGTATCTGTAATGCATGTAAATAATGAGATAGGTGCTATAGAACCAGTTGAAGAGATATCTAAATATATAAAGTCAGTTAATCCTGAGGTTGTATTTCATGTGGATGCCATTCAGTCCTTTGGAAAACTTATAATACATCCAAGAAAAATGGGTATTGATTTATTATCTGTAAGTGGTCATAAGATTCATGGACCAAAGGGAATTGGATTCTTATATGCATCAAGCAAGGTTAAACTTAAGCCAATTATATTTGGTGGTGGTCAGCAAAAGGGTATGCGTTCAGGTACAGAAAATGTACCAGGAATAGCAGGTATAGGTTTGGCTGCGAAAGAAGCTTATGAGAACTTTGAAGAAAAAATCTCAAAGATGATTGAGCTTAAGGATTACTTTATAGATAGAGTTACAGCACTTGAAAATGTATCGGTTAATAGCTGTAAGGGAACAGAAGGTGCGCCACACATTATAAGTGTAAGCTTTATAGGTGTAAGAAGTGAGGTAATGCTTCATTCTCTTGAAGATAAGAATATATATGTGTCATCTGGTTCAGCGTGTTCGTCAAATAAGCCGTCAGTTAGTGCTACGTTAAAGGGTATTGGCTTAAAACCAGAGCAGATAGATTCGACAGTTAGATTTAGTATAAGCTATGACACAACAAAAGAGGAACTTGATTATGCAGTAGATACGATTGCAGGTATGATAGAGATGCTTAGAAAATTTACAAGACGTAAGTAGGAGGCTATTATGGAATTTAAATCATTTTTAATTAAGTATGCAGAAATCGGTGTAAAGGGAAAAAATAGATATTTATTTGAGGATGCCCTTGTATCAAATATAGCAAAGTCATTAAAGAAGTCAGCAGAGGGTGACTTTAGAGTTCATAAGGAAGATGGAAGAATCTATGTAGATGCATTAAGCAGCTATGATTATGATGAGGTAATATATGCTCTTACTCATGTTTTTGGTATCGTAGGTGTATGTCCTATGATTCAGATAGAGGATGAAGGGTTTGAAGATTTAAAGGCTAAGGTAGTAGCGTATATGGATGAAATGTATCCAGATAAAAATATTACATTTAAGGTTAATGCTAGAAGAGCAAGAAAGAATTATCCACTTGATTCTATGGCAATCAATTGTGATGTGGGAGAAGCTATTTTAAATGCATTCCCAGAGATAAGAGTAGATGTGCGAAATCCAAAGGTTATGTTAAATATTGAGATAAGAAAGCATATCAATATATATTCGGAGATTATACCAGGCCCAGGTGGAATGCCAGTAGGAACAGCTGGAAAAGCAATGCTTTTACTTTCTGGTGGAATCGATAGCCCTGTTGCAGGTTATATGATAGCAAAAAGAGGTGTAGAGCTTGAAGCAGTATACTTCCATACACCACCATATACATCAGAGAGAGCAAAGCAGAAGGTAGTTGACTTAGCAGAAAAAGTTGCAGCATACTCAGGCAATATAAAGCTTAACGTAGTAAACTTTACAGACATTCAGATGTACATCTATGAGCAGTGTCCACATGAGCAGCTTACTATTATAATGAAGCGTGTAATGTATAAAATTGCAGAAAAGCTTGCAAAGCAAAACGGAGCATTAGGACTTGTAACAGGCGAAAGCATAGGACAGGTATCAAGCCAGACAATGCAGTCACTTATGGTAATTGACGAAAACACAGATATGCCAGTATATCGTCCAGTTATCGCATTTGACAAGCAGGAAATCGTAGATATTTCACTTAAGATAGACACATATGATATCTCAACACAGCCATACGAAGACTGTTGTACAACATTTGTTGCAAAGCATCCTGTTACAAAGCCAAACTTAAATGTAATCAAGCATTCAGAATTAAAGCTAGCTGAAAAAATTGATGAGATGATAGAAGAAGCAGTACGTACAGTAGAAGTATTGGATATATAAACGTATGAGCCATGCCGACACATCGCAACACTTTGTGTCGCTCATTGCACGCGCAAAAACGCCGCACAATGTGCGGCGTTTAATACATAATCCCGTATGTAATTACTGACAGATATATGGATTTACAACGTCCATAATTGGAGCGATTGTGCTCTCGTCAGCATGGATACAAAGGTCAATTGGCTTAGATAAATCTAAAGAGAAAATACCCATAATTGACTTTGCATCGATAACGTATCTACCAGATACTAAATCGAAATCTGTATCAAACTTTGTAATATCATTTACGAAAGCCTTAACCTTATCGATAGAGTTTAAACAAATCTTAATTGTCTTC
Organism: Lachnospiraceae bacterium; assembly: GCA_045125245.1. Classification (GTDB taxonomy): domain Bacteria; phylum Bacillota; class Clostridia; order Lachnospirales; family Lachnospiraceae; genus SVEL01. The sequence continues at coordinate 17,051 of JBGVNF010000082.1, forward strand.
ATAAAAAATACCCTCCTAAAATGAAATAATGTTTAAATTAACATAAAGTTTGAGGTAAAATTTGTTATGTAAATAACCTCACCTAGATGAAATGTTCACCTAGTCTGAGGATATATTAACTTTAATTCAACAAAAAGTCAATGTATAATATGTAAAAAAATATTGCATTATTCTGTGAAATATTATACATTTCTAATATTAAATTTTGTTTTTTAGGAGGAAAATATGCGAAAAGTTGCCCTTCACAATCTAGGATGTAAGGTAAATGCATACGAGACAGAGGCTATGAGACAGGCCTTGGAAGAAAACGGCTATGAGATAGTGGCTTTTAATGAAAAGGCTGATATATATATAATAAATACATGTACAGTTACAAATATTGCAGATAGAAAATCAAGACAAATGCTTCATAAGGCAAAGAAGCTTAATAAGGATGCAATCGTTGTAGCTGTGGGTTGTTATGTTCAGGCAGCAGGAGAAGAGCTTAATAAGGATGAAGCTATAGACATAATTATAGGTAATAACAATAAATCAGATATAGTAAGTATATTAGATGCATATTATGAGACAGAAGATAATAATATGTTTATAGAAGATTTGAGCGGTAAGGCACAGTATGATGAAATGAAGATGACCACTGTAGGTGAACATACAAGAGCATTTGTAAAGATACAGGATGGTTGTAATCAGTTTTGTACATACTGTATCATTCCGTATGCAAGAGGAAGAATAAGAAGCAGAAGTCTTGAAGATTTGGCAGAGGAGATTTCAAAGCTTGCAGAATGTGGATACAAGGAAATAGTATTGACTGGTATTCATTTAAGCTCTTATGGTAAAGATATTTCTTCTGATATTAAAAATGATGAAGAAAAAATCACATTAATTGATGCCATAAAAGAGGTTGCTAAGATAGATGGTATAAAAAGAATCAGATTAGGTTCACTGGAGCCAGGAATTATTACAACAGAGTTCTTAGAGGAGCTTAAGAGTGTAGATAAGTTTTGCCCACATTTTCATCTTTCGCTTCAAAGTGGATGTGATGAGACTTTAAAGAGAATGAATAGACATTATACGGCAGCACAATATATGGAAAAATGCCAGCTTATTAGAGCGTATTATAGATTTGCAGCTATTACAACAGATGTTATCGTAGGTTTTCCAGGTGAGACAGAGGAAGAATTTGAAACGACAAAAGCATTCCTTGAAAAAGTTGCATTTGCAGAGATGCACATTTTTAAATATTCAAAGAGACAGGGCACAAAAGCTGCTAAGATGGAAAATCAGGTAAAGGAAGAAGTCAAGGCGATTCGAAGCGATATTCTCATAGAACTTGGGGAAAGGTTGAGAGAAGAATATGTGAATGGCTTTGAAGATATAGACGTAGAAGTTCTTATAGAAGAAAGTGTAACCATAGATGATAAGACATATATGACTGGTCATACAAGGGAGTATGTTAAGGTTATTATGGATATTTCAGAGGAATATGTAGGTGAAATAGTACAAGCTGTAATAAAAGGTCGAAGAAAAAATCAAATTTTACTTGCGAATATGAAAGAAATGTATTAGTATATGATTAGCTAAATAGTGCGTGGCTAGCTAGAAAGGTAGATTGAGAAGATGAGTGAAGTAAGCAATAATACACAGTATTTTAAAGAGGTACAGGAGCCAAAGATAGAGGTTGGACAGGTATTGGAGCATGTCTATAATGCTTTGTCTCAGAAGGGATACAATCCTGTTAATCAGATAGTTGGTTATATTATGTCAGGAGATCCAACTTATATTACATCCCATAACAATGCTAGAGTTATGATTATGAAGGTGGAAAGAGATGAGCTTATAGAGGAAGCTCTTCATTACTACATTAATAATAAATTAAAGTAATAATTTATAAATAAAAGGAACGTATAATATGAGAATAATGGGACTTGATTTTGGTTCTAAGACAGTAGGTGTAGCAGTGTCTGATGCACTTTTAATTACTGCGCAAGGAATCGAGATTGTGCGTAGGGAACAAGAAAATAAGCTTAGAAGAACGCTTGCGCGTATAGAAGAGCTTATTAAAGAGTACGAGGTGGAGAAGATAGTACTAGGGCTACCAAAGAATATGGATGGTTCATCAGGGGAACGTGTGGAAAAAACTATGGAATTTAAAGCTATGTTAGAGAGAAGAACACAGCTTGAAGTTATAATGTGGGATGAGAGACTTACAACGGTAGCAGCCGATAGACTTATGATGGAAGCTAACGTAAGACGCGAAAATAGGAAAAAGTATGTGGATAGTATAGCGGCAACCTTTATCCTGCAGGGGTATCTTGATAAATTGTCAATGGAAAAAAGAAATGGAGAGTGTTATGGTAGAGAAGATTAGTTTTGTGATTCAGGATACAAAGGAAGAAGTGGAGTTTTATGTAGTAGAGCAGACGAGAGTAAATAATACTGACTACTTATTAGTTACTGAGGATGAGAATGATGAGGAATCAGTGGCATATATTCTTAAGGACACATCTGATCCTTCAGAAACTGAGGCAGTGTATGAAATCGTAGAAGATGACAATGAATTAGAAGCTGTTTCTAAGATTTTTTCTGAAATCTTAGATGATATAAATATTGAATAGTAGTTGTATAGAAAAGAGGTGTGTGAAATTGAGAACAGCTAAAGCAGAAGGAAATGAGAATGCAAAGATTAAGGTCATACCATTGGGCGGTTTGGAAGCTATCGGTATGAATATAACTGTATTTGAGTACGAAGATGAGATAATTGTAGTAGACTGTGGTTTATCATTCCCTGATGATGATATGTTGGGTATTGATTTAGTTATTCCTGACATAACATATCTTAAGGACAATGCACATAAGGTTAAAGCGTTTGTTATCACTCATGGACACGAGGATCATATCGGTTCTCTTCCATATGTATTAAAGGAGATTAATGCGCCAATATATGCTACAAAGCTTACACTTGGTATTATCGAAGGAAAGCTTAAGGAGCATGGAATCGAGAAGCTTGTTAAGAAGAAGGTTGTAAAGCATGGTCAGACAGTTACACTTGGTTCATTTAAGGTTGAGTTTATAAAGGTTAATCATAGTATTGCAGATGCAGCAGGCCTTGCTATAACTACACCAGCAGGTATTATTGTGCACACAGGTGACTTTAAGATTGACTATACACCTATGTTTGGCGATACAACAGACCTTACAAGATTTGGTGAGTTAGGTAAGAAGGGTGTACTTGCGGTTATGGCAGATAGTACAAATGCCTTAAGACCAGGATTTACACCATCAGAGAGAAATGTAGGAAAAACTATTGACCATATTTTTGCAGAGAATACAAAACAGAGAATTATCATTGCTACATTCGCATCTAATGTAGATAGAGTTAGACATATTATAAATACAGCGGCTAAGTATAACAGAAAAGTTATAGTAGAGGGTCGTAGTATGGTAAATATTATTAATACTGCAACAGAATTGGGATATCTTGAGGTGCCAGAAGGAACACTTATAGATATTGAGGAAATGAAGAACTATACTGATGAGCAGCTTGTCCTTATTACAACAGGTAGTCAGGGTGAATCTATGGCAGCGTTATCAAGAATGTCAGCTTCAATTCACAAAAAGGTTACTATTAAGCCAGGTGATACAATTATCTTTAGTTCAAGCCCAATTCCAGGAAATGAGAAGGCGGTTACTAAGGTAATTAATGAATTATCTATGTTAGGAGCTAATGTTATATTCCATGATACACACGTATCAGGACATGCGTGTGAGGAGGAGATTAAGCTTATTTATTCATTACTTAAGCCTAAGTATTCGATACCACTTCATGGTGAATATAGACATTTAAAAGCTCAGGCAGCGATAGCAGAGTCTATGGGTATTGATAAGGATAACATATTTATTCTTTCATCTGGAGATGTACTTAACCTAAGTCAGTCAGAAGCATATGTTGAGGATGCAAGAGTTCCAGCAGGAGGCATACTTGTAGATGGTCTTGGTGTAGGTGATGTAGGAAATATTGTACTTAGAGATAGACAGAACCTTGCTGAGAATGGTATCATAATCGTCGTTATGACATTTGAAAAATACAGTAATCAGTTACTAGCTGGACCAGATATGGTTTCAAGAGGTTTTGTATATGTAAGAGAAGCAGAAAATCTCTTGGAGGAAGCTAGAGCTACAGTCAATGATGCGGTTATAGATTGTATCGATAGAAATATCACAGACTGGGGCAAGATTAAGATGGTTGTTAAGGAGACACTTAGCGATTATCTCTGGAAGAAGATTAAGAGAAATCCAATGATTCTTCCAATTATTATGGAGGTTGAATAATCGTGACAGATGCAGTGAGAGCTAAGGCAGAAGAATTAAAGTACGCAATATTAAATAGTGAAGAGTACAAAAACTTTGATGGATACAGAAGAAAATTAAATGAGAATCCTGAACTTAAGGCAAAGGTTAATGCATTTAGAGCAGGAAATGTGCAAATGCAGATGCAGAAAGCGAGCTATGGCAATGCAGATGTACAGAACTTTGCCAATGAACATGTTGATTTGTTAAGCAATAGTTTAGTTAGAGATTTTCTAAATGCGGAGCTTATACTATGTAAGATGATACGAAAGGTTGATTCTATGATATTGTCAGATGTAGAATTAGAACTAGACTTTTTATAATCTTTTGTTTATAATGCAAATGATTAGAACAATTGTTAGATAGGTAGGATAAGCAGATGAATTTAAGAAAAACTGCCATTATGATATTTAGAATAACCTTGAAAATGGTTATCTTAGCAGCTTTAGTTGCGGTATTTTATGTGGTATGTGTAAAGACATTTGAATATGGTGGAGCTATTTTCTCAGAGGAGCCTATGGATTCATACGGCAAAGGTGAGGATGTAGTTGTTACAATTCCTGTAGATACTACTGCTGGTGAATTGGGCAATATATTGGAGGAAAATGGTCTTATCAAAGATGCTAATATGTTTAAAATACAAGCATTTTTATATGATCTTACAATTACTCCAGGAACATATACTTTTTCTACGGAGAATAATGTGGAAGATATAATTGATATAATAAATGCCAATGCACCAAAGGAAGACGAAAAGAAAACGGAAAAGAAAACCGAAAAGCAGACAGAAAAAAAGACTGAAAAGCAAGAAGAAACAACTGAAGTAAAGAAGTAGAACGGAGATTAGGATGATAGTAAACGAGCGAATCGTGTCCTATATTCATTCATTGGAAAGTCAGAATAGTGAAGTTCTAACAAAAATTGAACAAAGTGCAATTAAAGATAATGTGCCGATTATCCGAAAAGAGATGGAAAGCTTTTTAAGGGTTATGCTAGAGATTAGCAAACCCTTAAATGTACTAGAGCTTGGATGTGCTATAGGATATTCGGCAATTCTTATGAGTGAATATTTACCTGAGGGTGGACACATAACTACAATAGAAAATTATGATAAGAGAATAGTAGAAGCTAAGGCAAATATAGAGATGGCAGGTCTTTCTTCTAAAATAACATTGCTTGAAGGTGATGCTATGGAGGTTATGAAGGATTTGGAAAGCGAAAAATATGATTTCGTTTTTATGGATGCAGCCAAAGCGCAGTATATTAATTTCTTGCCAGAGGTTATGCGTCTTATGAAGCCAGGAGCTATTCTGATAGCAGATAATGTTCTTCAGGATGGAGACATTATAGAATCTAGGTATGGCGTGATAAGAAGAAACAGAACTATTCATAGCCGTATGAGAGAGTATATGTATGAAGTGAAGCATATGGATGAATTAGAGACAACCATAGTACCTATCGGAGATGGAATTACTATGAGTGTAAAGAAGGAGAAAAAGGATGTACAGTAGACCAGAATTGTTAATACCAGCAAGTAGCTTAGAAGTGCTTAAAGTGGCAGTAATGTTTGGTGCAGATGCAGTTTATATCGGTGGAGAAGCTTTTGGCCTTCGTGCAAATGCAAAAAATTTCTCAAAGGAAGATATGATAGAGGGAATAGACTTTGCTCATAAGCATGGTGTAAAGGTGTTTGTAACAGCGAATATTCTTGCTCATAATAGTGATTTAGAGGGCGTGAGAGAATATATGCAAGAGCTTAAGGAAATTAAGCCAGATGCTCTCATTATAGCAGACCCAGCTATATTTACTATTGCGAAAGAAGTATGTCCAGAGATAGAGATTCATATAAGTACACAGGCTAATAATACTAACTACGGAACATTTAAGTTTTGGCATGGACTTGGCGCAAAGAGAGTTGTTACTGCCAGAGAACTGTCATTAAAAGAGATTAAGGAAATAAGAGATAATATTCCAGAGGATTTAGAAATCGAGACCTTTATACATGGTGCTATGTGTATATCATATTCTGGAAGATGTTTACTTAGTAGCTTTATGGCAGGAAGAGATGCCAATAAGGGAGCTTGTACACATCCTTGTAGATGGAAGTACGCAGTGATGGAGGAGTCTCGTCCGGGAGAATATATGCCTGTTTATGAAAATGAAAGAGGAACATATATTTTTAATTCAAAGGATTTATGTATGATAGAACATATTCCAGAGATGATGGAGTCTGGCATAGACAGTTTTAAGGTAGAAGGCAGAATGAAGACAGCTCTTTACGTTGCGACTGTTGCAAGAACATACAGAATGGCTATTAATGATTACAAGAAATCACCAGATTACTATAGGGAGAGAATTCCATTCTATAAGTCTGAGATAGCAAAGTGTACTTATAGACAGTATACCACAGGATTTTTCTTTGGTAAGCCAGATGAGAATACACAGATATATGATAGCAACACATATGTGAAAGAATACACATATCTTGGTCTTGTCGAAGGAAAGAATGAAAATGGATATAAAATTACTCAGAGAAACAAGTTTACTGTAGGCGAGAAGATTGAGGTAATGAAGCCTAACGGTGAAAATATAGAGGTAGAGGTTAAGGGTATCTACACTGAAGATGGAGAGAGTAGAGAAAGCGCTCCACATCCAAAGGAGATATTATATGTTGATTTGGGAATAGAATTAGATGAATTTGATATTTTAAGAAGAGCTGAATAGCAGTCACATTGGATAGGCCCCCTGCATAAAATGTAATAAATTATGCAGGGGCTCTTTATGGAAGCTTTTAAGGAACCGTTAACGAAGGAAGAGGAAGAATTCTGGATTTTAAAACATAGAGCCGGAGAGCCACAGGCGAAGGATATTCTTATAGAAAGAAACTTAAGATTGGTAGCTCATATAGCAAAGAAATATAGTAAGGGCGAGTGCGTTTCGGAAGATTTGCTATCTGTAGGGACCATAGGGCTTATAAAGGCAGTGAATAGTTTTGATAATTCAAAGGGTATAAGACTTGGAACATATGCCAGTAAATGTATAGAGAATGAAATTCTTATGAATCTTCGTAGCGAAAAGAAGAAGCAAAAAGAGATAAGCTTATATGAGCCTATCGGAACAGATAAAGAAGGAAATGTGGTACATTTACTAGAGATAATAGAAAGTGAAGGAGTAGATGTAGTAGCTGCTTGTGATATGCAAGATAAATTAAAATGGCTGTGTAAAAAATTTTCTAAGGTATTAACGGAAAGGGAACAGGATATTATAATTCGAAGATACGGTTTATCTGGGGAAGATGAGGTGACTCAGAGGGAGCTGGCTAAGGAATTATCTATATCAAGAAGCTATGTTAGTCGTATAGAAAAGAAGGCTTTAGAAAAATTAAAAGAAGATTTTTTAAAAGCGTACAAATAAGTGTTTGCCATTTTTACGGGAATATGGTAGACTTAATCCATATTGTAAAACCTAATAGGAGGAAAACAGTAATGAAGCATATTAAGACATTAACAAAGAAGACATTAAAGAATACTATGGCTAAGGGTGGTTGTGGCGAGTGCCAGACATCATGCCAGTCAGCATGTAAGACATCTTGTACAGTTGGAAATCAGAGCTGTGAGAGCCAGAAGTAATTAAAAATTAATTACAGTGATGTATGAGAGGAAGGCGGCGGTTTTAGAATCGCTGCCTTTATAATGTTTAATCGTAGTAATTAAAGGAGTAATACCAATGATTCATCAGTATAAAAATAATGGATATAATATAGTAATGGATGTGAACAGTGGTGCTGTTCACGTGGTAGATGAGGTTACATATGATGTAATATCTATGTTTGAAGAAAAGACAAGAGAAGAAATCATAGAAGCCTTAGAGACTACATATGCGGCTACAGAGATAGAAGAGGCTTACGAGGAAGTAAAGACTCTTAAGGAGGAAGAGCAGCTTTTCACAGAGGACATATACGAAAAGTATATGACTGATTTTAAAAATAGAAAAACAGTTGTTAAGGCTATGTGTTTACATATTGCTCATGACTGTAACCTTGCTTGTAGATATTGCTTCGCAGAGGAAGGCGAGTATCATGGAAGAAGAGCGCTTATGAGCTTAGAGGTAGGTAAGAAGGCACTTGATTTCCTTATAGAGAATTCTGGAAGCAGAGTAAACCTAGAGGTGGATTTCTTTGGTGGAGAGCCACTTATGAACTGGGATGTAGTAAAAGAGCTTGTAAAGTATGGTCGTAGCCGTGAGAAGGAGTGCAATAAGAACTTTAGATTTACACTTACAACAAACGGAGTACTTCTTAATGACGAGATAATGGAATTTGCCAATAAAGAGATGGCAAATGTAGTTATGAGCTTGGATGGTAGACCAGAGGTTAATGATTTTAACCGTCCATTTAGAAATGGTAAGGGTAGCTACGAAGTAATAGTTCCAAAGTTCCAGGAGCTTGCAAAGCAGAGAGAGGATATGAGCTATTATGTAAGAGGTACATTTACAAGAGAACACCTGAATTTTTCAGAGGATGTAAAGCATTACGCTGACTTAGGCTTTAAGCATATGTCTATAGAGCCAGTAGTAGCACCGCCAGAAGAGGTATATGCTTTAAGAGAAGAAGATTTACCAAAGATTTTAGAAGAGTATGATAAGCTTGCTGTTGAGTATATTAAGAGAAAGAAGGAAGGCAAGGGCTTTAACTTCTTCCACTTTAATATAGATTTAGAGCAGGGACCATGTGTGGCTAAGAGATTGTCAGGTTGTGGCTCTGGTACAGAATATTTAGCTGTTACACCATGGGGAGACTTCTATCCATGTCATCAGTTTGTAGGAAATGAAGAGTTCTTGATGGGTAATGTATACGATGGAATTACACGCACAGACATTCAGGATGAGTTTAAGATGTGTAATGTGTATGCAAAGCCAAAGTGTAGAGAATGTTTTGCTAGATATTACTGTAGTGGTGGATGTGCAGCTAATGCATATAATTTCCATGGTAAAATTAATGATGCATATGATATCGGTTGTGAAATGCAAAGAAAGCGTGTGGAATGCTCAATTATGATAAAGGCTGCATTAGCTGATTATGAAGAAAATTAAGGAAGAAGGAATAAAAAATGACTAAGAGAAATAGTTTAATATGCTTTATATTAAGCATTGTACTTATAGCAGGTTTATGCTTTGTATCAATGTTTGGTGTAGATAAGAATGGCAAGGGAAGTGCCAAGAATATTACACAGGGTCTTGATTTACAGGGTGGTGTAAGTATTACATTTGAGGTAGCAGTAGAAGAGTTCTCAAAGGAAGATTTTGAGGATACTTATAGAAAGATGGAAAGAAGAGCTTATGAGCTCAGTGATGAAGCGTCTATCTATAAGGAGGGAAATAACAGAATAACTGTTGAAATCCCAGGTAGTGATAATGCTCAGGCAGTACTTGATAAGCTTGGTAAGCCAGGTACATTACAGTTTGTTACAGATTTTGGTAATAAAGAGAAAGAAAAGGTTTGGTTTGAGGGAAGCGATATAAAGGATGCTCAGCCAGTATATTCAAAGGATGAAAATACAGGTGCAATTGAGTATATGGTTGCATTAGAGTTTACTGAGGAAGCGGGAACAAAGTTTGCTGAGGTTACAGGCAACAATGTAGGTAAGATTCTTTATATTGTATACGATGGAGATGTTATATCATCACCATATGTTCAGCAAAAGATTACAGGTGGCGAGGCTACTGTAACAGGAATGGATTCTAACGAAGAAGCAGAAGAGCTTGCAGCTATGATAAGAATTGGTTCTCTTAAGCTTGAACTTAAAGAGATATCTTCAAAGGTAGTAGGCGCAAAGCTTGGTGATGACGCTATCAGTACAAGCTTGCTTGCAGGTATTATAGGAATTGTATTTATCTGTATATTTATGATTGTAATTTACAGAGTGCCAGGACTTGCAGCTGGACTTGCTCTTATTGCATACACAGCTATGAATTTCCTCGCATTAAATGCTTTTGATATAACACTTACATTGCCAGGTATAGCTGGTGTTATTTTATCAATAGGTATGGCAGTAGATGCAAACGTTATTATATTTGCTCGTATCAAGGAAGAACTTGGTGCGGGAGTAGAAGTTAAGGAAGCTATAAAAACAGGTTTTAAGAAGGCTACATCAGCAATTTTAGATGGTAATATAACAACACTTATAGCGGCTCTTGTTCTTATGAAGATGGGAACAGGTCCTATTCAGGGATTTGCTAAGACACTTGCATTCGGTATCATTATTTCTATGATTACAGCAATGTTTATAACTAGAGGCCTTTTATACTTAATGTATTCTATGGGCTTCAATAAGGCATCCATGTATGGAGTGCAGAAGAAGAGACAGATAGTTGACTTCATAGGTAAGAGATGGATACTTTTGGGTGTCAGTGGTGTGGTTATAGTATTAGGTATCGTGGTTACATTATTAAATGGCAATGGTACATTTGATGGCAGAAAATCTAACTTTAACCTAAGTGTAGAATTCAAGGGTGGTGTATCTACTAGCGTTGAATTTGATAAGAATTATGACATAAAGGAATTCAACGAAAAGATACTTCCAGAGATACAGAAGATAGTAGGTGATGGTGATGTACTTGCCAATGCCGTAACAGGAACTAATGAATATGTAATTAGAACAAAGACATTGGAGACTTCTGTTAGAGATGAAATAAACAAGATGCTTGTGGAAAAGTTTGGTGCTATAGAAGGTAAGTTCAATGAGTCAAGCGTAAGTGCTACAGTTAGTAAAGAAATGGCAAAGGATTCTGTAGTAGCAGTATCTATAGCAGTAGTATGTATGCTTATTTATATCTTTATAAGATTTAGAGATATAAGATTTGCTTCCAGTGCAATTCTTTGTCTTGTACATGATATTGTTATCGTTATTCTCTTCTATGCAGTGTCATGGACAACAGTAGGAAATACATTTATAGCATGTATGCTTACAATACTTGGTTATTCTATCAATGCATCTATCGTAGTGTTTGATAGAATCAGAGAGAAGCTTAAGGCTAGTGGATATACAGGAGATTTAAAGGAGATAGTAAATGGCGCTATCACAGATACACTTACTAGATCTATTTATACATCTCTTACAACATTTGTAACTGTTGCAGCCCTTTATGTACTGGGTGTAACAGCTATGAAGGAATTCGCCCTTCCTCTTATCGTGGGTATAGTAGCAGGTGCATATTCATCAGTTTGTGTAGCAGGTTCACTTTGGTACACAATGACAAAGAAGAGATTTGAGTCAGGTAAGATGAGAAAGAAATATTTGGAAGGCTTAGAAGACTAAGCTAATTATATAAAGCCTCAGGATATATTCCTGGGGCTTTTGACATGCAATTCCTTGAATGATATAATAGGGGAATGAAAGGATGATTGATTATGGTAGCAGAAAAATGGATGGTTCACAGTAAGAAGGCTGATTTTGACGGCTTTGCAAAGGCTCTTGGGGTAAGTCCTATTGTGGCTAGAATTATGAGAAATAAGGATTTAGAGTTGATAGAAGCCCAGAGAGCATTTCTTGATAATAGCTTGGAAGGCTTGCACAATCCGTCGCTTATGAAGGATATGGATAAGGCTATAGACATTATTAAATTAAAGATAGAAGAAGGTAAGCATATTCGCGTTATAGGAGATTATGATATTGACGGAATATGCTCTACATACATACTTGTGAAGGGTTTACAGGGAGTGGGAGCATTTGTTACATACGATATCCCAGATAGAATTCTTGATGGGTATGGAATTAATGAGAATTTAATCAAGAAGGCTTATGATGAGGGAGTAGATACTATCGTGACCTGTGATAACGGTATAGCTGCTATAGAACAGATTAAGTATGCCAAAGAACTTGGTATGACAGTTATAGTAACTGACCATCATGAAGTGCCTTATGTAAAGGATGAAGTGACTGGCGAGATTACATATAAGCGTGTACAGGGTGATGCTGTAGTTAATCCAAAACAGCCAGATTGTGATTATCCTTTTAAGCTGTTATGCGGTGGTGCTATAGCATATAAGGTTATAGAGAGTCTTTATAATAAGCTTGATGTGGATAATAAAAAGGAGAAGATAGAATATTTTATAGAATATGCAGCTATAGCAACGATAGGTGATGTGGTAGATTTAGTTGGTGAGAATAGAATTATAGCGGTTAATGGTCTTAGGGCTTTACAAACTACTGCAAATATTGGTTTGGATAAGCTTATGGATATGTGTGGAATTAACAGAGAAAGATTATCATCATATCACATAGGCTTTGTCATAGGTCCTTGTCTTAATGCAACAGGTAGGCTTGAGTCTGCTAAGAAGGGCATAGAGCTTCTTATGTGTGAGGATTTTTTTGAAGCGGAGAAACTTGCGTCTGAGCTTATAGAACTTAATGGTACTAGAAAAGCTATGACAGAGGAAGGTGTAAAGGAAGCTATAGCTATGTGTGAGAGTATGGAGGATAGCAAGGTTTTGGTGGTTTATCTTCCTAAGATTCATGAAAGTATAGCTGGAATTATAGCTGGTAGAGTGCGAGAGCATTTTAATAAGCCTGTGTTTGTAGTGACTAATAGTGCTGATGAGAATGAGAAAAGCTTGATTAAGGGTTCGGGTAGGTCTATTCCAGGCTACAATATGTTTGAAGCATTGATAGAATGTGATGAATATTTATTAAAGTATGGTGGTCATGAGATGGCAGCAGGCTTATCCTTAGATAGAGAAATGATAGAAGATTTTGCAAAAGCATTAAATGAGAATTGTAAACTAACTGAGGATGATTATGTAAGAAAGGTATGGATTGATGTACCTATGCCACTTGCGTATGCTACGGAGGAGCTTATTAATCAGTTATCGCTACTTGAACCTTTTGGAAAGGGCAATGAAAAGCCTGTATTTGCTACAAAGAATGTAAAGGTTAAGTCTTTGAAGGTAATGGGAGCAAACCAAAATATGTGTAAGCTATCGGTGGTAGATGATTCGGGCAAAGCTATGGATGCGCTAGTATTTTCATCTATATATCCTGCATTTATGGAATTTCTTAAGGATAAGTTTGGAGAAGAACAGATTAGAAAGGCAAAAATGAATATACCTAATGACATTGTTTTGTCTATAATTTATTATCCAGATATAAATGAGTATAATGGCAGAAGAAGTGTGCAAATTATTGTCAACAACTATTGTTAAATATGAAAAAGAGTGATAAAATATAGATTATCTATTTTTATAGATAATCTATATTTTTGTTTTATATTGGATTGTAGGAGTGCGAAGCACATAGCAATCCGTTAAATTAACTTTTGATGATTTGTAGAAAGGTTAGGTATTCTTATGAAGAAGATTGAAGAATATGTGAGAAGTATACCAGATTTCCCTGAGGAAGGTATTATATTTAGAGATGTTACAAGTGTTTTACAGGATGCAGATGGATTGCATCTTGCTATTGACCTTATGCAGGAAAAAATCAAGGATTTAGAATTTGATGTGGTTGTTGGACCAGAATCTAGAGGTTTTATATTTGGTGTGCCTATTGCGTACAATCTTCATAAGCCTTTTGTGCCAGTTCGTAAGAAGGGTAAATTGCCTTGTGAAACTATTTCTATGGAATATGACCTTGAGTATGGCACAGCAACTATTGAGATACATAAGGATGCTATTAAGCCAGGTCAGAAGGTGCTTATAGTGGACGACCTTATGGCTACAGGTGGTACTATTGAAGCTATCATCAAGCTTATAACAGAGCTTGGTGGAGAAGTTGTAGGTTCTGTTTTCTTAATGGAGCTTGCGGGATTAGAGGGACGTAAAAAATTAGAAGGACAGAATGTACAGTCAGTGATTGTATATCCAGGTAAATAAGGTGGACTTGTCCATTTATGTAAAAACTTACTATATTTGAGATAAAGTGAGGCGTATCCTATGGCAGACGAGAAAATTGAAATAATTATACCGAAAATTAAATCGCCGGAAGAGTACGAGAATCCGACAGAATTATATGATAAGCTTATAGCTATGATAAAGAAGTATCATCCTTCGGATGATTACTCTTTAATCGAGAAAGCCTATAAGCTTGCAGATGATGCCCATAAGGAGCAAAAGAGGCGCTCAGGAGAGCCATATATTATTCATCCATTATCAGTAGCTATTATTTTAGCTGAGTTCGAGCTTGATAAGGAGACTATTGTAGCAGGAATTCTTCATGATGTAGTGGAAGATACGGTGTTTACTCTTGAGGAGATAAGTGAGATGTTTGGCGAAGAGGTTGCACTTCTTGTAGATGGTGTAACAAAACTTACTAAGGTTTCATACTCTGCGGATAAGATAGAGATACAGGCTGAGAATCTTAGAAAGATGTTTCTTGCCATGGGTAAGGATATACGAGTTATCCTTATCAAGCTTGCAGACAGACTTCATAATATGAGAACTATGGAGTATCAAAGTCCTGCAAAACAGATAGAGAAATCTAGAGAAACTATGGATATTTATGCACCTATTGCAGATAGACTTGGTATTTCTAAAATTAAGGTTGAGTTAGATGATTTGGCGCTCAAATATCTTGAGCCAGATAAGTTTGCAGATATTGCTTATCAGAGAAATGTTAAGCTAAGCTCCGGCGAACTTATGATAAAGAATCTAGTAATAGAAGTAGATAATCTTATGAAGGATGCTGGTATTAAGTCTAGAGTATATGGACGTATGAAGCATATCTTTAGTATCTACAAGAAGATGATAAATCAGAATAAGGAATTTGATCAGATATTAGATTTGTTTGCAGTTAGAATAATTGTTGATTCTGTAAAGGATTGCTATGCAGCCCTTGGTATTATTCATGAGCATTATAAGCCTATTCAGGGTAGATTTAAGGATTATATCGCTATGCCTAAGGCAAATATGTATCAGTCTCTTCATACAACACTTATCGGACCACATGGTCAGCCATTTGAGATTCAGATTCGTACAGAGGAGATGCACAAAACTGCTGAGAATGGTATCGCAGCTCATTGGAAATATAAGGAAGACCCAAATGGTAAGCATACTCCAGACAAGGAAGAGGAGAAGCTTAGCTGGCTTAGAGAGATTCTTGAGTGGCAGAATAATCTTTCTGACAATAAGGAATTCTTAAGTGTAATAAAGAGTGACTTTAACTTATTTACAGAGGATGTGTATTGCTTCACACCTTCAGGAGATGTAAAGAATCTTCCAAATGGTTCTACACCTATTGATTTTGCTTATAGTATTCACAGTGCTGTAGGTAATAAAATGGTTGGTGCTAGAATTAATGGAAAGATTGTAAATATAGACTATAAGATTCAAAATGGTGACAGAATTGAGATTATTACTTCTCAGAATTCTAAGGGACCAAGTAGAGACTGGTTAAATATTGTTAAGAGCTCACAGGCTAAGAATAAGATTAATCAGTGGTTTAAGTCTGAGTTTAAGGAAGATAATATAGTCAAAGGTAGAGAACTTATAGAACGCTATTGTAAGATGAAGGGTGTTAATATAAGTGATCTTACAAAGCATGAGTTTATGACAAAGGTACTTTCTAAGTATAATCTAAAGGAATGGAATGCGGTGCTTGCAGCCATCGGTCATGGAAGTATCAAAGAAGGTCATGTAGTAAATAAGCTTATTGATGAATATGAGAAGAAGAATAAAAAGACTCTTACAAATGAGCAGATTCTTGAGGAAATTGCTGAGAATTCCAAGACTAAGAAAAATGTTCCAAAGTCAAGAGGTGGTATCGTAGTTAGAGGCGTTCATGATGTATCGGTTAGATTTTCTAAGTGCTGCAATCCGGTTCCGGGAGATGAAATTGTAGGCTTTATCACAAGAGGTAGAGGAATTTCTATTCATAGAACTGATTGTGTGAATGTAATGAATCTTGCTGAAGCAGACAGAGTAAGAATTATGGAAGCAGATTGGCAGGAGGAGAGAGAGAAGGGTGAGAAGTATCTTGTAGAGATACAGATATTCTGCAATAACAGAACAGGACTTCTTGCTGATATTTCAAAGATTTTTACAGAGAGAAATATAGATGTACAGGGAATAAACAGTAGAACAAGCAAGCAGGATGTAGCTACTATATCTATGTCATTTATGATAGGTGGCAAGGATGAGCTTAATAAGCTTGTAGATAAGATTCGTATGGTTGATTCTGTACTTGATATTGTAAGATCATCAAGTTAGGAGGTGTAGTTTATGGGTTTACTTAGTATAAAATCTATAGTGCTTAGTGTTTGTAGTACCAATTGCTACATTTTATATGACAACGAGACGAAAGAAGGTTTTATCATAGACCCAGCTGCGTCACCAGATAGAATTATAGATTTAATTACAAGACTTGGAGTAGATGTAAAGGGCATACTTCTTACTCATGGACATTTTGATCACATTGGCGGGACTAATGCTTTAAAGGACCGTTATAATGTTAAGGTCTATGGTCATGAAGATGAAGTGGATATGGCTAGAGATGTTATGATTAATCTTTCGGCTCATTTTGATGAGGCTAATAGTGTAGAGATTGATAATCCTCTAAAAGATGGACAAGATTTTGAAATGGCAGGATTTAAGATTAAGGTTATACATACACCAGGTCACACTAAGGGAAGTTGTTGTTATATTGTGACAGATGATGAGAAGGAAAGGCTCTTTAGCGGTGATACAATATTTTATCATAGCTATGGAAGAACTGATTTGCCAACAGGCAGTGGCGGAACGATAATTCGTTCAATTTTAGATAAATTATTGGTATTAGATGGTAGTATGGAGGTATTTCCAGGTCATGGGGATACAACAACCATAGATGAAGAAAAAAAGTGGTATCGGAGAGATATAAGTGGCAATATTAATTGATTTAAAAAGAATAGATTTTGAATATGATATATGGACACTAGTGCGAGAATTTTGCCCTAAGACAGAAGTACTTGTAAATTCCACAGAGAAGCTTTTGGAAGATGATTATGTGGAATATATGTTGCGAGTGGAGTTTGATGAGGTTAATTCAAAAATTCTTGCATCTATTTTAGCGCCTGAAGAGTCGGATACCTGTAAGTGTATAGACTTGGAGGATTGCCAGAGCAGAATGCACAAGTCTATACATAGAGAGGGCGAGGCTGATTACTTAGACAGAAAAGCTGTAAAGAATCAGGCTAAACGTCTTGTGTATGATGTGATGAAGGAAAAGACTGGCAAGGAGCTTCCGTGGGGAACCTTGACAGGCATTAGACCTACAAAGATTCCTGTATCTTTATATGAGAGAAAGAAGCCTTATAAGGATGAGGCTGTCTATGATTATATGAAGAAAAACTATTATGTGTCAGATGAGAAGATAGATTTAGCCAAAGATATTGCCAAGAGAGAAATTAGAATACTTAAAGATATTGATTATAAAGATGGATATAGCTTGTATATAGGTATTCCATTTTGCCCAAGCACATGTTTATATTGTTCATTTACTTCATACAATATTGATGCTTATAAGAAAAAGGTTGATGAGTATGTGGACTGTGTTATAAAGGAAATGGATTATGTGGCCAATGCATTTAAGAGCAAAAAGCTTAACACTGTTTATTTCGGAGGTGGAACACCTACTACCTTAAGTGATGTTCAGCTTGATAAGCTTATTTCTAAGGTTAAGAATTCCTTTGATTTTACTTATGTGCAGGAGTTTACAGTTGAGGCTGGAAGACCTGATAGTATAACTAGAGAGAAGCTTAAGGTATTAAAAAAGCATGGAGTTAGTAGAATTTCTATTAATCCTCAGACTATGAAGCAGGAGACTTTAGACATAATAGGTCGAAAGCATACGGTTACACAGGTGATAGAAGCCTTTAATATGGCTAGAGAAGAGGGCTTTGATAATATAAATATGGACTTTATAGTAGGACTTCCAAATGAAGGTATAGATGATGTAAGATACACTATGGAAGAGACTTTAAAGCTTAATCCAGATAGTATTACAGTTCATTCCTTAGCTATAAAGAGAGCTGCTAGATTAAATATGTTTAAGGATGAATATAAGGAATTATCTATAGAGAATAACAGAGAGATAATGACACTTACAGCCGAATATGCAAAGAAGATGGGAATGGATCCATATTATCTGTATCGACAGAAGAATATTGCCGGTAATATGGAAAATGTAGGCTATGCAAAAGAAGGCTGTGAAGGTATATATAATATTCTTATCATGGAAGAAAAACAGACAATTATCGCATTGGGAGCAGGTTCTATTACAAAGTATGTGTATCCTGATGGGGAACATATAGAGCGTGTGGATAATGTTAAGAATGTAGATTTGTATATAGAACGAATCGACGAGATGATAGAGCGAAAGAAGAATTTCTTTCAGAGAGTTTTAGGCGGCGGTAAGGAAGAGAAGCATTTGGGTAGCTCCCAGGCTGTGCGCCAAGCGCTAAAAAAGGATGTGCCAGATGCCATAGAGCATGGAATATACGTAAGTAATATGGCTTGTCTTATAGCAAAGGAATTAGGGCTTCCAGACAAGATGGTATATGAATTGTCGGTAGCTGGTATTCTTCATGATATAGGAAAACTTAGACTTTCCAATTATATGTATGGAGACAAAGAGAATAGCTATATGATAGAGCAGCTTAGATATGTTCGTATGCATTCAAAGCTAAGTGCAGATATTCTTAAAGAAAGGGATTATTCTGATTTTATCGTAGAGAGTATTCTTTATCATCATGAGAATTTTGATGGTTCTGGATATCCGGAAAATCTTCAGGGAGAGAGCATTCCGCTAGGAGCAAGAATACTTCGAGTATGTGATGTATTTATAGCACTTACATCGGATAGACATTACAGAAAGGCCTTTGATAAAGATACAGCGGTGACGCTTATGATAGATGAAGTAAAGAATTTTGATATGGGCGTATTTTTAGCATTCTTAAAGGTAGTCCATGAAATAGATTTGAATAAAGACATTAGGAAGCTGTCGGTAGGTGTCGGCAGCGATATAGGAGGAAATGATGAAGTTAAGTAAGAAGCCAGTTAATGGTATGAAGGAAATTTTACCTGCAGAGATGAAGATTAGAGATTATGCCATAAGTGTAATCAAGGAGACATATGCAAAGTTTGGTTTTACATCTATTGAGACACCTTGTATGGAACACATCGAAAATCTTTGCAGCAAGCAGGGCGGAGAGAATGAGAAGCTTATATTTAAGGTGTTAAAGAGAGGCGAGAAGCTTAATCTTGAAACTGCTGCCACAGAAGCAGACCTTGTAGATTTCGGTATGCGTTATGACCTTACAGTGCCACTTGTTAGATTTTATTCAAACAATGCAGCAAATCTTCCAAGTCCTTTTAAGGCGCTTCAGATGGGCAATGTGTGGAGAGCAGATAGACCACAGAGAGGAAGATATCGCCAGTTTATGCAGTGTGATATAGATATTTTAGGCGAGGCTAGTAACTTGGCTGAGATAGAACTTATCCTCGCTACAACAACTACTATCGGTAAGCTTGGCTTTAAGAATTTCAGAATTAATATAAATGATAGAAGAATCTTAAAGGCAATGGCTGCTTATAGTGGCTTTAATGAAGAAGATTTTGATACAGTATTTATCATTCTTGATAAGATGGACAAGATTGGTATGGAAGGTGTAGAGAAGGAACTTAAGGAAAGCGGCTTTGAAGCATCGGCTGTTGATAAATATATGGATTTATTCAAGGGAATGAAGGAAGCTGAGGATTCGTTAGAGTTTTTAGCTGAGGAGATTAAGGATTTCTTAGACAGTGATGTGAAGGAAGGCTTAAGCGAGATTATTAATAGCGTAAAGGCTACTAAGAATGCCGATTTTGACCTTGTATTTGATCCAACTTTAGTAAGAGGTATGTCATATTACACAGGAACTATTTTTGAGATAGTTATGCCAGAGCTTGGTGCAAGCTGTGGTGGTGGTGGAAGATATGATAAGATGGTAGGAAAGTTTACAGGCCAGGAGGTTCCTGCGTGTGGCTTCTCTATTGGATTTGAGAGAATCATTCTTCTTATGCTTGAGAGTGGATTTAAGATTCCAAATGAAAGTGAGAAGGTAGCATACCTTATCGAGAAGGGCGTTTCTGGAGATAGACTTTGTGAAATAATTGCAAAGGCTCAGGAAGCTAGAAGCGAAGGCAAGCAGGTATTAGTTGCTCGTATGAATAAGAATAAGAAATTCCAGAAGGAGCAGTTGATTTCTGAAGGCTACGAGAACTTTGAAGAGTTCTATAAGGAAGAATTAAAGAAGTAAATGTATTAAGTTCTGATAAATAAGTTAATTTGAAAGGAAATAAGAAAAATGGCAGAATCAATGGTTGGACTTAAGAGAAGTCATAGATGTACAGAGGTATCAAACGCAAATATCGGTGAAGAAATCACAGTTATGGGATGGGTTCAGAAGAGAAGAAACTTAGGAAGTCTTATCTTTATCGATTTAAGAGACCGTTCAGGTATTTTACAGATAGTATTTGATGAGAATGATGTGCAAAAGGAAGGTTTTGAAAAGGCAGAGACACTTCGTTCAGAATTTGTTATCGCTGTAAAGGGTATGGTGACAAAGCGTGGTGGCGCTATCAATGAAAACTTAAAGACAGGTGATATCGAAATACGAGCTACAGAGCTTCGTATTTTATCAGAGGCACTTACACCACCATTCCCAATTGAAGATGGAATTACAACTAAGGATGATTTAAGACTTAAGTATAGATATCTTGACCTTCGTCGTCCTACACTTCAAAAGAACCTTATTATGAGAAGTAAGACAGCTACATTGGTAAGAACATTCCTTGATAAGGAAGGCTTCTTAGAGATAGAGACACCTATGCTTACAAAGAGTACACCAGAGGGAGCTAGAGATTATCTTGTACCAAGCCGTGTACATCCAGGCAATTTCTATGCATTACCACAGTCTCCACAGCTCTTTAAGCAGCTTCTTATGTGCTCTGGATATGACAGATATTTCCAGATTGTTAAGTGTTTTAGAGATGAGGATTTAAGAGCAGATAGACAGCCTGAATTTACTCAGATAGATATGGAGTTATCATTTGTGGATGTTGATGATGTAATCGATGTAAATGAAAGACTCCTTGCAAAGATGTTTAAGGAAATATTAGATGTAGAGATTACACTTCCAATTCAGAGAATGACATGGCAGGAGGCTATGGACAGATTTGGTTCAGATAAGCCAGATACAAGATTCGGAATGGAGCTTAAGGATGTATCTAAGGTAGTAGAAGGCTGTGGTTTTGGAGTATTTACAGGTGCTCTTGAAAATGGTGGTTCTGTTCGCGGTATTAACGCTGAAGGTCAGGGTGCTATGCCAAGAAAGAAGATTGATGCATTGGTAGAGGTAGCTAAGACATACGGAGCTAAGGGACTTGCTTATCTTGCTATTAATGAGGATGGAACATATAAGTCATCATTCTCTAAATTTATGACAGAGGAAGAACTTAATAAGCTTGTAGAGGCAATGGATGGAAAGCCAGGAGATTTACTTCTCTTTGCGGCTGATAAGAATGATGTAGTGTGGGCAGTACTTGGAGCACTTCGTCTTCATATTGCAGAAGAGTTAGGATTACTTGATAAAAATCAGTTTAATTTCTTATGGATTACAGAGTTCCCACTTTTAGAGTGGAACGAGGACCAGAATAGATTCGTAGCTAAGCATCACCCATTTACAATGCCTATGGATGAGGATTTACAGTATCTTGATTCTGACCCAGGCAGAGTGAGAGCAAAGGCATACGATATCGTATTGAATGGTACAGAAATCGGTGGTGGTTCTGTAAGAATTTATCAGAGCGATGTACAGGAGAAGATGTTTGAGGTACTTGGATTTACTAAGGAAGAAGCTTATGATAGATTTGGTTTCCTTCTCAATGCATTTAAGTATGGTGTACCACCACACGCTGGTCTTGCTTACGGACTTGACAGACTTATTATGCTTATGGCTAAGGAAGATAGTATCCGTGAGGTTATAGCATTCCCTAAGATTAAGGATGCTTCATGTCTTATGACAGATGCTCCAAATGTTGTTGATGATAAACAGCTTGAGGAGTTAGCTATAGCTATTGCTATGCAGGAAGAGACAGAAGAGTAGGCTATAATATAAATTTATATGTAAGTGATATGAGGTGAGATAATATTACATGAGATTATGTTGGGAATACACGTTATAGGTTTGATTGTATGCTTCTTTACAGTGTATATGATAGGTAGAAGCAATACAAGGGAAAAGGCAAACTATATGGTGGTAACCATCGCATGTAATATTATCTCTCTTGTTGGTTATATACTAGAGTTGATGGCTACCACAGAGGAAGCTATGATTACTTCTGTGAAGGTGCAGTATCTTGGAAAGTGCTTTATAGAAACATTTCTTTTATTTACATTTGTAAGATACTATAAATGGAAGTTTCCAAAGTTTCTTATGAAGATTTTCTGGCTCATAGATATGAGCATGTACTTTGTAATACTTACATTGGAAAAGCATATGTGTTATTACACAACTATTGATGTGCTTTTAATTAAAGGAAAAAAATTTCTTATAGTTGGTAAATCACCATTGTACGTTATATTTATGGCATATATGTTAGGAACATTGCTTCTATTTTCTTATTTATGTCATAAGTATTGGAAGACTGCACAGGGACGTGAGAAAAATATACTTGGAAGATTGTCAGTTGCATCTATAGTGGCAGACATAGCGATTATTTTTTCAATCTCTGATTTTGCGTATCCATATGATTTAGTTCCACTTATTATAACTGTATTTACGGTAGTTATAGGTATGCTCATTTATAAATATGGTCTTTTCACTACTATGGATATCGCAAAAGAAAACCTTATAGTAAACGTGGAGGAAGGCGTTATAGTACGAGACATGGAAGGGAAATTTCAGTATGCAAATCCTAAGGCATACGACCTCATTCCAGAACTTGTAAATGTGAATAAAGCCACGATTGAAAAACGTTTAGATGAGATAGTTGGAAATAGAGATGGTGATACGGTGGAATTTAACAACCGTATTTATAAGATAAAGGATAGAACTCTTTATGATGAAAAATCAGTGGCGGGTCAGATAATTACATTCTTTGACATAACAGATCTTCATGAAAATAATAAAAAGATGGAGCAGCTTAAGATAGAGGCTGATAATGCTAATCAGGCAAAGAGTAACTTTCTTGCAAATATGTCTCATGAAATTAGAACGCCTATCAATGCAGTTCTTGGTATGGACGAGATGATTTTAAGAGAAGCTACTGAGGAAAATATCATAGAATATGCCACTAGTATTAAAAGAGCTGGCGAGACTCTTTTGTCCTTAGTAAGTGATATTCTTGATTTTTCTAAGATTGAATCAGGAAAGATGACGTTAATAAATGAACCTTATAATGTACCAGATTTGATTAATGATATGATAAATGTATTCTCATTGAGAATGAGACAAAAAGGATTATCGTTTATTACAGAAATTGATAGCAATATCCCTAAGGTTTTAGTGGGAGATGAAATTAGAATTAAACAGATTGCTTTAAACATATTAAGCAATGCTTTTAAATATACGAAAGAAGGCTACGTTAAGCTTAAAATTTCGTCCATAATAGAGAATGATAAATGTAAGCTCTTGTTCTCTATAGAGGACACAGGAAGTGGTATTAAAAAGGAAGCGTTGGAACGACTTTTTGAAACCTTTGAGAGAATTGATGAAAAGAAGAATAGACATATCGAAGGAAGTGGCTTAGGTCTTAACATTACGAAAAATCTTCTTAAGATGATGGGTAGCGATATAAATGTTAAGAGCGTCTATGGCAGAGGAAGTATTTTCAGCTTTGAATTGTGCCAGGATATAATTGATAAGACTCCTATAGGCGAAATATCTTCAGAAGTAGTAAAGACAGGAGTTTACGAAAAAAATACAGAAGAATTTATAGCGCCTAAGGGAAGAGTACTAGTAGTTGATGACAATATGGTTAACCTAACAGTTATGAAAGGTCTTCTCAAAAAGACACAGATAAAGGTGGATCTAGCATTAAGTGGAGCAGAAGCCTTAAGACTTACAAAGCTTAATAAATATCACCTAATATTTATGGATCATCTAATGCCTGAATTAGATGGTATCGAAACCTTCGCTAGGATGAAGGAAATGGAAGAGAACCTAAATATCGATACACCATGTATAGTCCTTACAGCAAATGCAATATCTGGCGCTAAAGAGCAATATATGGAAGCAGGATTTGCAGAATATATGACAAAGCCAATAGACATTACATTATTAGACACAAACCTAATCAAGTACCTACCAAAAGACATCATAGAACAAAAATAACGCATATCACTTCGCAAAGTATATATATACATAATTCTCATTATCGGAAATTATAAACGTTATGAGACGATTTTCTGCCACTAACTTATATGACTGCGTATGAAGTATCCATCTATTTTTCACCGCCTCTCGAGGGTTCCGATGATTTGCTTATATGCCCCACTTGATACTAAGGCTGTGTGTATTTCCGTTAAAAACACAACGTAGCTAGTGGTGTTCACAGGACATGGACAACGTTTCGA
>JBGVNF010000083.1:0-22360 GCA_045125245.1 Lachnospiraceae bacterium
GATGAAAACATCTGTCTATTTGTAATTGAAAAAAAACTTAAATATGATAAAATTTCTTTCTTTTCCATCTGTTGCTATTATGAAAGAAAAAAAGAACTATACTAAAATATTCTTATCTTAATGACATTGGCTTATTGCCCCACAGGGGTATAGCCAAGCTCGCTCAAACATACTCGGCAGGCGGCATTATTGCTACGGTGTGGGGATGAAAACTTTACGAAAATCTTCCGATGATGTCCTTCATCCACACGAATATCTCCTAGCTAAAGTTGTGTTTTGTTGAAAATATCACGTAGTAATAAAATTGTTTCAAGGGAGCATTTAGCAAATCACAGGTTACGACATCCAATACTAAAAAATATATAAATATACCTCGGTTGATAAAAACTCTGGAAAAAATCCAAATTCCCAATATAAGATTATAATGGTGTATGTTATGTATTTATAGCTGTGATTATTAGGGTTGAAATATTGGATGATATAAGGTATTATTAGTCTATTATGTTATCTCAGAAGTTTGCAGAAGGAGATTATTTATGGGTGTAAGAAGTACAGCAAAGGCAATTATAATAGATAATGATAAAGTGTTACTGAATAAATGTTTTGATAAAAATAATGGTCATTATTATTCCTTGCCAGGTGGCGGACAAGATAAATATGAATCTATTTATGATGCTGTTATAAGAGAATGCAAGGAAGAAACAGGGTATAATGTTATACCTGAAAGATTTTGTGGAATATGTGAAGAGATATGTGATAATGAAGAAACAAGAGAGTTTTATTCTCAATATGCACATAAGTTATATCATATTTATATATGCAAGCTTGCTAATAGTGAAATAGATAAACCAACAAGTATCGATGATATGCAGGAAGAATCACAATGGATTGATATAGAAGAACTTAATAATATTAGAATTCTGCCAATTGCTCTAGGCGAGAATATATATAATATGATAAAAGGTAATCTTGTTCTTGACTTAGGTTCTACTCACATTCCTTACAATCATGGTTAATGTTTCACGTGAAACATTCTAATTTAAATAATCTAATTATAAAGAAACAAAGATTAGCCTTTTTTATAGGAAGTACAAAGAACTTTACTATATAAGATTCCTGTGTCAAAAGGTCATTAACCACATGTGTTTACACATAAGTGATTATATAACGTGTTGATACGCCACAATATGAGTATAAAAGTAGAGCGCAAGCTACACGATATACGAATATTATTTAGGATTGTGGGAGTGCGTAGCACGTAATAATCCATATAATCCGGATTAAGGTGTTTTGAAATCTTAATACTATATAATAAAGAAAGAGAATGTTTCACGTGAAACATTCTCTTTCTTATTATAAGTTAATCAAATTATTCTTTATTGCAAACACCGCAGCTTGTGTTCTATCAGAAACTTCTATTTTCTTAAATATATTTGATACATGATTCTTTACAGTTCGTTCACTTATTTCTAATCTTGAAGCTATCTCTTTATTAAACAACCCTTCAGCGATAAGTTTTAAGACTTCTATTTCTCTTCTAGTTAACTCATTCAATTTATCATCAATATTAGTTCTACTTGCCAAGCTTGCATTTAGCATTGGAGTAAGTGAAGGTTGTACAAATTTTTCTCCTTCATATACAGTATATATTGCTTTTCGAAGAAGATTAGAATCAGAATCTTTTAATACATAACCATCACAACCTATATCTACAGCTTTCATTAAATAATCTATTTCATTATGTATTGTTAGAATTAATACCTTTATATCAAAATTATTAATTCTAATATGTTTAAGTGTTTCTAAACCATTCATATTTGGCATATTAATATCGAGCAATAAAACGTCTACATTATAGTCGTCTAATTTCTTTAATGCTTCAATACCATCAGCAGCTTCTGCTACAACCTTCAGATTATCATCCAATTCAAGAAGTTGTTTTAATCCTTCTCTAATCATAGAATGATCATCTGCTATCATCAACCTAATTCCCATACTCTAAAACCTAACCTTTCCCGAACCAGCTCTACAACACCGGTATATTTACTTCTATTGTAGTACCTTTTTCTTCTTCCGTAGAAATGTCGATTGTACCATTTAAGAGTTCAACCCTTTCCTTCATCATATCCAAACCGAATCCAGTAAGTTTATTATTATCGACACTTTCACAACCCATTCCAACACCATCATCTGATACTTTTACGTAAATATTTTTTTCATCATATCTCAATAATATATCAATATTATTTCCTTTTGAATGTTTCAAACAATTATTTGTGCATTCCTGAACAATTCTAAATATTGTAAGCTGAATAATATTTGATAATTCACTCTTTTCCCCTTCAACATTAAATCGAACCTCCATATCAGTTCTCGATTTAATATCATTAACTAAGCTTTCCAAGGTTGTATTTAATCCCAAATCATCAAAAGACATTGGTCGTAAATTATAAATGATATTACGTATCTCGCTTATACTATCTCGAAGATTTTTTGACATAATCTCCAGTTCTAGCTTAGCTCTTATAGAATCAACATCTATTATCTTAGAACACATCTCGCACTTATGTATCATATTTGCTAAAACCTGAACTACTGAATCATGTAAATCTCTGGCGATACGACTTCTTTCATTCTCCTGCTGCTGTAAGATTTTAATACCATTCATTCTATCTTCACAAGAAATGATTTCTTCATCTGTAGACAAAACAGATTCATCTTCAATAGTTTCACCTAATGCCTCTTTAATATTACCAATATCACCATCCAACTCGTTGGCTTCCTCTATTAACAATGTTAAAGAATCTTGTAGTTCTTGCTTGTTTGATAATAATTTATCAATCTCCAATCTAGCAAAATCATTCTTCTTCTGTCTTGGAGAAAAGATTTCAAAGGCATTATCAACTTCCTTAGATACCTGTTTTATCATCTCATCTATATTTTCAATATCTGTATTTATTTTACTTATTTTAGCACTTAAGATTACCTTCTTATCTGATAGCATCTCTAATCTTTTTTGAAGATAATCTCTTGCCTTACTCTGTTCAGACATTTCACAACCTATCCCTTTTATATTATTCAAAACTCAAGTCAATTTTGTAAATATTTATTCACAAAATTCGCCATTTTCTTTATAATATCATACTTTTCAACATAATAACAGTACCTTTTTCCTAATAAATCTAAATTTATTCTTTATTATTCTTAAGTTTTATTATATACTTATATATAATGATTGTTTACGAAAGGGTAGGGGCATAAAATAATGAAAAAGAATAAATTAGTACAAGCTGCAGTTTTATCTACCATAACTGTTGGCGCATTATATGGCATAAATAAAGCTATTTCCATTTTTGCTAATTCCCAGGCTGCATTGTCAAATCCAAAGGGATTACAATACCAATGGCGATTTGGAAATATATTTTACACAAAACAAGGTGAAGGAAAACCTATTTTACTCATTCACGATTTAACGTGTGGAAGTAGTGATTTAGAGTGGAAGTCAATTGTTAACACTTATGCTAAAAATCATACTGTCTACACTATAGATTTGCTTGGCTGCGGACGCTCAGATAAGCCCGCAGTTACGTATACTAACTATATGTATGTTCAGTTAATTACTGACTTTGTAAAGAATATCATAGGACATCGCACCGATGTATGTGTTACTGGAAGCTCTACATCCATTGTTCTTATGGCATGTTACAATGATGATACTTTATTTGATAAGATTATGCTTATCAATCCTTCATCTATTGAGTCACCATCATCAAATAAGATTAATACAAAGCTTTCTAAGCTTTTGCTTGAGATGCCTCTTATAGGAACTCTTATATTTAATATTAAAAATACAAGACAAGCTTATAGAAACTTATTTGAAAAAGAATATTTCTATAATCCATTTGCAGTAAGACATAGCTTTGTTAAGAATTATTATGACGCATCCCACTTTGGAACAAATACTTCTAAATATCTATTTGCAAGCATAGATGCTAACTACACAGGTATAAATACAACTAGAGCAGTTAAGGATATTAACAATAGCATCTATATATTATCTGGCGAATATGATAATCATAGTCGTGAAATTGCGTCCGATTATTTGGACCTTAATCCTTCTATAGAACTTTCTGTTGTAAATAAAACAAAGCATTTACCACAGCTTGAAAATCCAAATGCCGTGTTAAATGCTATGTCAATATTCTTTAATTAAGTTATTTAATAGGCTCCTTCGCTGGTGTTCCTGCTTTTCGTGGGAATGACTTCGGAGTAGCCTTTTCTTTTTCTATTAATAAAAGTACTCTGTTTAGGTCAGATGTAGGTACAACGTATTCTAATTGTTTTGAGATTTTTCCACCCATTTTATCCACAGCCTTTTTAGAAACTGAAACTTCTTCTCCACAATCTCCAGCCTTATAAGACACAAAACTGCCTCCAACCTTGACAAATGGTACGCAAAACTCTGATAATGTAGCCAAATTAGCCACTGCTCTTGAAACGCACATGTCAAATTTTTCTCTATACTGTGGATTTTTGCCAAAATCTTCACTTCTACCGTGGATAAAATCTATATTATCAAAGCCCAGTTCATCACTTACTTCCTTTAAGAAATTAATTCTCTTATTAAGGGAATCAAGCAATGTAATCTTAATTTCAGGAAATGCTATCTTTAAAGGTATACCTGGAAAACCGGCTCCTGTACCTATATCAATTATACTAATATCATCTGATAATTTATCCTTATCAATGACTTTAACGAGAGCAAGACTATCAATAAAATGCTTAACAATAACTTCTTCAAATTCTGTAATGGCAGTAAGATTCATAACCTTATTCTTTTCCACAAGCATCTCGTAAAACTTAATAAATTGCTCTATCTGATCATTTGATAAATCAATACCTAATTCTTCTAAACCTTTATTAAAAAGCTTAAGTCCTTTATCATAAATCTGATTCATATTTACCTTCCTTCTTTATCAACATATAATCAATATAAACTTTAATTAATTACGATTAATACATTAATAAATAATACACTTCATAAATACCATCTTTTATATAAAAATCTATTTACTGCTTATTCTGCTTCATATATACGAGAAGAACAGAAATATCAGCTGGTGAAACTCCCGATATTCTAGAAGCTTGTCCTATAGATAATGGTTTATACTGATTGAGCTTCTGAGTAGCTTCTTTTCTAAGTCCAGATACTAAATTATAATCAAAGTCTGGGCTTAATTTTTTTCCTTCAAGCTTCTTAAACTGTTCTACTTGATGAAGCTGTCTCTTAATATATCCATCATATTTTATATTAATATTTACTTGTTCAATAACATCTATAGGAATCTCTGGTCTATCTACATCTATTTCTGCTAATGCTTCATAAGAAAGCTCTGGTCTTCTTATAAGTTCTGCAAGATTACTTCCTGTTTTAAGTGGTTCACTACCATGCTCCTCTAAAAACTTTTGCATCTTGCTATTTGCACCTACAGGAATACCTGTAAGTCTATCTATTTCAGAATCAATTAATCTTCGCTTATTTTCTACTTTTTCATATGCTTCGTCACTTACCAAACCAATTTTATGTCCAATATGAGAAAGACGTAAATCTGCATTATCCTGACGAAGAATAAGTCTATATTCAGCACGAGAAGTCATCATTCTATATGGCTCAAAGCTTTCTTTTGTAACTAGGTCATCTATAAGAACACCTATATAACCTTCAGAACGGTCAATTACTACTTGTTCTCTGCCAAGCACCTCTAATGCCGCATTAATACCTGCTATAAGACCCTGTGCTGCAGCCTCTTCATATCCTGAGCTTCCATTAAACTGGCCACCGCTGAATAAGCCTTTAATATTCTTAAATTCCAAGGTAGCATGTAACTGTCTAGCATCTATACAATCATACTCTATAGCATAAGCATTTCTTACTATCTTCACATTTTCAAGTCCAGGCACAGTTCTATACATTGCATACTGCACATCCTCTGGCAATGAACTAGACATACCACCAAGATACATTTCATTTGTATATAACCCTTCAGGCTCAACAAATACCTGATGTCTATCCTTATCGGCAAATTTCATTACCTTATCTTCTATAGAAGGACAATATCTTGGTCCTGTACCCTCTATCATGCCTGAAAATAATGGACTTCTATCTATATTACTCTTGATAATATTATGTGTTTCCTGATTAGTATAAGTAAGCCAACAAGATACCTGATCTTTTTGAATAGAATCTGGATCAGTAGAAAATGAAAATGGAACTACTCTCTCATCTCCAAATTGCTCTTCCATCTTAGAAAAATCAATACTTCTCTTATCAACTCTGGCAGGAGTTCCTGTCTTAAATCTTCGAACTTCTACACCTATATTTTTAAGAGATTCTGTCAAATAATTAGCTGCCTGTAATCCATTTGGACCTGTATAAGTACTCACATCACCATAGATACATCTTGCCTTAAGATATGTACCTGTACATAAAACAACAGCTTTTGCCTTGTATGTAGCACCAGAATATGTTTTAACTCCTGTAACTTTTCCTTCTTCTACTAATATATCAGTTACTTCTCCCTGTCGAATAGTAAGATTATCAGTATTTTCAAGAGTCATCCTCATAAATCTCGTATAATCCTGCTTATCGGCCTGGGCACGAAGAGAATGAACGGCAGGTCCCTTAGATTTATTTAACATCTTTGACTGGATAAAAGATTTATCGATATTTTTACCCATTTCACCACCTAAGGCATCTATTTCTCTAACCAAATGACCCTTAGAACTTCCTCCTATATTAGGATTACATGGCATAAGGGCAATACTATCTACACTTACTGTAAACATAATTGTAGATAGTCCTAATCTAGCACTTGCTAATGCAGCTTCACAGCCCGCATGTCCAGCACCTACTATTACCACATCATATTCTTCTTCAATAAATTTCTTATCTGACATATCAAAACCAAGCCTTTCTATGTTACTTGACAAACAAATTAAGTTTACAAAAACTATACTAATTTATTTACCCATACAGAATTTACTAAATATCTTATCCACCAAATCGTCTTCTATAGCTTCACCAACTACTCGTCCAAGTAATTCATAAGCATTCATTAAATCAATAGTATAAAAATCCTCAGGCATACCATCTTCTATGGAATTTAATACAAGCTTCATACTTTCGTATGCATTACTGATATCATTCTTCTGTCTAGCATTAGTAATATACACTTCATCATTAAATTCAAGCTCACCATTAAAGAACATATCCTTAATAGATTCTTCAAACTCATTTATACCTGTCTGATTTTTTGCAGAAATATTAATTACAGGAATGCTATCTTCTACATCGATATCTTCCCTTGTAACCTTAGTTTCCAAATCAGACTTATTAAACAATATTATAGCCTTTCTTCCTCTGATAATTTCCATAATATCTCTATCATTATCATCTAATTCCTTAGAAGAGTCAATAATATAAATAATTAAATCTGCTTCATTAGCTAAATCTTTTGCCTTTTTTACACCAATACTTTCAACCACATCACTAGTGTCTCTAATACCTGCAGTATCTATAATATTAAGACTAATTCCATCTATATTAATATGCTCCTCCAAAGTATCTCTTGTAGTTCCCTCGATATCGGTTACGATAGCTCTATCTGAGCCCACAACAGCATTAAGGAATGACGATTTACCAGCATTCGGCTTACCTAATATAACAGTTTTAATACCTTCGGAAATAACTCTACCATTATCAGAAGCCTTTATAAGTCTATATAACTCATCTATTATATTTTTAGTAATACTCTTTAATTTATCATCATATCCATCTAAACTCATATGTTCAGGATCGTCTAATGCAGCTTCGATGAATGCTATTTCATTTAAAATGCTATCTCTAATTTCCTTAATCTTAGCAGAAATACCACCCTTTAGCTGACTTACAGAATTAGATAATGCGTATTCATTCTTAGCATTAATAACATCTATAACAGCTTCAGCCTGAGATAAATCAATTCTTCCATTTAAGAAAGCTCTCTTGGTAAACTCTCCAGCGTCTGCAGGTCTAGCACCATTCTTTAATATAAGACCTAAAACCTTCTTAAGAACAATCACACCGCCATGACAATTAATCTCAACAACATCCTCGCAGGTATAAGTATTAGGTCCACGCATAACACTAACTAAAACCTCATCAAGTACATTGTCACCATCTACTATATGACCAAAATGAATAGTATGAGATTTTACTTCACTTAATTTTTTATTCTCTTTTACAGATTTAAATATTTTATCAGCTATAGTTATAGCTTCATCACCACTAATTCTGATAATACCAATACCTGAATTGCTCATAGCTGTGGCTACAGCTGCTATTGTTTCTGTCTCAAATCTCATACACTCATTTCCTTTCTAAAATTATTATATCCTAATATAGTTAAATCACAATTTTTATAATTAGATTAAAATTTCAAAGGTTATATCACAAACTTAATATATCATTTTTTACAAATATCATAAAAAAGGCTGTAAATTATTACAGCCTTAATTTTATTTATTTCTTTAACATTACAACTACATGTCTAAATGGCTCTTCACCTTCGCTCTTAGTTGTTACATACTTATCATTCTGTAATGCTGAATGAATTACTCTTCTCTCATATGGATTCATTGGCTCTAAAGAAACTGATCTCTTTGTTCTCTTTACCTTGAATGCAATATTCTTAGCAAGATTCTCAAGAGTTTCCTTTCTTCTTTCACGATAATTTTCTGTATCAAGCTTTACTCTTAAATACTTATCGCTCTTCTTGTTAACTACAAGGCTTACAAGATACTGTAATGAATCAAGTGTCTGTCCTCTCTTACCGATAAGAACACCCATATCATCTCCAACTAAATCTACATCTACAGACTCTTCTGTAATATTTACATTAATCTTTACAGTTAAGTTCATAGCATCAAATACCTTTGATAAGAACTCTACGATAACTGCCTCGATATCTGCTGGAGCTTCTTCTACAACGATAGGCTTCTCTTCCTTAATCTTTACATTAATCTTAGCTGGCTTGCTACCAATTCCAAGAATACCATTGCTACCCTTGTCTACTACCTCATATTCAACCTTATCACTTGTAACACCTAATTCTACAAGTGCCTTTGTTAAAGCATCTTCTACATTCTTACCTGTAAATAACTGAAATTCCATTTTCATTCCTCCCAATATTATTTATTTCTTTCGTTAAATTCTTTTACCATATTTGCTTTTGAAGCAATTCCACCCTGTTTGTAAGTTGTCTTCTTAGCTTCAGTATTACCAGCATTTGTTTCATTCTTAACGCTCTTAGCATTATAATTTGCAGACTGTGAAATACTCTGTCCTGACATACCATATTTAGCAAGCTTCTTATTCTGCTTTTCTACATTTGCCTTAATAATATCCTGAACATCTACCTTCTCAAAATAGCTGTTAATAAAGAACTGTTGTCCTATCTGGAATACAGAACCTATTACCCAATATAAACCTAAACCTGATGCAAATGAATAACAGAACCAAGCTGACATAAGTGGGAACATTATATTCATCATCTTAAATGAAGATGCCATCGGATTATCTTCCATAGCTGGCTGAGCCTTCTGAGCAATATGTGTACTATACCACTGTGTTAATGCAGATAAAATAGGAATTAAAAGTGCCCACCATACACCAACACTCTTTTCCTGTGAAGGTGAACGACTTAAATCAATACCTGCAAATGTATAGATATTACTTATCTTGTTATGCTCTTTTTCCATATTAGAGAAATTATCTCCAATTACATTTGTAATTGCTCCAATTTCTTCATCTTTTATTTCAGCATATTTATTAACTAATTCTAAATGAATTTCTTCACAGTTTTCTCTAACCTTTTTCCAGTCTTCTTCACTTAACTTACTTACTTTATCAAGTATTTCTAATGAAGTATCCT
The DNA here is from genome assembly GCA_045125245.1 of Lachnospiraceae bacterium. Classification (GTDB taxonomy): domain Bacteria; phylum Bacillota; class Clostridia; order Lachnospirales; family Lachnospiraceae; genus SVEL01. Next base: position 9,972 of record JBGVNF010000083.1, read on the forward strand.
TTAAGATAGCCATCTGTGCCCATGCATCCTTGCTTGTATCAAGTCCTGCTCTCTGTCTATTATAATCATTTGATAAAAGATTATATATATCTTTTTTAGATGTTTTTACTCCATCCTTATAATAAGCCTTCATTAAAGAATTAAATGTTTTATTTTCCTTGAAACCTTCTATTTCATTTTCAACCATAATATCATTTAACATCTTAAGCTCATTATATTCATCCATAGAATCTAATACACTTACTGATGCATTAGTATAGATTTCCTTAACATCACTTACGTGTGTTGGAATAGCACTTATTACGCCGTAAAGTGCTAATAATATAATCATCTGTAAAAACATTGGCATACATCCACCAGTTGGGGAAGTACCATATTTTTCATATACAGCTCTTGTCTCATTATTCATAGCCATCATAGAAGCATTATCATTTTTACCTGCATACTTCTTTCTTATTGCCTGAAGCTCTGGACTCATAAGAGATGAAAGCTTTGTTGTTTTCTGCTGCTTAATAGTCATCGGTATCATAAGTAACTTTATAATTAAAGTAAATACAATAATGATAAGACCAATATTAGCTATACCTATTTTATCAAAAATTGTGTACAGTATGTTCATTACAAAACCAAGTAAATCTGCTACCTGCTTTATAATAGGAAAATCTGCACATGATAATAACATTCCTGACATTATTTCCTCCTTATGGAACAGGGTCATATCCACTATACTTCGAAAATGGATGACACCTTAATATTCTTCTAACTGATAGATAAGTACCCTTGATAACTCCATATTTTTCTAATGCTTCTATAGCATACATAGAACATGTAGGTGTAAATCTACAATGTGTATTTCCCTTTATTGGTGATATAAATTTTCTATAAAATTTAATTAATCCAATTAATACTCTTTTTATCATATTCAAGGCTACCCTCCGACCCTACGGTCAAAATCGTCTGTAAATTACAGAATCCACATATCTACTATATATGGACTGCTATTTTATGCATTTTACATAAATGCATAAAAGCACTTTCAATTTCTGCAAAATTTTTTCCCTTTGCAGTAGTTCTTGCTATTACTATAATGTTTAAACCACTATTAAACATATGTGTATTAAGTCTGTATGTTTCTCTTATAAGTCTGGCCAATCGATGTCTTACTACACTATTACCCACTTTTTTACTAACTGATATGCCAAGCTTAGACTTTCCTTCAGGATTTTCACTAACATACATTACTAAATACTTATTGGCATAGGATTTACCATTTTTATATATAGCTTGAAATTCACTGTTATTTAACGAATTAATATTTCTCATTCCTATACCTCTATAAATTATCATTTAAGCATTCTTCATCACATAGGAAATTCTCATCTATAACTTTCCTATATGATGAAAAAAAGCCACATAATTTATATGCGGCTCAAGCTAATCTATGCTGATAACTTCTTTCTTCCCTTTGCTCTTCTAGCAGCTAAAACCTTTCTTCCGTTAGCTGTTGCCATTCTCTTTCTGAAACCGTGAACCTTAGCTCTTGATCTCTTCTTAGGATTAAATGTAAGTCCCATTGTTGTTCTCATCTTCAAGCACCTCCTTCTTAATCAAAATTATTATAAGGTAATATAATTCTTAGTTTATTATCTCTATATTTAATATAGAAACAACTCTTCTTAAAAGACACCGTGACTATTATATTCAATATATTCATAGTAGTCAAGCGAAAATTTTAACTTTTTTATAGGAATAATTTTATCCACAATACATATGAAATATAATATTTACATAATTATTTCCACATTTTGTGTATAACTTAGTGGATAACTTTTGAATTTTATGTTTATAATTTCTATAAAAGTGCCTTTTTATAGGGATTTATAATGTTGATATAATTTTTATATATTTTTATTGTTTATGGATAAAATAATAGACATATAATTTTTCCCCATACTTATCCACTTATCCACAATTTTCTATTACAATTTAAATTTGCTCTATTTTATAGTATTTATTATCCATATTCACATTTTCTACACTTTTTTTTACACCGCCTTATTAGATATATGTATGTATAATTTTAGTTGAAAATTTAGGCAAAATGAGATAAAATATTAGTATAATTTCGCATAGTAGGCTTACTATGCCCTTTAGGAATTTATTTTCCTTAAATAGCGTTGTTATTACGTAGAATTGGAGTTAAAAAATGTTTGATTTAATTAATGAAAAATGGGATGAGATTCTTGAAATTCTCAAAAAAGAACATGACATTATGGATGTATCCTTTAATACTTGGATTAAACCATTAAAGATTCATTCCGTAGAAGACAATATTATTACTTTACTTATTCCTGATGATAATATAGGAATATCATATCTTAATAAGAAATATTATGTTCCTCTTAAGGTTGTTATTCATGAAGTTACAGGACATGCCTTTGATATTGTTTTCTCTCATGAGAGTGATTTGAATAAAGTTGAAAAGACTATAGCATCCAATAAGGTCGTTTCTGATTCTCTTAATGATAGAAAAGCAGAAGCTAATATCAATCCAAATTATACCTTTGACAATTTCGTAGTAGGAGGAAATAACAATTTTGCTCATGCTTATGCTTTAGCTGTTGCAGAATCACCTGCTGAGATGTATAATCCACTCTTTATTTATGGCGGAGTAGGTCTTGGAAAGACACATCTTATGCATTCTATAGGTAACTTTATCTTAGATAGAAATCCTAATGCAAATATTAGATGTGTTACTTCTGAAGTGTTTACAAATGAAGTTATCGGTGCAATTAGAAGTGAAAATCAGTCTTCTATTGTAGAATTTAGAGATAAATATAGAAACCTTGATGTACTTTTAATAGATGATATCCAGTTCATCATCGGTAAAGAGAGAAGCCAGGAAGAATTCTTCCACACATTTAATACATTAAAAGAATCAAATAAGCAGATTGTTATTTCATCTGACAAGCCTCCTAAGGATATTACAACCTTAGAAGACAGATTAAAGTCTAGATTTGAGATGGGTCTTACTGTAGATATATCAGCTCCTGATTACGAAACACGTATGGCCATTCTTTCTAAAAAAGCTGAAGCCGAGGGCTATAATATTAATGAAGAAATTATTAAATATATTGCTTCTAATATTAAGTCTAACATTAGAGAACTTGAAGGTGCTCTTACTAAGATAGTTGCATTTTCAAGAGTTTCCAAGAAACCAGTTGATATAGAATTTGCTAAGGAAGTTCTTAAAGATATTATATCGCCAGATGTTAATAAGGAGATAACTCCTAAAGCTATTATAAATATAGTAGCAGAACATTTTAACATATCTCCTGCAGATATAGTTTCTAGAAAGAAGAGTCATAATATATCACATCCTAGACAGATTGCTATGTATTTAATTAGAAATCTTACAGATAGCTCTCTTCAAACTATTAGTGCTGCTCTTCACAAAAAAGATCATACTACAGTTATGTATGCTATAGATAAGATAACTAATGAAATAGATTCCAACGAATCTACTAAAAACACAATTGATATATTAATTAAGAAAATTAAACCAAATTAAAGTACATTATAATAGGAAGAAACTCATTACACATATGATATTTTTACTATTATAATTATCCACTTTAGTGGATTTATAATCCACATTTATTCTACTTTATAAGGTTTATAACTGTGGTTTATTATGTATTAATTATTTACTAAAAAAAGGCAATGTTTATAACTTTTAACTTAAAGGATAGTTAATTTTAATTATCAACATAGTTTTTCTTTTACGAAATCCTTTATTTATAAGGCTTACGTAAGTTATGAACATTTTCACACCCTATAATAAGAAGATTATTATAAATATAATTTATATATTTATATATGCCCAACCAAAGATGTGATTAACTAAAACTCACATTTTAATCAAGGGAATATGAAAGGAGTTTAAAATGAAACTTATATGTTCAAAAGCTAACTTAGTACAAGGTGTTAATATTGTTATGAAGGCTGTTCCTTCTAAAACAACAATGGCTATTCTTGAATGCATACTTATAGATGCATCTACAAATGAAATAAAGTTTACAGCTAATGATATGGAACTTGGAATAGAGACAAAGATAGAAGGAGATATAATATCAAAAGGTATAGTAGCATTAGATGCTAAGATTTTTTCTGAGATAGTTAGAAAGCTTCCTGATAACGAAGTGTCTATTGAAACTGATGAAAATTATAGAACAACAATTACATGTGAGAAGGCTGTATTTACTATTGCAGGTAAATCTGGAGAAGATTTCTCTTACTTACCAACAATTGAAAAGAATAAGTTTATTTATCTTTCACAGTTTACTTTGAAGGAAGTTATTAGACAAACTATATTCTCTATTTCTGATAATGATTCTAATAAGCTTATGACAGGTGAATTATTTGAAGTTAATGGAAATGAATTAAAGGTTGTATCCTTAGATGGACATAGAATATCTATTAGAAAGATTGAGCTTAAAGAAAGCTTTGATAACTTAAAGGTTGTTGTTCCAGGAAAAACACTTAATGAAATAAGCAAGATTTTATCAGGTGGTACAGATGATGAGGTAAGAATATTCTTTACATCAAATCATATTGTATTCGAATTTGATAAGACAGTTGTTGTATCAAGACTTATTGAAGGTGAATATTTTAAGATTAACCAGATGCTTTCAAGTGATTATGAAACAAAGATTTCTATTAACAAAAAGGAATTTTTAAATTGTATAGATAGAGCTACTCTTCTTGTAAAGGAAGGAGATAAGAAGCCTATTATTATAAATATTACTGATGGTGATTTAGAGCTTAAGATTAGTTCTGTAGTTGGTAGTATGAATGAAAATATTGATATAACAAAAGATGGTAAGGATATTATGATTGGATTTAATCCAAAGTTCCTTATAGATGCTCTTAAGGTTATAGACGATGAAGAAATTAATATTTATCTTGTAAATCCAAAGGCACCATGTTTTATAAAGGATGCAGAAGAAAGATATATTTATTTAATTTTACCTGTTAACTTCAATGGAATGTAAGATGGAGGCTTTATGGAAGAGATAAAATTAAGAGATGATTTTATAAAACTAGGACAGGCATTAAAAGCGGCTGGTTTAGTAGAATCAGGTGTTGAAGCTAAAATTGTTATTCAGAATGGTGAAGTAAAAGTAAATGGTGTAACTGAAACTCAGAGAGGCAAAAAGCTTTACGATGGAGATATAGTTACATTTGATAGAGATGAGATTAAAATTATTAAATAAGCTGGTGAAGGATGTATATTAAATCTTTAGAACTTAAAAATTACAGAAATTATAATGACCTATCTATTGAGTTTGAAAAAGGGACTAATATTCTATATGGAAATAATGCTCAAGGTAAAACTAATGTACTTGAGGCAATATATGTAGCTAGTACTACTAAGTCACATAGAGGAAGCAAGGATAGGGAAATAATTAATTTTGATAAAGATGAAGCTCATATTAAAATTACTGTAATGAAAAAAGATGTTCCAGTAAGAATAGATATACATCTTAAGAAAAATAAATCTAAAGGAATAGCAATAAACGGAATTCCTATAAAAAAAGCAAGTGAATTATTTGGAATTTTAAATGTTGTTTTTTTCTCCCCAGAAGATTTAAATATTATAAAAAATGGTCCTGCGGAGAGAAGAAGATTTGTAGATTTAGAGCTTTGTCAATTAGATAAAATATATGTACATAATTTAGTTAATTATAATAAGATTCTTAATAACAGAAATAAATTACTTAGAGATTTAGGATTTTGCTATGATAAGGAATTATTAGCTACTTTGGATATATGGGATATGCAATTAGCTGATTATGGAGCAAAGATAATTACAAGAAGAAATCAATTTATTGAAGAGATTAATGAAATTATTTACGGTATACATAGAAATATAACCAATGGAAAAGAAGAGTTAGTTATAAAGTATGAACCAAATATTACCGGAAATAATATTTATGATGAGCTTGTAAGAACTAGAGATAAAGATTTAAAGCTAAAGACAACATCTGTAGGACCACATAGAGATGATATTAGCTTTTTAAATAAAAAAATAGACATAAGAAAATATGGAAGTCAGGGTCAACAAAGAACAGCTGCACTTTCACTTAAATTGTCAGAGATAGAACTGGTAAAAAGTATAATAAAGGATACACCTGTATTATTGCTAGATGATGTTTTATCAGAGCTTGACAGTAATAGACAAAGACATCTTCTTGGAAATCTTAACAATGTACAAACATTAATAACATGTACAGGATTAGATGAATTTGTGGAAAATAGATTTAATATAGACAGCATTTATAAGGTTGTAGAGGGAACAGTAGAAAGGAGTCAAAATGGTAGACAATAGTAAAGAAAATTACGGTGGAGATCAGATTCAGATATTGGAAGGTCTTGAAGCTGTAAGAAAGAGACCTGGTATGTACATAGGTAGTACTTCATCAAGAGGATTACATCATCTTGTATATGAGATAGTAGATAATTCTGTAGATGAGGCTCTTGCAGGTTTTTGTAATACCATTGATGTTCAAATTAATTCAGATAATTCAATTACTGTAAAGGATAATGGTCGAGGAATTCCTGTTCAGATTAATACAAAGACAGGTAGACCAGCAGTAGAAGTAGTATTTACTGTTCTTCATGCAGGTGGAAAATTCGGTGGTGGAGCTTATAAGGTTTCTGGCGGACTTCACGGTGTAGGTGCATCAGTAGTTAATGCGTTATCTACATGGTTAGAAGTAAGAGTTTATAATGGTGGAAATATTTATTTCCAGCGTTATGAGCGTGGAAAGATTATGAATGATTTGAAGGTAATCGGTCAGTGTGATCCAGAATTTACAGGTACAGAGGTTACATTCTTGCCAGATCCAGAGATATTTGAAGATACCGTATATGATTATAATATATTAAAAACACGTCTTAGAGAAACTGCATTCTTAACTAAGGGAATAAAGATTATTCTTAGAGATGACAGAGAAGAAAAGATAGAAAAAACATTCCACTATGAAGGTGGTATTAAAGAATTTGTTACTTACTTAAACAAGGGTAAGACACCTTTATATGATAGTGTTATATATTGCGAGGGAACTCACAATGATGTATATGTAGAGGTTTCATTACAGCATAATGATGGATATACAGAAAATGTATATAGCTTTGTAAATAATATTGTAACTCCTGAAGGTGGAACACATCTTGAAGGATTTAAGAGAGCTCTTACAAAGACATTTAATGATTATGCTAGAAGTAAGAAGCTTCTTAAGGATACAGAGCAGAATCTTTCAGGTGAAGATATAAGAGAAGGTCTTACAGCTATTATAAGTGTTAAGATAGGTGAGCCACAGTTTGAAGGACAGACTAAGCAGAAGCTTGGTAATTCAGAGGCTAGAGCTGCTGTAGAAAATACAGTAAGTGAGCAGCTTACATATTTCCTTGAGCAGAATCCAACTGTAGCTCGTACAATTTGTGAAAAATCAATTTTAGCTCAGCGTGCTAGAGAGGCAGCTAGAAAGGCTAGAGATTTAACAAGAAAGACAAAATCAGCTCTTGAGGATAATGGACTTCCTGGAAAGCTTGCGGATTGTTCAGATAAAAATCCAGCAAATTGTGAAATTTACATAGTAGAGGGAGATTCAGCTGGTGGTTCTGCTAAAACAGCTAGAGATAGAGCTACACAGGCTATTCTTCCACTTAGAGGTAAGATATTAAATGTTGAAAAGGCTAGAATAGATAGAGTTCTTGGCAATGAGGAAATTAAAGCTATGATAACAGCTTTTGGTACAGGCATTTATGATGATTTTGATATTTCAAAATTAAGATATCATAAAATTATTATTATGACCGATGCCGATGTAGATGGTGCTCATATTGCAACACTTCTTTTGACATTTATTTATAGATTTATGCCAGATCTTATAAAGCAAGGTTATGTATATCTTGCAACACCACCACTTTATCAGATAGCTAAGAATAAAAAGGTATGGTATGCATACAGTGATGAAGAATTAAATTCTATTCTTACAGAAATTGGTAGAGATGGAAATAATAAGATACAGCGTTATAAAGGTCTTGGAGAAATGGATGCTGACCAGTTATGGGAGACAACTATGGATCCAAAAACAAGAATCTTAAAGAAGATTATGATTGATGATACAATGCAGTCAGAAATTGACCTTACATTTACTACACTTATGGGTGATCAGGTAGAGCCTAGAAGAGAATTTATAGAGGCAAATGCTAAGTTCGTACAAAATCTTGATATATAAGATTCATGTGTAAAATATCATAAGTCATATGTGTTTGTATATATGTGGTTTAATGATTTTTTGATATGTAATAATTTATTGAATCTTGAAAAATATCAGAAAAATAGAAAGGAATTATAGAAATATGGATGAACATATCTTTGACAAAATCCATGAAGTGGATTTAAAAGATACAATGGAAAAATCATACATAGATTATGCCATGAGTGTTATTGCAGCTCGTGCATTACCTGATGTAAGAGATGGTCTTAAGCCGGTTCAAAGAAGAATATTATTCTCTATGATAGAGCTTAATAACGGTCCGGACAAGCCGCATCGTAAGTGTGCCCGTATCGTCGGTGATACAATGGGTAAGTACCATCCTCATGGAGATAGTTCTATCTACGGCGCATTAGTTAATATGGCACAGGAGTGGTCTACTCGTTGTGTATTAGTAGATGGACATGGTAACTTCGGTTCTGTAGACGGTGATGGTGCTGCTGCTATGCGATATACAGAAGCAAGATTATCAAAGCTTTCTATGGAGATGCTTGCAGATATAAATAAAAATACAGTAGATTTTATACCAAACTTCGATGAGACAGAAAAAGAACCAACAGTATTACCAGCAAGATTTCCAAATCTTTTAGTAAATGGTACAAATGGTATCGCTGTAGGTATGGCTACAAATATTCCACCTCATAATTTAAGAGAGGTAATAGCTGCAGTTGTAAAAATAATAGATAATACTATTGAGGAAGATAGAGTAACAACTATCGAAGAAATTCTTCAGATTGTAAAAGGACCAGATTTCCCAACAGGTGGAGAGATATTAGGTACTCGTGGAATCGAAGAAGCATACAGAACCGGTAGAGGTAAGGTAAGAGTAAGAGCTATTACAAACATTGAGCCTATGGAAAATGGTAAGAATAGAATTATTGTTACTGAGCTTCCATACATGGTTAATAAAGCTCGACTTATTGAAAAGATAGCAGAGTTAGTTAAGGATAAGAAGGTAGACGGAATTACAGCCCTTAGAGACGAGTCTAATAAGGACGGTATGAGAATCGTTATTGAGCTCCGTAGAGATGTTAATCCTAATGTAATTCTCAATCATTTATATAAGCATACTCAGCTTCAGGATACATTTGGTGTAATTATGCTTGCACTTGTAAATGGTGAGCCAAAGGTATTAAATCTTTGTGATATGCTTGATAATTATCTTCTTCACCAGAAGGATGTAGTTACAAGAAGAACACAGTATGATTTAAATAAAGCTGAAGAGAGAGCTCATATATTAAAAGGACTTCTTATTGCTCTTGATAATATAGATGAGGTTATTAAGATAATTCGTGGTTCAAGAACTACACAGGATGCAAAGAATGCATTATGTGAAAGATTTGAATTAACAGAAGTTCAGGCTCAGGCTATCGTAGATATGAGACTTCGTACATTAACAGGCTTAGCAAGAGAAGACTTGGAAGCAGAATATGCTGAGTTAATGGTAACAATTGATTACTTAAAGGGAATTCTTAGTGATGAGAAGAAGCTTCTTGGTGTAATCAGAGAAGAAATATTAGTTATCTCTGAAAAATATGGTGATGATAGAAGAACATCTATAGGTTATGATGAATTTGATATAACAATGGAAGATTTAATTCCAAATGAAAATACTGTTATAGCTATGACAAATCTTGGTTATATTAAGAGAATGACAGTAGATAATTTCAAAGCACAGCATCATGGTGGAAAAGGAATTAAGGGAATTCAGACTATAGCAGATGACTATACAACTGATTTACTTATGACTACAACTCATAACTATATTATGTTTATAACAAATATGGGACGAGCATATAGATTAAAGGCTTATGAGATTCCAGAGGCAAGTAGAACTGCTAGAGGAACAGCTATTATAAATCTTATTCAGCTTCAGCCAGGAGAGAAGATAAGTGCAATGCTTCCTATTAAGGAGTATACAGAGAATAAGTATATTATAATGGCTACTAAGAATGGTACAGTTAAGAGAACACCACTTGATGAATATAAGAATATGAGAAAGTCAGGTCTTATAGCTATTACACTTAGAGATGATGATGAGCTTATCGAAGCAAAGACAGCATATGCTGAGGATAATATTATATTTGTTACAAAGCATGGTCAGTGTATTAAGTTCGCTGTAGAAGATGTAAGAGAAACAGGCAGAAGCTCTATAGGTGTAAGAGGTATTAATCTTACTGCTCATGATGAAGTTGTAGGAATGCAGCTTGAAAAGCAGGGTGATTCACTTCTTATAGTATCTGAAAAGGGTATGGGTAAGAGAACTGCTATTGAAGAATTTACAATTCAAAGAAGAGGCGGAAAAGGTGTTAAGTGTTACAAGATTAACGAAAAGACAGGAAATGTAGTTGGAGTTAAGGCAGTAACAGACCAAAGTGAAATAATGATGATAACAACAGAAGGTGTTATCATACAGTTTGAGGTTAAAGATATATCTGTAATAGGAAGAAATACATCAGGAGTAAAGCTTATGAATCTTGATAAGAACAGTGATGTAATTATATCAAGTATTGCAAAGGTAAGATCAAATCCTGAAACAAGTAATCCAGGAGAGATAGTTGAATTAACTGAAGGTACAGAAAGTGAAGTAGTTTCAGAAGAAGTATCTAATGAAGATACTGAGGCACCAGTAGAAGAATAATTTTAAAAGGCTATTAGAATAAAAAACAAAATTGAGTTTATAATATTCTAATAGCCTTTTTATAATATTAAGATGATGGAAAATAGTAATTGACAAAAGTGTAATGCTTTAGTATAATACATTTGTTCGTCACTTTTGATGAATACAAATAAATATGTCACATTCATTTGAATGTGTAGAATTCGGAGAAATACTCAAGAGGCCGAAGAGGCGCCCCTGCTAAGGGTGTAGGTCGGGTGACCGGCGCGAGGGTTCAAATCCCTCTTTCTCCGCTAATGAAAACTCACTGATAATTCAGTGAGTTTTTTGTTGTATAATCGAAGTTGTTTTGCTATAGAGAATTAGTTTAGAAAACCATATAAAATGTTAATATATAATAATATAAAAAATATATATGTGCATTAATTAGATACACCTATTAAATAAAGGTACATATATTTATAATGTATAATTTTTTTGGTGGTGTTTTATGAATAAGAATTCTGATGCTAAAGCTTTAATAACGGGAAAAGGTATATATAAAGAAATAATTGGTAAAGCTTATTTTTATAATACTAATAATGGAGTATTAGTTGTAATGGAAGTTAATGGACTTCCTAAAGGTATGGATAATTGTAGTGGAAGGATATATGGAGTTCATATACATGAAGGAAATAGTTGTACAGGAAATGAATCTGATATGTTTGCTAACACGAAAAGTCATTATAATCCAAATATGTGTATGCATCCTTATCATGCCGGAGATATGCCTCCATTATTTGAAAGTAATGGTCATGCATTGATGATGTTTTTGACTAACAGATTTACAATTGATGAAATAGTAAATAAAACAATAGTTATCCATGATAAGCCAGATGATTTTACTACGCAGCCTTCTGGTAACTCAGGTAATAAAATTGCTTGTGGTGTTATTGTCAAAAGCTACTATATATAGTAGAAATATGTATAGATAAATAGAAAAAAGCAAAAAAATAAAAAAAGTTTAAAAAAGCTGTTGACAATGATAAATATATGTTGTATTATAAGCAAGCTGTCGCTGATAAAGAAAACAAATCAGTCATAACTACGGAAGTAAAGCTTATGAGATTTGAAAAAAGCGATAACAAAATTTAAAAAAGTTGTTGACAAACAGAAAACAACGTGTTATACTATCTAAGCTGTCGCTCGAGAGAGCACAGAGATAAAAATGAACATTGATAATTGAATGATGAACCATCCCTGAAAATTTCTTACAAATTTTCAGACCAATCAAAAGATTGGTGAACTCATTTAAATGAGTATTACGAACAGTAATGACCGAAAGGTCAACGGATTAAAATAGCTAACGTTATTTTGATTCAGAATTAAACTTTTAACGAGAGTTTGATCCTGGCTCAGGATGAACGCTGGCGGCGTGCTTAACA
>JBGVNF010000084.1:0-2722 GCA_045125245.1 Lachnospiraceae bacterium
CAAATAATTATTTGATTAATGATAAGGACGTATGGGGATGTCCAAGGCTGAGAGAAATAGCAATCAATTTGAAAAAGGCGCATTTGTACTCGGCTATGCAACTTTTTTTTGAACGTATAGCATATAAAAAGAAAATAAAACAAGATTATCTAATCTGCCAAAAACGGATAGAAGAGATAAATCCAGATGTTATTATCAATTCTCATTATGAAATATTAGATGGAATTAGCGAAAGGTTCTTGAAGAGAACAATTATGCATTTTCATACAAGTTTTGATCAGGTGTTGACAAATAGCAGTTATTTGAAGATATTTAAAAAATATGCCTCTAAGATATATGGGTTTGTCTGGTTGAGTAAGCAAACTTGTCAAGAAGCTATATCGAATGGCTTTGTAAATAGTAGATGTATCTATAATCCATTGATGTTTTCAGAAGAGCGTTGTGCAGATATAAAGAATAAAAAGATACTGTTTATTGGACGTATGGCAGAAGAAAAAAGGGTTCATTTGGCGATTGAATATTTTAGTGAGGTAGTAAAAAATAAAAATCTGTCTGACTGGATATTTGAAATATACGGTGACGGAGAACTCTCAGAGCAGATTAAATTGAAAACGCAAGATGAACCGCAAATTTTATATAAGGGACGTACGAATAAAGTAAATGAAAAACTTCTTGAGGGGAGTTTGATGATTCTTACATCAAGTTTTGAGGGAATGCCACTTGTAGTTTTGGAAGCAAACGAGTGTGGGGTGCCTGTTATTGCGTATGATTTTGGCGAATCAAGCCAAGAAGTGATTTTGAATAAGAAGACTGGTATTATAGTAAAGCAGAATGACAAAGAGACTTTTATGAAAGAGTTAGAAGAACTGCTGGAAGATGAAAGTTATCGCAGAGAATTGAGTGTTCAGGCAAAACAGTTTGCGAAGAAATTTGCGGTAGAGAATATAGGAAATGACTGGTTGGATTTATTTGAAGAAATGAAAAATTCTTTTACTACTTAATTTAAGGGTGATACTGAAAAAGCGATTAAAAGAATAAATATAGGAGAATAGTGTGAAAGAAAGTAGAGGTAAGCCAATAAATGGCGCACTTATCTAAGCTGTCTAAAATAGACAACTTTTTGAAGTAATATAGATTTTTGAAAATCAGATCAAGAAGCTATCGGTTCATCAGGAGGAAGAATTCCTTCTTGCTGCAATAGTTTCTTGGCTTGCTTGATAGCCTTGGCTTTTTGTTTGTCAACAAGAGCTTGTGGCATATCGATTTTGTATAAGTCGCTCGGATTCCATGCTTCACCAGTAGAAAGCATTTGGTAGATTGCAGTGAGAATCATACGAGCAATTGCGATAATGGCTCTTTTCTTACCACGACGTTTTACAAGGGATTCATATTTCTTTTTGTAGTAAGGAGATTTGTCAGATTTCACGGCTGCATGGGCACACTGTACCAATGCAGGTTTGAGGTAGACACCGGCACGTGTAATTCTAACAGATTTTTTCTTACCAGCAGATTCGTTACTGCCGGGTGTAAGACCTGCCCAGCAGCATAAACGTTTTGAGTTACAGAATTGAGACATATCAATACCTATTTCGGAGATGATGGTGACAGCACTATCATGTTTAACACCCGGAATAGTACAGAGTAACTGAACAGCATTTTGATAATCAGTATCAGAAGAAATCATATTTTCTATCATAGAATCAACATCATTGATTTCTGCTGTGATATAATCCATATGTGCGCGGACGAGGCGCATACGATATTTTTGGGAATCAGTCATCTGATAACCTTCAATGGATTCAATCACTGCATCTTCTTTAGATTTGAGGCGTTTAAGAAGTTTAGAAGCGATTTCTTCATGATTGATGGACGTACCCGATTGTTCGAGCAGGTAGTCAATGATGGATGTGGATGACTTCCCAAAGATATCAGAAACAACAGAATCTAACGCAACATTGCAAACAGTAAGTGCATTCTGATATCTATTCTTTTCACTGGAACGGCAGGAAACGAGTTTGTAACGATACCTTGTGTATTCTCTTAAAATACGAATTTTTTTACAAGGAACGTAACTGCCGCGAACAAGTCCAAGCCGGAACAAATCCCCAATCCATTTAGAATCTTTCGTATCGTCTTTATTGCCTTTGACAGCTTTTACCCATTTAGGGTTAGCAATAGTAACATTGATGTCATCTTCCAAAAGATTAAAGACAGGAATCCAATATTTACCGGTGGACTCCATGCAGACATCATAGCAGTTATTTTCAAGAAGCCAGTTCTTGAACTGAAGAATAGAGTTGTTGAAGGTAGAGAAGCGTTTCTTTTGATAGGAAGGTTCAAAACCATTCGTAGTTTTAATGATCGTGGCAACGAGAAAAGATTTGTGAACATCGACACCACAACAGGTTTGATAAGTAACTTTCATAAGTCAGACTCCTTTCGAAAAAGATAAGAAGCCATTGACTGAGCTGCCACACAATTAAACGAAGAGCTTAAACAATTTTTAGTGTACGGACTCGTAGTACCACTTATTTGTGCTTGAAAAGGCAGAACTTACACTGATTAATATGCTGTCTAAAACGAGAAAGAATTTACAACTCCTCCTCCCGTGCTTTGTAGTATAGCTTCTAAAGTCTATTTTACAAAAAGGGAAGGCAGTTGAAAATCTTTAATGACTATTTGTGCCGCCAACTGAAAGGCGGCGGAATGGAGATTAATATGA
>JBGVNF010000085.1:0-52325 GCA_045125245.1 Lachnospiraceae bacterium
GTTTGGAATGCAACCTTATCCTTAACTGTAGCCTGATGTGATTTCTGTTCGTCAGACCAGAGATTTGCCTCCACCTTCCTTCAGATTCGTGGTCACCCACGACACCCTTGGTCTTGGCTATATCCTTCCCACTACTAGGGCGGATTAGGGACTTTCACCCACTAGAAACGTGCGCCGCTAGGCGCACATTGCAAAGGAGTAGCTGATTAAAACCAGCTACTCCTATTTTGTACACTATCTACTATTTCTTTTTTACCCTCCGCTCTATATCTAATTTTAACTACCGCGACACACTTCTTAATATCTTAAGAACATCATCAATCCTCTTATTTTCCTCCTCATCCATTTTATAAAACACACGCATAAATAACTGTGTCCCTTCTTCGTCGTCAACTTCAAAATCTCGAAGTATTATCCACGTGTCATCTCCGGTTCCTATACTAAACTTAAAATTATCATCATCACACAACAGGGTAAGAATCTTTGTCCCCATACCTGTTGTATCCTTCAACGCACATTCCCCTGAAAATGTAATTCTACTTTTAACCACAATGTCCTTGTCGAACTCGTAACCGATATTTTCCTTCATTAATTCTGTGGCTGTTTTTGTAAAAAATTCCTTAAATGCATCAACCATCAGTTCACGATAATCAGAACGTTTTTCCGTTCTCACAATTCCCTCCACTATCTTCTCAATAGTCGGATGGGACAATGCCATTTCTATGATTTTTTTCTTACTAACCCACATCTATTTATCCGCCTCCACATAATACACTTCCCCTGTATCCAAACAATACGCTGCCAACCTCCCACCGAAGACACAACCACAATCAATTGCTATATGACCGTTTTCTTCGTTTACTAATGGCTGCTTATCTTCTCTAATAATCGCCGTTGGTGTATGTCCCGAAATAATATATGTATTTTCGTCATTATAATATCTCTTTGAATAATCCATGCGGTAAAACAATAAGTCCTGCAAATTATACTCCTCTAATGCTTTATCCTCCTCAAAATTATTAAGAGACGCATGAACTAAAACATAATCTTTTCCATTCACATTTATTTCATGATATGCAGAGAACTCTTCCAAATACTCTATAATGTCATACTTTTCGTCTTCATCTAACTTCAAGAATTCCTCTACTGTAGTTGAACCGCCTTCCTTAAGCCACTGCATATACTCCTTAAGATCCTCATCTGTCAAATATGATTCTACATTTTCATCAGTAATCTCAACGTTCAACTTCTTAAGCATCATCAAAGCCACCAAGTCATGATTTCCTATTATAGGAAATACATTTATGCGCATCATCATATTTTGTAACACCTTAATAGGAGAAGGGCCTCTATCAACCACGTCACCCAATACATACAATTCATCCTCATCTCGAAGATTTATTTTTTCCAACAATGTTTTATATTCATTATAACAACCATGAATATCTGATATAACGTATCGCATAATAAACTCCTTTAAATTTGTATTTCTATTTCAAAAGATTATTTTGAAGACAATGGCATTTCTTGCTCAATAACATATACATTCTCATATGGTTTGAGATACTCAAAATTCTCTCCGTATACATCCTTTATATACTGTTCCATATGCTTATGATTTGAATTTGGTTTTGTTACCATAATAGATTTACAACTAATAAAATTTCCATTTTCATCTTTCTCATAAATATAAAAACGCTCATATGATACAACTTCTTGTACTCCATCAATATCAATTAAATTATTCTCTACGCGATACCGCACCTCATAATCATCAGGAGAACCCTCATACATAATCTCATATATTTCAGGGGCTACTGCATTAGTAATATAATTTCGCTCTGTATTATCACTTTTTTCTTTTTTATCACACGAACATAACGTGAATATCATTACTAAAAACATTTCCAAGATTATTATTCTTTTTTTCATCATACACCTTCTTTGCATATACTTACCAATTACTTTTTTGTATATTTTTTATCTCCAAATAAACCGCTTTCTGCTTTTCCTATTAAATTATAATTATTATCGTATATTTTCTTATCGCCTAATAGACCAGATTCACTCTTTGCAACTTTATTGTACGAATTATCGTAATATACTATATCTCCAAGCAAGCCTACCTCACCTCTCATAACTTTTGTTCCTGTTTTATCATAGTACATTTTATCTCCAAATAAGCCCGATTCAGCATATCCGATCTTATTACCTGCTTTATCATAAAATACTTCATCTCCAAACAACCCCATCTCCGAACGATAGACATCCGCCATAAAATCTTGTTCCTCTTCGTCTTCATCCTCCTCTTCATCGTCATCATCATCAAAATAATTACTATAATATGATGGCTGTGTATATGTGACAGGGGTATTTTTAACCGTTGTATTTGTCTCTATTACAGCATTTGATTTTGATAGATTTATGGCATCTGATATCTTCAAATAAATCTTAACTATAATATATATTCCAACTGTTACTATAATTGGTATTGAAATAAATAAATGTTCACATGCAACTTCATATAACCACTTAAATAATTCAACAAACAATAACAAAAATAAATTAATAAAATGTGATATTAAGATCCAAATTAATTCAAAAAATGCTTCAATAATAAACCCCATACATTATCACCTCATTCCACCCATCTATCGCTAATAGTATACCATATTTATTATTATCTGTCATTCAAAATAGCTATTCTATTACGACAAGCTATTTCCTGACCTGGCATTATTCAACAATACAAATATATGTTTATGTATTTTATCACCTCCCCTCTTTAGAACCATATCTACTTAGTAAATTTGTCTATTTTTTCATCGTACGAATTGTATACTTCAGTACATTTATAACTTCCATCTAAGTTATATCTGTCTACATGCGTTGTTTGTAAATTACCATAATCATCATAAAAATCCTCTCTGTCTGAATTATCTGTCCACGCTGTATACTTTTTTGAATATCCCATAATAAATTCTCCTTCCAAAATTAAAATTCTACACATTAAATTATTTACAGTATCAAATCACTACTTCATATCGCTCATCCTCCTTTCAACTCCTTTTATTCACTCAAAACTAAGTAATTAACTTACACATTTATCTTAATATATTTATCTAATACTATCACCGACACAAAAAATAAATAATATCTCTCATAACAAAAATTCTTCTACATGCAATCCTTTCATACATTTCTTTGTAATCCATAAAGCAAATATTTTCTCAAATATCCCTTTTCTTCTTCCGAAAATGTAACCTGTTCTTCACAATCAAACAACATATGAAAAACAAATTCCGGACATTGCTCTAAGATTAATTTTCTTTTATCAGAAGCTTTCATCCTCTCAGGTAATTTAGAATTCCTTTTTCGTAATAACATATATATATATTCCATTAACACATTCAATAAATTCCCTGTATAATTATCTCCAAACATTATTTTGATTTGTTCTCTGAATTTGCTCATCATTCTTGCTTCCAAGATAAATGCCTCTACATAATTCTGATAATAAATCACTATATTTTCAGTACTCAAATCTAAAAAATTTAACAGAACATAATCAGTGTACCAAATTGCATCATTTATTAATTCAGTTCTTCCTTCTACATCGATAATATCCTTAATTGCCCTTGTTAAACCATTATAATGTTTTGGCATTAAACTTATACGTTTAATCGCAACTTCCTGCCTAAGCAAAATTAATAAGATATCATTAACTTTTTTTCTATAATATTTGATAGCATTTTCATGAATCTCATGAGCAGCAGTCGTCATAATCATCTCTAAAACTTCAGACGGCTTACTATTAAATAAATACATAGATATTAACGTCATATGGTTATCCGTATATACTTCTCTATAAGCACCTATATTATAATCAAATTCATTTTCCTCCAGCCATCTCTCACATTCCATAGAAATCTCTTTGAACATTGCTTCGCAAATCTCTGCTCCTTCTTTAACGGATATAAGTTCTTTTTCCATTGCTGCACGCAATAGTTCATGATAAAAGTCCTTATTGTTTCTAAACTTAATTGCATCTAAACTATTATACTTCAAAGCTAATACATTAATCATATAACACCGCTTCCTTCCTGAGCAGATAGACAACTATATCTATCTGCTCTACACATTAGTTCATCTACTACTACATCAATGAATGGTTATTGAATGTTCTTTGACATATATCTGAAATTCTTCTATACATCTACCCACATATCTGTCTGACAAAGCAGTAATAACTATCCTACCTACACCTACATCACCATTATTTTCATAAGAAATACTATAATCAGTTCCATTTATAAGTTCCTTGTCGCCATTATATATGGTAACCTTAGGCATGCATTCCTTTCCTACAAATTCCACAGAACGGTCATACTCCATTCTGCACCTTGAAATATGTTTTGGCTCAATTACATATTCTAATTCAAGACATCCATCATAAATATCACAATCATCCGAGGCGCATATCTCAAATTTATACTTTCCTGGCTCTACAGGATAAAAACTATAGGAAATATCATACATTGAAGATTCTACTATCTTCCCATACTGATTTGCCAAAACAATATTCTCAGGATTAATAATTTTTCCCGTATATTCGTATGTATCTGTATAACTAGCCTTACATTTGCCAAGATCAACACGTACAACCTTATACTTCTTACTCACTTCACCTTCATAATTACCCTCTCCTTGTATCACTATTGTTCCATCATTATCACCTTTATAAGCAAAATAATATGAATAATCCACGCCTTCCTTAAGCGTATATCCATTATTTTTAACTGTAACAATTGGTTCTGTCTCTCCTTTATATCTTTCTACATTCGTTACAGATATATCACAATCCGAAATATTATACGTTATTATTCTTTTATCATAGCAGAGAATAAACCCTCTAGTACTATATTGATGTGACCTAACATCGTATGGTCTATTCAGCTGTTGTGTTATTAATCTAGCAATTTCTGACTTTGTAGTTTTCATTCCCCATCTTATAGTCCCACAAAGATCATAATTTGCATCTGAATAATAAACATCTTGTCCATCGATATGAGTAATAAAAATCGAATGGTCGTAAGCTCCTAACCTATAACGAACCATTGTACCTGGTTTAAGGTCCTCATCTACATTGTAAGATATTCCATATGTATAAGTAGATACGTTATTGTTATATAGATAGCATAGTCTCAAAGCATAACCTACACACTCTATGCCACCTTCCCAGTATTCATTCCATTTAGAACCTGCTGGGTACATTTGTTCAAGTTGCTTCATCGAATATGACATATTTTCTATACGTGAGTAATTTTTATCTTCCCCCACTTGATGAATTACATTATCAACTCTATTTTTATTCTGCACATTAGTAATTATTGTCGCATTCTCATAATGGGTAGAATTCTCATCAAATAACCTCAAAACTAACATAATAGACATCAAAGCTATAATTAATATCCCTAATCTCTTCATAATTAGCACCTCACCTTTCATTACCTTAACCACCAGTTAATTTACATTTGGCTCATTTTATCTTCAAATGATCTGTATTTTCAACTGAAACTACTTAATACCACAAAATTCTTTAAAACACTATCATTTCCTGATAAACCAGTAACCAATAATACAAATGATGATTTCATACATATCCCCTTTACGAGCAGATAGATGTAATTATCTATCTGCTCTCTGTGTTATCTACCACATCATCAAATTGATTTACTCAATAACCACATCATAGAAATCTGATCCGCTATGACCATCCTAGTTATACCAAGCCTTCCAAGTAATCGAAAAATCATCACCAATCGCTATCTCTTGTTCTACTCCATTTAAAATGACGTCATAATAACATAACAACTGTGCTTTATAAGCCTTATATGTACCAACTGTGCTGAATCTATAACTACACTTTGTAGTTTTTCCATCTTCAATTAATGTATAACCACCGCCATCATTCACTTTATATAATAAAGCTCTAAAATATACAAAATCATGTCCATATGCCGACCAATTATACTCACCCGTTGTTTGATTTAATCGATAGTTGTGGGCGATTGGATTCATATCTATAAGTCGAATCTCATACACTTCAGAAAATGGCCCTTTATTTCCATTATTATCGACTGCTCTTACCTTTATAAGAATATCCATTCCCATTTCCAGAGCATCATCTGAATAACCTGTCCAGTAGGTTATATTTCTTAATTTCCAATCGAGCTTATCTATATTTCCCCTATCACGATAATCTGCATACCAAATTTCATAATATGCTGCCCCTTCCACTGCATCAAAGGTATATATATTAGATGGAACTATACCTTCACCCGCATTGTACAAATTAAGATGATTATCTAAAGTATAATAACTAAACGTTGAATATCCCTCGTAACTTATATTGCTTACTTTAGCTAATTCCGGCTGCTTTTCTGGTCTATCCGTTGGATTCTCCGGTTTAGTCGTTGGTTCTTCTACCACTGGCTTCTTTGTCGTTGGCTCTTCTACCACTGGCTTCTTTGTTGTTGGCTCTTCTACCACTGGTTTCTTTGTGGTCGGCTCTTCTACCACTGGCTTCTTTGTCGTCGGCTCTTCTACCACTGGTTTCTTTGTTGTTAGCTCTTCAGTTGGCTTTTCCGTAACTGGTTGTTGAGTTGTTGGTTCTTTCGTTGTTGGCTCTTCCTTTTTAACCTTAAATACAGGTAATCCCCAACCAAAATATTGATCACATCCCGTTTCACCCAAATCATCTGCAATACTCATCAAATACGCCATTGCAGCAGTTTTATCATCAATAGTATTATCTTCCATCTTTGCCATAGCAAGTGTTGCACTAATTATCGGTGCTGAAAACGAAGTTCCATCCACACAAGCCATTGTGCCATCCACTCCGTCAACTACAATCTTTACACCCGGAGCAGTAATATCTATAAATCCTTTTCCATAATTACTAAATGATGCGATATTCTTATTAGAATCTATAGCACTAACTGCAATAGTCTTATCATAACCTGCTGGATATGTCTTCTCTGGCACTCCATAATTACCTGCCGAACACACTACTATAACATTTCTATCAGTAGCATAATCTATTGCATACTTAACAAGTTCATCTTCATATAAACCGCCACATGACATATTAATAATGTCACATCCTCTGTCAGCCATTCCACATATAGCCAAATATAAGCTATAATTTGTTCCACTTCCGTTTTCAAGCGCTTTGCCATTTAAGAGAGTAATATTGTCTTTGGCTAAATTTTCTCCAATAATATCTAATAAACTACTAGCAACATATGTAGCATGGGTATCAATTCCATCAAGAACATTAGAGTCCCCATTTACAAAATCATACGATTGTGATAAATCCACATATTTCATCACATCAGAATTCTTCGAATACAACCCTGTATCAATAATTGCTATCGTAATTTTCTTATTAAATCCATTATCAAGAAGCCACTGGGCTTTAGCACGCGAATTCATCATTTCCGGCGCATAGGAAAGCTCACCCTTATACTCACTTACATTATATGTATTATCAAGCTTAATATCATGTACCTCTATAGCTTCTACAAACAATGTACTACTATCCTCAGATAGTTTTTGATAATCTTCATCAAACTCAGCCTGATTTTTATACATCAAAATCATAGTATCATAGTTGTCCACAACAACCTTATTTGGCTTCAAATAGCTTGGCCACTCATTCACATTATCTTTAACTCGATAGGCCATCGCCGAAGTATAAACCTCTAAAGCATTCGATACATTAATGACCTGTTCGCCTTGTAGCACTTCCACTTCTATATTTTCATCAATTCCATCGATTATTTTCATAACATCATAACCACTCTTATCCTTTCCATGAGATAAGAATGTATTTACTAATAAAGCCACGACTGCCACACTAAGCAATAAAATCGCAACCTTCATACCAATATTGTTATTACGAGATGTTCTTCTTTCCATAGCTATATCTCCCTTCATCTTCTGCGAACTGTTTTATCAATTCGTTAATTCATATTCCCAAATCAATTGTACATTTACATCATATCTATTAATCAATTAAACAGTTACTATCCCACCCTGTTTAATAGTCATGTTTCTTAATGGCCGGTCTCGACTCTTTATTCTATATTTCATTTATATACCTCCACGCATTACGCGATGTATTCTTATCGTTACACGTTGGCGTTGCCCTGAATAGTATTTAGCCGCTTTCAGTCGCTGTTAATGAACTATAGGCCCACATTAACCAGGCCGAATATTCAGTTGTAAAGATCATTTTTAATTTTTGGCATAATATGCCTAAAATTAAAAATGATACATCAGGATTGCCTTACAATCCTAATGTATCATATAGTTACTTCAAAAAAACCGACACAAAAAATAAATTTCTATTTAATTATATTCAAAACATAATATACTTACTAAGTCTCTTGTTTCTTCTGTCTTAATACTATTTAATTTTTCCCTCAATTCCACCCACTTGGTTTCTTCCATATTTACATGGTCCATCATACATTCAAGTAATTCCTCATTTTCTTTTTCCTGAGATGTTAATATATTATATGTTGCCATAGTTTGATAAGTAATAAGCATAAATATATTAAGTGGTTTTCTCATATCAATAACACCATCTCGAATACAACTTAATGATTTCATAAATGCATCATTCACTTCTTCAAGATGTTCACTCAAGAGATTTTTATTCTTATAATACGCCTCTAATATCAAACCATCATACTTATAAACAAGTTGTAATGGATGTTCTCCAAGTTTTACAATATCTTCATTACATACAAAATTATAAATATTTTTCGCAAACTCAGAAGTCATCTCTTCCATATAAAAAGTATATATTCCCTTTACAAGAGCATACATTTTATACAGTATAGATATACACTTTCCTTTATTTTCATTGATATTTTCACAAATCTCTTTGACATATCGATCATATACAATTTTCACACCCTCAATAGTATCAAATTCACCTTCTAAATATTCTGCTGCATATTTCTTAAACAAGTTTTTATCTTTTACCTCAACCGTATAATGCAATATATGAGATATAGTTATATGTTTATTATGTGGCGACATTACAAATTCACTTAATGCATTTTCGAACATTTTTCGCGCTTCTTTGTTTTTACCTAGCATAGTAGCATAACAGCCTAACGCACTATATGCCCTTCCAAGAAGAATCATTTTACTAGATATTTCATCATCCAATTGATTCTCATCTGCTACCTTCGCATATATTTTCTTTATTTTTTTTAATGACTTTACATTCTTATTTATCATATCATATGCATGTTCTATTTTGTACGAATCTGCATAAGCAACTGCGCAACGATTAACAACATCTAAATATTCCATAAGCGGCATTTGTGTTTTATATTTTTCTAATTTGTCACATAATTCCACAACTCTGTCTGTCTTTGCACAATGATTATTACTAGCAATTCCTGATGAGATAAGCTTATACATACTCTCTGCAGATAAATCTTGCGGTTTCATCTTCCACAACATCTCAAAAATATACAAGCTCTTTCCTCTATCTATGTCATTACTATGAAGCACTTGATCAAGCTTTCTTACCGCTTCTTCATATTTATGCATTTCGACCTGAAACGGTTCTATTTCATTTGGCATAATGCATAAATCATATGCAGTTGCAAACAAATCATAATATAAATTGTTTTTGTTCTCACATTTTCTTACATTGTCAAGAAATGCTATCATCTCCTGAGCCGTTCTATATCTGTATCGTACATTATACTCTAATCCACACAAAATAAAACGTTTCATAACCATATCAACAACAGAATTCTCTACACATATATTGTCACACTCCTGTACATATTTATCATATGTTTCAAGTGCATCTGTTATAATTTTACCTGTGTACATTCTTGCAGCTATCGCTGCAACAGAATACACATCTGCCCCAAATGAAAATTGAGTTCCTCCAGTTACCTCAATCTCTGGCGCACTGTATCCTGCCGTAATACCGATAACATCTGTATTACGTCTCTTTGCCTTCCTATCACTTCTCTTTATCGGTAATGCATTGCAGAAGTCTATAAGCTTAACTGCCCCTATTTTTACAAGTGATTGCTCTATATGCACACTTTCAACAAAAATATTTCCGGGATGCAAATCTAAATGCAGATATCCCTCATATATCTCATCCTTACTAAGACATTCATGTAAACTCTTTACCGCATCTAACAGCCTAGCCATTATATCAAGCTGCACATTAATCGGTATTCTTTTGCCATTCTTTTCCAATTCAGTGATAAGGTCACTTAGAAACCAACCACCCTGCTCTCTTGATTGCATTACGAAATATACATTTTTTTCTTCATCCTGTACGGTCTCGAGTACCGGAATCACAATACTGTCAGAACAATTACGCTCTATAACTTGTGTTACCTCCTTCTCGGTTTTTCCTTCAATCGTGTCTTTTTTGTACTGTTTTAAGACAAATGGCAACGTTCCTTGCTCTCCATCATCTTCAAGCTTCACCGCCCTATATAGATAGGCATTGTGCGTTTCCCTTAAATAACCCTTTATTATGTAATTACCTATTTTCTCTTCTATTTCTTTTTTCATTTTTCACCTTTCTCATCATCTTTTTCTACAGGGAATAATAATAGACTTACTTGATTATTGTAATAATCTCTTCGAATATAGGTATCTTTATATTCCTTATGCTCCTGTATTTCTTTATTTACACTCATCAATAACTGAAGCATTGGAAACTTTTCCTTCACTTTATTTCTCATACTTATTCTTGAAGTCTCTTCTGCGAATTTTTCTTCCCACTTTTTTATTAATTCATCCCTATAGCATAAGCAATAAATGAATAAACTATCTGTTTTATCCCATATTCTATTTGTATCCTCTATATATTCAATCATTTCATTAAGATTTATTTGCCGATGTCCTGATCTTATCAAATACTCTCCCATTTTATCTTCTTTACCTGCTGCCATAATAAACTTCATCAAAACTAATATGTTATCATTTTTAAGAACATATGGATCATCTTCTTTATGTCTTATATGTTTCGTAAGATTCTTCGACCGGCCCTCTATCATATTTTTTATAGAAAATACTTTATCTTTAGGCAATTTTTGCTGTTCTATATTATTATAATTTTTAA
Organism: Lachnospiraceae bacterium; assembly: GCA_045125245.1. Classification (GTDB taxonomy): domain Bacteria; phylum Bacillota; class Clostridia; order Lachnospirales; family Lachnospiraceae; genus SVEL01. The sequence goes on from JBGVNF010000085.1 coordinate 11,186, forward strand.
TTTTACAAATACCATTTAATACTCTTAATTTATAGTCTTTATCCCATAAGTCACTATTATCATCAAAATCATAAAGCATATACTCATACCCATTATTAATAATTTTCTCTATCTCATTCTTTGACAAATTCGCCGAAAAATCAAATTCATGATAATAAAGATTTTTTTTATAACTATTTACATCATCTATATATTCTAATGTTCTTCTAATGAATTCATATTGTTTTATTGAGGCAATCTCTTTTACATTATCAAAAAAACTATCAAAGTCCTTTTTTACAATAGCAGTTTTTAGTTCCTTTTTTACATAATCCGTTATATATAACGTATTTCCTGTAGCTTTTGCTATGTTAAATTCTCTTTTTAATTCTTCTATCTCCTGTTTTAAATCATAATCTAGGGGCATTGTAGAAACATTGATTTTTTTCATACCAAGCATTTCCCCCCTATTATTTATCTCTCTTTTTACAATATCAATTTTATTCTGTGGTTCAATATCTTTATTATGTTTAAAAAGCTCTAAATAATAAATTCCAATTGCATCTACAATATCAACTGGATATAATTGTCTTTTTCCTAACAGCATCAACAAACTATCAATCGTTTCATAACCCCAACCAAGATATAACCCCAGTTGAACTAGCTCGTCTTTGCCAGGCGCTCCATTACCATCCCACCAACTCCTTTTAGTAGCATCTGACTGGAATACTTTCTTCCGAATCCATAAACAACATGCTCTTTTCCTTATTATTATTCTTTTCAAATTGCTCGTAGCCAAAATCTCGTCTATTGATTTTCGATTTTCTTTCTTCCATTTTTCAATCTTTATGCCACAGGGTCTAATAACATCGCTAAAGCGTTTGTCTATGATTATTTTCCACTTTTTATATCTTTTATCACTTAAAGCAATATAGTTCTTATTGTTTCTATCAAATTTCTCATTTCTCCAATATTCCGAATGAAGAATCTTACAATTTTCTAGTATATCTTTTTTTCCTTCTTCACCAAGCAACTTCTTATATTCTATATTAAACATCTTTTTTGTAAATCTGGTTTTTTTCTCTGAGAAAAAAAACTCTACAAAAGCTTGATGATCTCCTTTCTCTAACGCTTCCTCCACACATGTTTTAATACTAACACTATTACAAATTCTTTTTTCTTTTTTTGGCTTTGCTTCATAAAATGTCTTTCCCATATTTATACCTCTCGTACTCTCGTATTTACATATGCCTTACAGCACACCGCAAATCATATAAATAAGCCAGTTTTCCAAAATCTAATAATATTATACTTAATATAATATACATAAATTAACTATCAACAGAATATCTTCTCATTTGCCTTTTACAACTATGTAAAAAATAATTTTTCTTCCTTTTTACAATTATGGTACCACACCAACATCCTATCTATCCATGTGATACCATATAAAATCTACTCCTTAATTTTAACTATTTATACATATAAGTAATCTTGTCCTCCAAAAAATCCTTCAGCTGCTTGTACTTAATCGGTGCTTTAACTCCTAATAATCTCTCACAATTTCGAATTTCTTTTGCGTCAAGATTATTGAGCATTCCATCTTCTTCTATCATACCCTTCATATTCATAAACTCAAGTTTTGCATTAATCTGAATCAAATCAATCGTTGTATCTGCAGTTTTATTACATGCCTGACACCTTGCTGCATATTTCCTTGCCAACTCTTCATATTTTTTTCTATTGACATTTTCAGCGTGAGCTATTATTAACAAACTTTCGCTTATATTCTTATATATAAGCTCCCAAGGATGTCCTGTTCTTCTTGCAGAATCTATTTGATTAATCTCTGCAATAGTTTCTTCTAATACTTCTCTACTTAGATAATCACTTATGTAAAATTTCTTAAGAGCTTTTACAAAAATAAACAAAGCATATGCATTATATTTTACAGCATTTTTTAACTGCTGCTTTATATCATCCGTACCAAAATAAAGTATACTCTCCTTGTTATACTCAAGCAACTTGTCATTATCAATCAATAAATGCAAATAATAACTATGCGTAATTTTATAATCGTCAGCATCCGAACTGAATTTCTGTAACGCAACCTCAAACATTTCCTTGCTATTATCATAATCATTCAAAAATGCATATACCTGTCCTAAGTTACTATAAATTTTACCTACAATAGACAACTGTCCAGACTGTACAGGATTTACATCTCCTAATATACTTGCTGCAATTTCCTCTGAGATAGAATACGCTTCTGTATATGTCTTTTCAAGTTTGTCTCCCACTTCTTTTAAGCTTAACGAAACCTTTAATGCTTCCTCAAATCTAAAACTATTCATATAATATTCAATAACTCTAAGCACATGTGCCACATACTGTTCTGTATTTACGTATGCTTTATACAAATTGCAGTTTCGAGCACATTCCTTCACATCATCTATAGAGCCTCTATGATTATATGCCCTCAACTTAATATCATATAACTTAAACAATATAGCGCTCCGTTTTTTCCATCCTTTTTGTTTCTCGACATGCGCTATCAATTTTTCTGCTATAAAGAGACCTTTTTCATATGAAATTTCACGGCTTCCCATATAACCTTCAACATAAGATACGTAGTCATCAATTCTGCTTCTAAATATTCTTTTTTCAACATCATCATCCTTTATCTTGTCCGTTAAATAAGAATTCAAACTTGGAATCCAATTTTCAATATAAAATTTTTTATATGATTTAGCTGATATATCTTTCGGTTCTAAAGACATACAACCCTGTATATCTTCTTCCTCCTCTGGCTCTCCATCAAGTTCCAACAACTCATATAGATACGCATAATAATCTACCACATTAAGATTCTTTGCCGCCTCTACCATTTTTCTATATAATACATCTGACTTAGAATATACAAATATTTCAAGTCCCACTTCAACATTTGCATTTACCATCTCTATTAAATTACTCGATGAAACCAAGTTTTCTTTTGTTTCAGCATTTATTTTAAGACCTTTTGAAAATAGTTTTCTCATATACGAGCATACAATATCTGCCATATATGTATACGGCGTAGTATCCTTTTCATCAGCTTTATCATAATTAATAGGTTCTACATTAAATTCATATATCGCTTCAGTATTAATCTCCTTCTCGTAAAGCATCGTACTTATAGCCGTCTTAAATGTACTCGTATTAGTTAAATATATCCTGCCGTTATTCTCTTGGTACACCTTGTCATAATCCGCCTTAGAATACTTAGGATTCTTTTCATTTGGCACCAAAGTTCTCGTTGCTATTTCAAAAACGTATTTGTCAGCATCTGAATGAACAGAATAGAATATCTGATGATATATTGCTTGCAATGCCATTCTCTCATATCTATTAGCAACCTGTTGCTCATCCATTATATTAGAACCACTATATGTATTTTCATCATACCCTCCACCTGTGTGTGGATCCAAATACATAAATAGTCTACATTTTCTCGCTTTTAGATACTCCATTGCTTCTGTCTGCATTTCTTCCCAAATATCATTTTGTTCTTTTTTATTTTCATCTTTGTCAACCATTACCCATGATTGCTTACCTTCTTTTGTAATAGATTTAAAAAACAATGCTCCTGATCCATGAAGGCTCTTTGGATATACAACATTATAATCCTTATGCTTTTGCTGTATTTTCTTTGTGTATTTATCACACAACTCTTGAAAAAATTTTTCCATCGTTTCCTTTTCTGTATCATATTTATCCTCGATAACGTAGCCGCCAATCAAGCGAACTCCCTTATCTCTTGTCTCAAAATTTCCCATTTCATCCATCGCAATAATTCTTGCCATAACTTTATCCTCCGTTTCTTTAATATTAATTACGTTTGTACTCCAAAACAGCCTTTAGCATACCAACAAATTTTTCACTTCTTGCTGGCAACTGAACCTTTTTACCACCTTTTAATTTATAATCGAATTTTTTACTTTCGAACTTATCGCCTAATACTACCTTTATCTTCGGCGAATTCGACTCGGCATTTGGGACTTTTTGAAATTTTACTTCTGCTTCAATAAAATGACTATCCAAAATATTAATAAAATTATTAATTACACTTTGTCTCAGTCTTGTACTATAACCAAAAACTTTTGTATAGTATTCACTGTATAACTCAACTATACTCTTATCCCTTTTTACATAGTAATGTAAATGGTCTACATAATTACGTAAATTCGTTATACCCTCATCATGTTTCTGATCATCATGAAATAATCTCATAGCACACAGATATGACGATCTATGATTCCCATAAAACATACCAAGCTTAGTTGAAAGTTTATTATAATCATTACTCTGACGTAACAAATACTTACCTTTCTTTTTTTTCCAATATACAGGCTTAATTCCAAAATCAAATATACCTATAATCTGGTATAATACTAGTCCTCTATTAATTTTTCTCTCTGTAATTTTACCCTCGTCTATCGCACCGCTTTCAAATTCACATTCGTCTTCTTCATATTCTTCATTTTTATCTTTGTCTTCATATATATGTCGCCATTCATATTCTCCTTGAAGCATCATATAATAAAATCCTAGCAATAGATACATTTGGTCACGTTCACGAAGATAAGACAATGATACTAGCTTACCCAAAAGTTCGCTAACTATCTCATATATATTAGTTACATCATTAAGTGTTATCCTTCCCTTTAACTGCTGGTATTCTACGATTTTTGCTTGCTCGATTTTTGCTTGCTCATCATCCGTCTCGCATCTATCTTTGTTTTGCAACACAGTTATCTCTTCGCTCTGACTAATACATTTTATTATTTCTTCTTTAGTGATTTTAAATTCAGTATTTACTTTATCCAACTCTAGAAGTGGCTTTTCTCCACCTGCATACATTCTAGCAAACTCAATATTATGTAAAATTTTTGGATTTTCCATATCTACATACATATCGAACTTAATGTCTTTATTACCATCAAGACAGAAGTTTTTAAGCTCTTCGAAGGTAGCTTTATCTTTTTCTACAAACGAAATATAATTACTCAAATATTGTGCATATTCATCTTTACCTTGGCCATTTTCTCCAGATAAATTATCATAATAATCATCTGCCTCTTGAGTTATACCACCTGATACATTTTTAACAAATTCCAATATACCTATGATAGCCCCTACCTTTGCTATTCTATTTTCATTCTTCAATTTTTCACTATCAGAAAAGCCTTGTCCTGCGGTCTCTGCTCTCTTTGCAATATCGTTCTTATACTGAATATAGTTCTTGCACTCACCTATAAGTAAATTTAACTGTCTTGGATGAATATAATGTCCCCATGTATACCATGCCATCTTATACACATCATATAGACCATCTTCAGCAGAATTCTTCTTATTATCCACCAACTGGTCTGCATTTTCACCAGAAATAATATTCGCAAAAGGAACTTTTATCTCATCATTGACATCATTAAGAAATGTAGTACTATCATTTTCATTAGAAGTATCTGTTCCTTTATTTATCTGACTATTACACTTAAATAACCACTTATAGTTGTTTTTCAAATGTTGTATAAATGCTAACTTAGTATACTTAATAAGCAACATCTTAAAATGCTTATATTTCTCGTCTTCTCGATTTGTATTTTGCACTCCATACTGGTTCATAATTTTCTGGCATAAAGAACCAAATGAAACACAGTCGTTTTTATGATCGTCTATGTATCTCTTAAAATTGCTTTCGGCATATGAATTTATACCTAATTGCTCAAGGCTCTTAAAATCGCCCTTTGCTTTCTTTTGTGCGATTTTTTTATATTCAAAAGCAAGGGTACTAGTAAATTTTCTCAATGCATTTTGATTATTATCTAATATAAAATCACGATAATAAATTTCTTTTAATAAGAAGTATATTGCTCCAAAAAGCTTTATATTATCATTATCATCCTTAACTACATTTCCAATATCAGACTTACATATTTCCTTTGCTATATTAGCAAAATCATTAGGCAAATCCTTTCTCTTCCATATAGACTGAAACGCAGGTATCTGTGCCTCACCTGTATTTGTATGTCCATATAAATTCTTTACTAGCTTTTTGATTTTTTCCTGAGCATAAAAAAGAGCTACATTGTTAGTGTAATAACGTTTTCTAACTAATTCCCTATATCTTTCTATATCTCTTTGCAACATAGTTTTAGTATAAACCACTTTTTCATTATTCACACAGCCATCTGTGTAATGAAAGTTTTCATTTCGTACAATCGCAAGCAATCGAACCAATTCATCAGCAAAAGCATTTTTATCTTTCTCAAACTTATCATAAAGGCTTAGTTCATCCGTTTTGTCCTTTGTATTAAATAAACTTACACCACCATAAAAACGCAATATACGCTTAACAGCATTTCCCCTTATAGTGTTTCCGATAGTTTGTTCATTCACACTAGCCATGTTTTTCAACAACAAACAATCTTCTACTTCATCATTAAACGCAGCTCTAGTTAAATTGTTAACAGCCGCTACCGTTGCCCCAGCTATACTTCTTTGTAAATTATCTTCTGCACTAATATCTTCGTACTTAAAACTTGATATACCGTTCACATATGCAGGCTGAACAATACCATAACTCGTTCCACCTTGCTCACTACCCTTTATACTCATATCTTCCGGCATAGCAATATGGTATACCATTTTTCCTATACTAATAAATTTCTCACTTAAGTGTTTGATAATTGATTGCCAACAAGCATACAACATACTACTTGCCAAACATTCATCTTTATCCAATTTTCCTTTCGCATTCACATAATTCTTTTCCACATAATCTTTTATGTATGTTATCCAATATTTCTTTACTGCATCTACGCCTTTATTTTCATTTATATTATTCTCATCTGTATTATTTTCATTTGCTTTATTCTCTTGGCAAGAAACTAACGCTAGATATCTTCCAACATTTACATACCCAATGCGTTTCTTTAACAATTTTTGATCTATATGAATTCGATTGTATTTATCAACCGTTTTAGCATCCCATATTTCTTCAATTGTGCATTGTGTCTCTTTTCTATCCTTATCTTGTTTTCTCGTACATACAAATCCTGCATCAAAATAATCTGCATTATTTTTCGGAAATTTCCATATCTTTTCTGCTGTAAATATCTTATCATTTTCAACACCATAACTAGGAATAAAAAATGAATATAACAACTTTTTAATCTCTATCAACATAGCGTCCGAACTCTCTTGAGATGACACGTATTTTTCCATTGTCTGTATAAGGCCTATGTTCTTTTCCTTATTAGATATACTCAAAGTATATATGCATTCTTTATCTTGTTCTCTTTGCTCACCATTATTTTTACTATAAACCTGCGCCTTAACATCCATATTTTTAACAGATTTAATAATACTAAATTTATAATAATCCTTATTAACGGAATCAATAAAATGTTCCAATTCTGTTCTCTTTTTTTCAATCAAATCGGCGACGGAAGCATTGTATTTTCCACTTGCAAGCGCCTTTAATAACTCAATTGCAATTTCCCTATTAGTATCTCTTTTTAATGTTTTACGCATTCTAATAAGAATTGCATTTAATCTTTCTTCCTCTATATAGCTACACCTAAATACAGGTTTATCTTTCAACGATATTTTGCTTTCTGTATCTTTCTTATCTTCTTGCGACAAACATTCTAAATTACTTATTTCTTCAATTTGTTTTTTAATTAATTCTTCAATTTGTTTTCTATCATTCTGTACATATGCTTTTCTATGTTCTCCAGCACATTTATCTATAATTACACGCACTAACGCCTCAAACGCATTCTCTAACTTATAAGTACCCCTTATAAAAGGTGCGCCCTTACATTCGGCGACTGCGCTTCCAAAATCCAACATCAACGTATTTATATCTTCGCGTTGCACAAATTTCTTTATGTTCTCTCTGTAATTTTTTCCATCACAAAGAAGCATAAGAATATTTACTGTTGTCTCCAACACCTCTTTCTTATACCAGCATTTCTCCATATACTCATGCACGTAATTAGTCATTAACCATTTGATATTCTTTCCTTCAGGAGCATATGAAAATTTGCTTGCATTACAAAATATCATCTTATTATCTTTTTCGTAAGAGTAGCCCTCATAGTTGCTTAATACATCTATTAAACCATCTACTTTCTCTTTATCAGTTTTATTTTCTACGCTTAAGATCTCATATGACCTTTTTACTATCTCTGTAAAATGGCTCTTCAATGTTTTTATGCTATCAGCTCTGAAAAACACTTTATATCGATTATTTGCATCCGCAATTCTTTTCTCAATCTGTTCAGTTGTAAAATCCTTATCTGCCTCATTAACATTAGAATGTATGTCATATAACATACCTTTACTTACATTGTTTTCACTATTAGATGACTTCTCCGTGCCAACAGCCACACGAGTATCTCCAACTTTTAATCTCATATACTTATTCTCCTTTCTGAAATTACGTTCACTAAATCATAAAAGTATTATACCAAATATCAAATAATATTACAAATAAATCAAAAATTATTTAATCAACTTTTTAATTACACACCCTAGCCATTTGCCAGGGTGTGTAATATCCAAATATTATATGCTATTTATTATAATGAGCTATATACCCGTATGTATTTGATTCACCGCCATATTTTGTAGATAACACCTTAGTCAGCTTATTAGCCAGTGTTGCTTTATCCATTTTTTGATTCCAGTATATTGTACAATTACCATCGGAATTACAATCCGTATATGTGATAGTATTTCCAGATATTGACGTAATGAATATAGTATGATTATAATCACCTGCACCTCTATATCTCACTACATCACCAACACACAACTTATCAATCTGCGAATTTGATGCTGTTGCCTTAATAAGACTCCAACCCTTTCCATATCCGTTTGCAAAATCAGTTCCCCATACATACTCTGACAACCATCTAGCATATCCATGACACTGATAACCAACTACGACACCTGCATCATTATACCAAGTATATCTGCTGCTACCATTTGGATACTTTGCCTTCGCAGCGTTTAACTTACCAGTTATTCCTCTGTCACCACTACCCAAATCCACGGTTTCGAAAAACCATTTTTGATTTTGATCAAATGGGTCAAACTTTCTAAGCATAAGCTGTGCTCCTTCGCTTGTCGAAGTTACTCCAGCAACCCAGTCTGTTCCATAAAGCTTGAATACATATGAACCGTCATACATCTTTACTAAAGTCCACTGTGATGCTTGAACATCACTACCCATCGACCAAAGGTCAATTAAATTGTTTTCTTTAAATGGATCTGTATAGTTGTTTCCACCTCTATTTACATCCAAGATATATGCTCCACTATTGCAATACGGTACTATTACTACTCCTTTGTAACCATTTGCACCATTGTAGTTATGAAACTGCCAAACATTACCATTTGAACCATCTAGCTTTTTAAGTATAACCTTTGCACCATTATATGTATTTCTTCCGTTTACGTCCATGATTCTATTACTTGTTGATGCAAGACTTATTCTATACCAAATGTTACTTCCAGTTGTTATCTGTACTCCAGTTTGATATACATATACCTTAAAACTGTCCGTTTTACTTCCATCACTAGTTTTCACTGTTATGGTTGCTACTCCAGTCTTTAAGGCAGTTATCTTTCCACTAGAGCTTATCTTGGCTATAGACGAATCACTAGATGACCAAACAACTGATTTATTGCTTGCATCATTTGGTGTAACCGATACATTACACTGATATGTTCCATTCACATCTAGAGCCAACTGTTTCTTATTGGTTATACTTACTCCTGTTGGTAATGTGGCAACTGTCACTTTACATGTTGCTGTCTTGCTTCCAGCTGTTGTCTTTACTGTAATCGTCGCAGTTCCGTTTCCCACTGCTGTTACTTTTCCGCTGCTATTAACCGTAGCTACTGATGTATTTGAACTACTCCATACTACACTCTTATTACTTGCATCACTCGGACTTACCGTCGCCGATAACGTTAAGGTTTCGCCTTTTTTTAATGATGCACTAGTCTTATTTAACCTTACTGCTGATGGCAATGTACTTACTGTTACAGTACAACTTGCTGTCTTCGAGCCATCTACTGTCTTAACTGTAACCTTTGCAGTTCCATTTCCTACTGCAGTTACCTTTCCGTTACTATCAACCTTAACTACTGATGAATTCGAACTGCTCCACACTACACTCTTATCAGTTGCGTTCTCTGGAGAAACGGTTGCAGTTAACGTCTTAGATGCACCTTTAGTAAGATGCAAATTCCCTGTATTAAGCGATATATTCGTAGGCATTACTTTTTCCTGTGTAACAGTTACCTTGCATTCAGCCTCATAGTATCCATCCTTAGTTATTACTATTATCTCGGCTGTTCCCACACCATTAGCAGTTATTTTTCCATAAGCATCTATTGTGGCAACATGTGTATTTGTGCTTGATAAAAGCACATATTTATTCGTCGCTGTGCTAGGAGATACTGTAATAGTAATGTACTCACTTTCGCCTTCTTTTAAGGTAATACTTGTCTTATTCACGCTCACTCCAGTAACTCGAATATCTTCTTCTATTGGTTCTATAGTTGTAGCGCTCTCTTTAATCGCAGACTGATTAGTAGTTATTTCTTCCTCAGAAGATTGCTCATTTCTTACTCCCGTTGTCGTTTCTGCATTCCCAATATTTATATCTGAGCCATCTCCTACCACACCGTTTGAACCATTGTCTACTTGAGTAGTTTGCTCATCTCTTATCATGCCACTTTCACAGCCATCTTCTTTAGTAGATTGCTCATATTCTGTTACATCATTAATTACCTTATCATAATCAAATGTAGGTTCTTCCTTAAACTCCCCAGTCATCATTTGCTCATCATTAGGTAACATTACTATTCCAGAACTCTCTTCACTGTTAACAATTCCATCTATATTTGTTTCACTAGAACCCGGATTATATTCTTGTTTACCCATTTCCTCAACAACTTTTTCAATAGCTTCCTCATAGTTATCTTCTGTACATGCAGCGAATGTTAGTGTCGCTAATGCCATCATTCCTGTAATTACCATTGCAACAAATCTTCTTCTCATAGCATTTCCTCCTTAATATATAACGTCCCCATAAACTTACACGTTGGCGTTGCCCTGAGTAGTCTTTAGCCACTTCTCAGTCGCTGTTAATGAACTATATGCCCACATTAACCAGGATTATCTCCACAATTCTAATCTATCATATAACCTCCTAAAAAACGGCGACACAAAAAATAAATACTTCGTGAGTATATTTTCCTTTTATCTGCAGCTACTCCCCCCCTTCCTTAAGTAAATCTAAGTATTTTATCTTTCTCTTAATTTCCTCATCATACCATTCATTAACCATTTCAAGTTCCTCTGTTGTCACGCTTTCCCAAGGAATATTTCCTTTTTCCGCCTCTTCCACTAAAGTAACTGCCATCATAATTTTATTATGTTCAATATTGTTCATATACTACTCCTCCTTAAAACTTATTTACTGACATACCAAAGTAATTTATACATCTTTCGTATACCTACCATATCACTTACCTATTGGACTTTTAAATCCTCTATTTTCAAGTTCTTTTCCTAATATATTATTAAGTATCTTTTCAGAATCAAGAACTTTAACATCATCGCACTTAGAATGATATTTCATAAGCAAACGACCTGTTCTTGGATAATTATACATATCAATGTCAGGTAGCTCTGTCATAAATGGACGATTGCGCCCTAACAACATAATTACCTCTCCCTTTTCTTTCGAAAGATTCTGAAGCTCCGTCGTGCTTATAAGTGGCTTACTGTATCTATATCCATCATCATAATTTACCTCTCCACATAGCTTACTTATAAAATCCAGAAGTTCGTATTCCCTGCTGTTAAGAAACACTATGTTATTGCAATTACCAATAATATTGTTAGCCTCATCACCATACTTCATTTTAAGCTGCGAAAGCCCTTGTACAAAAAAGAAAAAACGTATCTCTCTTGATCTGCTAGCTGAAACCTTTGCATTAATATCGCAAATCTTTGGAAGATTTGCAAACTCATCTAATATAAAGTTACACCTTACAAGTTGTTTCTTGCTGCTTAAATTATTCTGCATATCTTGTGCTTCTTCTATCAGTTTTGCATAAATATCCTGAATAAACATACTTGCTAGTGAATTATATGTCTCTTTTTCATCAGGCAATATCAAAAATACTGCACACTTCTCACGACGCATTATTGACACATCTATTTCTGTATCCTGCGAAAGATTATTTGTTAACAGCTCATTGTTCATAAATATACTAAGAGCTGCAAACAACGTAGCTTGTACAGATTGGCGAGTCTTTTCTGCCATTGCAAACAGCCCCGAAAACTGTATGTACAAAAAAGACCTACGGTCCAAAAGCCTTGCTATTTTGTATATTCCATTATCATCTACAGAACCCTCTTCACCATACTCTGTACATAGCTTCACAAGGCTTTTTATGTTTACTTCTTTTTCATCCGTCGCATTATCGAATAACATTATAGTAAGAACCGTAAGTAACATAGTAGCTGATTGATCCCAAAACTTGTCATAATTGCTTCCCGCATTTTTATCCCTAGTAGCCCCAGACTGTTCTATAACCATACTTGTAAAATCTGCTATCATTTCCACTCCTTTAGCCTTGTCTTTCTTATACGTTCGGTACATATTAGTAAGCGGATTCCATGTATTTCCATAGCCCGAAGAAATATCTCTAAGATTAATGCATTTGACATCATATCCCTTCTTTTCTAGATAATAAGCTGTTCGCTCATACAACTCTCCCTTAGGATCACTTATAACCATAGATTCTGGCTTTCCACTGTCAGCAAGACACATTATAGTTGGCATAGCTACAAGACGCGTCTTCTTAGAACCAGTACTACCAAAAATAATACTATGCGAGTCACTTGCATCAGTAAACATTTCTTTACCATTTCCCATAATAGGTATTCCTGCACCTTTATCAGCACTATTATTTTTGCCTATCTCTATCTTTGATAGAGGTCCCATAATCTCATCAATCGCCGCCCATCTGTTAGTTCTCATATCTAAGCCATACTTTAAATCCTTATCTTTTATTCTTATCATATTATCCTCCTATCCTCTTTCAGCAGGTTCAACGCAAAAACCTATTCTACTAACACGTTCCCCCTCTACCAACGCTCTTGTATTTATGCCTTCCGTTAATTCCTCTATACTTTTTATCTTCTGAAAACGGTCTGTCTGCGATTTAGCTATGGACTTAACAGCATTATATGCAACTGCATTAAATGCAATTTCATCATGCCTTATATCATACCTAGCCTTACTTCTTATGTCATACATATAATCACTAATATCATTTATAAGCTTACGATTAAATTTCAACTCATAAACCTTAAGAGAATCTTCTATAGAAGAATAAACCACATCTTTTCCTGTTATCTTTGTAATCTCATCAACAAATATTTTAGTAGAAACCCAGTCAAACACCTCTATAATATTTGCTCTTGCACTAAAAATTATGTACCAACCCTGCTCCTTCAAAAACTGAATAAATAAGGAATTCGACTTTTCTCTCACAAAATCCTTATTAATTCTGATAACTACTATACCTTTATATTCAGCCCTATATCTAACTTTCTCAGATAGTGCATATACCATACTTCGTATCTGCGTTTTAACAGGCTCATCATTTGTCTCATAGATAAATACCATACTATTAGCCTCATCACACATTTCTTTAGCAATACTCTCATATACAATTTCTTCATCCTGTTCACTTATACATTCTACATCTAAAAATAAATGCGGTATAAACGTATTTTTCGATCTAAGCTTGGATTTATATATCTTATTAACTTCCTTAAATTCTTCTAATTTAAGCTGTAATGCCGTGGTAGATTTCGTCATATGAATTCCCTCCTTATGTAAAATGACACTCCCATAAGTTTACACGTTGGCGTTGCCCTGAATAGTATTTAGCCGCTTCTCAGTCGCTGTTAATGAACTATATGCCCACATTAACCAGGCCAGATATTCAGTTGTAAGTATCCTTTTAATTATGGGCATTAACTGCCCATAATTAAAAACATCAGCGTTATCTCCACAATTCTAATCTATCATATAGCCTCCTAAAAAACGATGACACAAAAAATAAATTATTAAGCAAACAATTTTTCAACAAAAAAAGAAAAGCCTAACTTTCATTTATGATTGTTAGGTTTTTCTCACTAGGTTTTTAATATGAGCAATAAACGAAAATCTTCTTATTGCCCTATATATCGGGCTTTTCTCACTAATAGAACTTATTGACGCTTACAAAGCACAAAGTCTTATTGCCCTCTATATCGGGCTTTTCTCACTTTTCGTATATTTGAACAAGGGTATTGTTGTTACAGGATTCTTATTGCCCTCTATATCGGGCTTTTCTCACTGTAGCAGTTTGTTTATTTATATTTTAATTATTATTGCCCTCTATATCGGGCTTTTCTCACACCAGTGTTTTCAACACTTCTTTATTTCATAATATATATTTTTTCAATAAATGTCAACATTTTTTCCAAAAATATCGGTCTACCTCTTTTTACACCTATTCAAAAAATGGCTTATTTACAATATATTAACAACTTTTATCTGTGCATTACATTTTTTCACATGGTTGACCGACTTTTTATATTCCTTAGCAATATCTATCTTTTCTTTTATTTGATATTATCACCCAATCCAATATCCTCCTTCAAGCATTTATACAAACTAATAATTAATCCTGCGATTTCAGAAACATATGTCTCTGCCTCACGTTTGCCCACAACCATCATATAACACTGTTCTGCTCTACCCTTATCAATAATATCAGCATGTGCTGCCGGATTTCTATAGGAAGTTCTTACTTTTTCACATTCATTTACAAAGCACGATAAATCAGAATTATAAAAAAGCTTTATTGGCTCCGTGAAGTGTTCTGCTCTAATTATTGTTTTCAAGTACTCATTCATTTTCTCAATCATCAATGCATTTTTCACTACATTGAATTTATTTTCTAACTTTCCCATGAGATATGGAACTTGTCCCATGGTAAATATCTTTTGGCAACTCAACTCGGGTTTCTTTCCATCTCTTACTTTTCTTTCATAATCATATTTTGTGCAAGATAATAATCGTTCTGGCCAAACCTCGAATGTATTTTCCCAATTATTTTTATCTGGCTTTCCATAAGTTTTCTCCATATACCTCTGAAATCCATCAAAAAACACTCTTTTCAGTTCAGACTCCAGTGCCGAAGTCGCTGATATGCACACACCGCTAAAATCAAAATCCTTTTTATCTATGCAAGCGCAACTTCGCCATAAAACACTTGCAGATATCAACGAATTTCGTGATGTTTCTGTTAATCTCCACCACACATCACCGAATAATTTTTGTAACTCCTCAGTTTCTCTCTCAACAACATCATTAGCTTTATTTATTTCTTCGTTTATATATATAGAAGAGTCTTCTATAAACCTCGAAATACTAGTTTCATTCATTTCTTCGTCCATTGATTTTTGTATTTGCGATTTTTTATTAGCAAGCCACTCCTTCATATCTTTTTCTACAAAATTTACTATAGATTTTAGCTGTTTTTCTATTGAATCAATCCTTTCTTCAATATTTTCTAATCTAATATTTATGTCTTCAAGCGACTTTAATTTCTCACACTCTGAAAACATATTTATCTTTTTTAATAAGCCCAATGCTTCATCACAATAATACTTATCAAACAGTTCATTAATATGCATTTCATTTGTCATATTACATATAGGAAGATTCAATATACTTTTTAGCTTGTAAATACATTCATCTGAACAAGATGTAATAGCCGATACATCATTTAGATTATATTTCTCTTGCAACATAATCATTCTCATATTCACTGCTATATAATGCAAATAAACTATAAGATAATTGGAAAATATAGATTGTACAAGACCTCCTCTATCTGTTATGAAATTTTCATTATCTGTTCCACATCTTTTTGTATCAGCGATAGCCGCCACAACATTTTCAGATGTAGCCCACGTAATATACGCAAAAGGCTTAAAACAATTTTTATTTTCAACCCCACATAACACTCTTTGACTACTCTTATTTTGGCGACGAAGCATCTCTAAAAATAACAAATCATAACTATTTTCGAAGTCCTCACCCACACCATAAAACAATAATTTCGCCTTGTTATACGTCTTAGATGTTGGGTTCAAACTTATTTCATTCTGCATAGAGAATAAGCCATTCAGAACATCATACATCGTAATATATTTTGTCTCTATTTTGTCTTTTTCAATTTTTTCGTTATATACTATTGATGTTCTCTCTTTAATATTACAAAGTCTAGATGTCAAATCCAATACTTTATCGCTATCTAATGCTTCTGTACCTATATCTACTGTTATGAATGCAACACAACCTTCAAATAACCAAAGCTTAATCTTACCAATTGTAAAATCAACACCAATTTTACTTAAAGTGTAGCTATTACCTTCATTATTTCTAATTCCTAATTTTTTTCTTTGTCTCTGCTGTAATTCAAGGTATGCAATAAAAGGTGAATTCTCACTCAAAAGCGGAGACCCCATTAGCTGCGAACTACAGCTTAATTTTCTTTCTATAAAATAAGATGATAATTTTGAGTAATCATCTCCCTTCTTACTATCATGAAATACTGGTATTATAAGACAAAAATCAGTCTTTTTTATCTGCATATTGTGCTTATCTCCTACTCATTTATTTTTTGACTAAATTTCGTTGGTTGGTTTTATTTGCAACACGTATTTATCATACACTCTAATACAGATATATTAATATGTTTTACTAAACATAGTCAATCACTTTTTATTATTTAAAATCTGTAATCTTACATTTTACCTATTACCTTTTCTTCAGTTTCCACTCTATTTCTACTTCATCTGTTAGCGTTATTTCATTTGGTAAAAAATCAGTTCCTAACGTACTACCACAAGCTATAGTAAAATAATAATTATCAAAAAACTCCTGTGATATATAACACTCATCTTCTATACATTTTTCATTATATTTTATCGTCAAAACTCTACCTAATTTTGTTCCTACTGTTTTCGCCATAGATTTTGCTTTTTTCTTAGCAATTTTTATGGCTTTTTTAATCAATTTCATCCTAATCTTTGCCCTATCCCTTACTGTTTGTACAAGTAAAATTTCCGCTGATATGCCACTATGCATTATCTTATCTACAACATCTGCAACATATGAAATAACAAACGGCACTCCAACTTTGTATTTCTGCGTAATTTTTATGCCATTATTCTCATAATTCTCAGCATCAATATCTAAATTCAAATCATTAATTATATCTGTAGTCATACCTATCATATCAATATCTTTATTATCTAAACCTAATCCATTAAGACATTCCATCAGCTCTTCACTCTTTTCATACAAACGCTTCATAGCATCTTTATGCGAGGTATCTGCAGCTGATATTTTAATAATTATCTCTATCCAATCAGGTCTAAAACACATACTACCTTTTGCTTTTACTACTATCCTCTTCATAAATTTTTCTCCTCTATCTTAGATATCTCTATATTTTATAATAACTATTTTGAATATGGGTAAGATATTTTCGACATATCTTCATTACCTTAGATACTCTTTTTGTTGAAACATCATATGTAACTATTACAAACATATTATCACCTCTCAATCATAAATAATAAACAACGGAGGGGACTTTACTACACCCTCCGCAACGTTTTCACACCTCCTTAATCATTTTCACCAACCTTATTCTAATATTCATCATAGTACTCAGTTTTGATATGTTCGCAATTCATTGCACAAAAGCGTCTTACACCGCAATCAATCTCTGAGCTAATTCTAAATCCCTCGATTTTACATAAAACTTCTTTTCACAATCAGTATACATAAGACCATCAAATGAATAATAAAAACTATGTATATTTCTATACTTAGACTCATCTATAATATTCATTAAGTATTCCATCTTTGCAAGGCTCTCTGCTAAGATAACAATTCGTATATCTTTTTTCTTATGCACATTACATTTTTCACGACCTAACGTTTTTTCTATTCTCTTTAATTTCTTAAATATTATCTCTTCAAAATTATCTTGATTTCTAACTGGTTCAATAAATATTATGTCCTCACTATTTTCTACATATCCTGTAGCTCGAAAGAGGTATTTGTTATCAATTAAATGAAATCCTTCATCAGTAATCATTTTTGAAACTGATATTTCTTCATCTTTAATAATCTTCAACTCCATCATTGCAATCAATCCTTGATTTGACGCTAACAATCTTTTGACCTGAGTAGCATCACACTGATCAATATAACCTAATTTATTTGCTCTCTGTAACGTAGTTGTATATATAAATGCTGCACCTTTTCTACCTATTGTATAAAACTTACCAGAAGAAAACATACCATCTGAATTTTTAAATTGGTACTTGCACAAATATCCATTATCACTCATAAAACTTAACTCTTTTTGTATTAATTTCTGTTGAATATTTTCACACCCTCTAGTTTTTAGATATCTCTCCAACATTTTTGATGTAAGGCATAAAAACTTATTGATAGCATATACAATATCAACCTGAAGTGATTTTAACTCAACCGAGCGAGAGTAACGTGGTAAAATTTTTTCTTTGAATTCCCCATAATAAATAGCAAATGGGCTATTAAGCTCTATACTCTCTTTATTTACCTGTCTCCAATTTACATTAAACTTCGAATTCATCATAACAATCTTCCCTCCGCGATTCTTCTCTATCATTTTTTATGTAAATGCTAACATTTGTTAATCAAAGCAAATTATACTAGTAACTTGCGAATATGCAATTATATTAGCTAACAATATATTTCTTAATGCTTCTGTATCATTTGTAAGCACAAACTCATACGTTGCCACTATATTGCCATCTGAGTCTATAAATACTTTTATAAATGAATATCTATTATTTATATCATTTAGTTTTTCATAAATACTAAGTTTTTCACACTTGTCATCATATTCTCCCATTAAGCACATTAAAGTAGCCGTTCCTTTTTCTGATATCGTCAAAAAGAAGGAATATGTTTGACCTTTTTCATTTAAATCATATATACAAATCGTATTATCTATCGAATCACATAATTCAAACTCTAACTCATATTCGCTTAATACATTTTCTACTAATTTAATATAATTTTTCATATCTCATTTCCTTTCTCTTTCACAATTAATACTATACTAGCTATTTTTAATTACTTGGTAAATCTATCTATTTTTTCATTATACGCATTGTACACATCTGTACATTTATAAGTTCCATCCCAGTTATATCTATCAACCTGAGTAGTTTGCACATTGCCGTAATCATCATAAAAATCCTCTCTATCTGAATTATCTGTCCATGCTGTGTACTTTTTTGAATATCCCATAATAAATTCTCCTTCCAAAATAAAATTATCTATACATTGAATTATTCCTAATTTCTAATTGCCACTTTTAATTAATCATCCTCCTTTCAGGCAGACAAACATTGTCTGCCTTTTACACAAATTTCTCAATCAGACTACTAACGTCCAAATAAGAATTCCCAAATTCCAGAGAACCAATTTGTAGCATCAGTAAACCATGACCACGACCACATAAGCTTCACCTCCCTTTCGCGACATAGCATTAACTATTTGTCTTGTACACATCTTAATATATTTAATATATATATTCACCGACACAAAAAATAAATATATTTTCTAATTTATTAAATAGATAATTTCACTTCAGACTCTTACGTTCCTTTAGCATGCATCTCTAAAATATCCTTACTTTGGTTATTGATTCTTCCAAAATATATTTATCTACAATATAGGTAATATGTTCAACTATAAAAAACGCCTCGCAACACAAAATGGTTGTTAGACGTTTTCAACTTTTATTATTTTTGCATATTACAAAAACAAGCTTTTTTAATTTTCACACCTTGTAATGGGCTTTTCTCACACACCTTCTGAGACAACTTCAAAAGAAGAGGAAAACCTTATTGCCCTCTATATCGGGTTTTTCTCACCTTTCCAGAAGGCTGGTCAGTCACAGGTTGAAGTATCAGCTAGTAACTCTTATTGCCCTCTATATCGGGCTTTTCTCACCTTTGTGAAGTTGCAGTAAATAGAAGTCTTATTGCCCTCTATATCGGGCTTTTCTCACAAATTTCTTTTAGGAATGCTCCTTTATGATATACCTTATTGCCCTCTATATCGGGCTTTTCTCACAACAGTATTTTTAATACTTATTACATCATAATACTCACATTTCTACTAAATGTCAATATTTATTGACAAAAAAATCGGTCTACCTATTTTTTACTCTTTTTGCAAATGCTTTAATTACGCCTGTTTCACACGTTATACTTTTAAATTACATTTTATCCATAGGTTGACCGACATATATATTCTTATAATAACTAATATATTTATCTACCTAGCCCTTAACCCATAAACCAAAGATACATAACATGCAAAGTCCCCAATAGCCTTCCTTGATTCTCCCAATGCTTCTCTCCACGATACATCTTTTCCAATTTTATCTAAATACCTTGCCAATATATTTACCCTATTAATAACAGAATCATGCTTATATGTTCTTCCCTTATCCTGCTCCATCTTTTCATCATTGGATAAAAGGAGCCACCCTGCCCTTACATTAGCATACGCAACAGCGCCTTCTAAGAAATCATTATATAATTCTATAGCATCCTCATCATTTTTATCTAAGCTCGCTTCAATCCTACTTAAAATTTCATCTGCCTTCTCCAGTGTAAGGGCATCATTTTTTGTTAAATATTCTTCATATATCATATATACCTCCTAAAACCTTGCCTTATAAATACATATCCAACGCATGTAATAATATTTTGTTCTGATATTATTCTTACAATTATTACAAATCCTTTAAAATAAACGTAGTCATATATATTGGTTTTAATTTTAATGTTCCAATTTTTCCAACATCCTTTTGCGATAAAAGGAAGCGTTCTCCCACTTGCTTTGAATATTTAATTTCAAAACTATCAATAGATTTATGATTATTGATTGCCGCAGATTTTACTTCTATCGGCACCACCTTATTCTTAGAAGTAATAAGGAAGTCTATTTCAAACGAGTGTGTGCTTCCTTCTTTTTTCCATGTATGATAATACAAATCTCTTCCACTGGCCTTTATTGCCTGCGCTACGACATTTTCATATAAATATCCTAAATCTGCTGTTAATGTATCACTCAAAAGCTTCTTATAAATATCTTCTATCCCGTTTTGAGTATCATTAAAAAGCATTGTTGTAAACAATCCTATATCCGACAAATATAACTTAAAATAATTCATATCTTTTGTCTGTGCCAATGAAATACTAGGATTCAACACATTATAACAAGGTAGTACTAATCCCGATTCAATCAACTCAAAAAGTCTTTCTTCATCTTTTCTAGTTTTTTGTTTTCCTGTAGCAGTAGTAATTGTGTAATGCTTCTTCTTTGTTGCAAGCTGGCACGGAACAGATCTATACATATCTGTTATTCGACCCGACGCATCAATCTTTTTCAAATCATCATAGTATAATTCCAATATTTCACGTTTCACCTTATCTACAGACTCAAAATTATTTGTAGATATATAGCTTTCTACCGCCTGCGGCATTCCACCCACAGCCATATAGATGCGAAAATCTCTCATAGCATTACGATTTATTGAATTTCCAAGCTCCATATTACTTTTATATCCCATATCAATAACATTAGGATTGCCGCCTGTAGCCCATAAGAATTCCTCATAATCCATCGGGTACACATGAATCTTATGTTCTTCAGATGGAATCAATATATTCTTCACATTTTTCTTTATAGATATCAACGAGCCTGTTTCAATATAATCATATCTACCATCTTTTACAAGATGCTTGATAGCCTGTCTCGCCTTTGGAAACAACTGAATCTCATCAAAAATTATTACTGACTTTCTTTCATAAAGTTCTACTCCTGTTTCCATCTGCAATCTTAAAAAGAAACGATCAAGTTTTGAAATATCATCAAATATATCCATTATTTCCTTGCTAGTATTTGAAAAATCAATCAATATATAGGAATCATATTCATTACGCGCAAACTCCTCAGCAATTGTTGTCTTACCTACACGTCTCGCTCCCTCTAGTAAACAGGCATATTTCCCATCCCATTCTTT
The DNA here is from genome assembly GCA_045125245.1 of Lachnospiraceae bacterium. Taxonomy (GTDB): domain Bacteria; phylum Bacillota; class Clostridia; order Lachnospirales; family Lachnospiraceae; genus SVEL01. The sequence continues at coordinate 33,473 of JBGVNF010000085.1, forward strand.
TTTCCACGCTAATAATTCATCATATACTTTTCTTTTAAACATTAATTTCACCTACTCTCCATTTATTTTCTAGAAACAATACTTCTCTTTTATCTATTTTATTAAAAAAGTATATTTTTTTCAATGCTTTTTATAGTAAAAAGTATATTTTTTTCAATGCTATACATTGTGAAAAGTATATTTTTTTCAATATTATAAATTTTAATTTGTAGCAGTCAAGAAAAGTAGACACAAATAATTTCACTCCCCATGTATAAATCCCTTCCACCTGTCCATACTCTCAATATCACTTAGCTAAATGAAATAAATTAACGAGGTAAAAACCATGAAACCCATACATAAAAAAAATAATATTAACCGCAAACATTTTTCACCTGCAACTCTTTTTATAGCCATCCTTATAGGCTTAATCACTACATATTTATTTTCACCTGGTATGGATGAAAGCAAAAAAATGCAGCAACAAATCTCTGAAAAAATTATTCGCTTTCATGTGCGTGCCCATAGCGACTCTGACGAAGACCAAGCTTTAAAACTCAAAGTTAAAGATAACGTAGTCGCATATCTAAAAGACGCGATGAAAGCTTCAGATTCAAAAACTGATAGCATCACTTACATAAAAGAGCACTTAGACGATATAACTGACATAGCTGATGCCACTATAAAAAATGAAGGCTATAACTACAAAGCTACTGCCTATATGACCAATGAATTTTTCCCTACAAAAGTGTATGGTGATGTGACTATTCCTTGCGGGAGCTACGACGCTTTCAGGATAGATATAGGAAGCTCTGGCGGTCAGAACTGGTGGTGTGTCCTATTTCCACCCCTCTGCTTCGTTGAGGGTTCCTATGGCATAGCCACCGATGAGTCAAAGATGCTTCTTAAAAATGTGTTAGATGAAGACGAATTTAACTATATATCAGACGCCTCATCAAAAAATGTTACTTTTGACTTTAAATTTTTATCCTTATTTAGATAAACTAATAATAAACATATATACCTAACTTGCTATATTACATTTTTCTACAATAAAGTACATTAATGAAGCTCATTTCTAACTTTATATAGCTCTCTGCCCTTATCTTTTCCAGAAGCTTTTAATATATTTTCTATTTTGACAGCTAATGCCTTATTTCCATCTACGGCTTTGGCTGTCATCTCTTTTAAATCACCAGTTAACTCACATACCAAAATATTTTCTCCAAAATGTTCTTCCGAATACATATATTCCAGATTATTTCTAAATGAACGCTGAAGCTTACTGTCGGTATTCCCTAATTTATTATTTTTGCTTTCGTATTCATTTTCTACCTCTACAAACAATATCTTCATATGAGAAAAATCAAGAACTTTCTCCCCATTAGCTTTATAAATCTTCTCTGCCTTCTTTAAATCCGTAGTATTTAATTGCACATATTCACTGCTGCTTTGCCAGTCATTTTCCTCCTCATTGGCAAGTTCAAAAATGATACCATTTTTTAGCATAATTATGGACATCACGAAGCTTCTCTGTTCTAGCTCCACACCTGCAAATATTTCCTTATGCTTATATGTGGCATCTTTGTATAAAAAAAACACAGAAAAAACAATTACTGCCACTAAGATATAACTTATTAATTTACTTGCTAAGGTACTTTTACTATTTTTTCTGCTTATGAATTTTTTTTTCATATTATTCATATATCTTCCCCTTTGACTATTTTTACTTCTACGGGTAGATTTCCTCGTGCTCACCTTCTTTTTTCTCTACCCTTTCAACCTTTTTTCCTTTTAGGGTAGAGATTTTTTTCATTCATTTTCCCTTTATCTCTACCCTTTCAAGCTTTTTTTTCCTTTTGGGTAGAAATTTTTTCCATTCATTTTCTCTTTATCTCTACCCTTTTGACTATTTTTACTTCTATGGGTAGATTTCCTCGTGGCTCACCTTATTTTTTCTCTACCCATTTCAAGCTTTTTCTCACTTTTGGGTAGAGATGCCTCCACATTTTATTATTTTCCTCTATCAATCAACCCTTCACACAGCATCTTAACCCCAATTAGCGCCAATGTTATCCCACAAAAAATACTTACCACCAAATATGTTCCCATAAACCCATCTACTCTACGAAGAAAGTCTCCAGGGACACCACTAATCTGCATAACCTTTATAAGGGGATAATTCTCATCTACATTAAGTCCACCCGCACCGTATATTCCAAGAATTATCCCATATGCAACCACATTTGAAATCCAAAAGACGGTAAATCCCTTCCATACAGGTTTTTTTATTTTTTTACAATTAAAGCTATCCTTAGTTAACCATATGATATCCCCAGGTGTAAAAATCATAAACACCATAAATGTCTTTAATACAAATTTAAAAATATCTATTCCTTCTATCATTGAAATGACGCTCATACTACCAATATCAGTAGCGTCACTACCTCGCATACCGCCACCTGTAATCGTCGCAGCACTCACGCCACCATCTACAATATTCCCCAGTTCCACATTGGGAATCACAACCGCTAGGGATATTACTATAGGTACAATCACCCAATAAAACAAAAGCTCCATGGCTCTCCCTGTACATTCCAATCCACTCTGGATCCAATAAACAAGCAAAACTCCCACAAGCAAAAGAATCATTATCCCATTTGTCCTTGGAAGCAAAATTCTTCTTACCACATCAAGCATTATATACAATCCACCAATTGCCACTACAAAAAGTCTTATAACCGCTATCGTCCCAAAGAATCCTTTGGCTATATTCCACACTGGCTTATCAGTAACCAAACTTTTAAGCTTAAAATTTACTATAATATATAGCGCTGACATTAATCCTGCCACCAAATATGCCACGATTCCCAAGCTTCCATATCCTCCCAACAGTCTTGGACAAATAAGAAGCGCTGGTCCTAGCATAGCTACTAATATCATCCTGTATAATTGTCTTTCCGATATTTTTCCGTTATCTGAGAACATTATAACCCCTCATATCTTTCTATATCATTTTCCAAATCTTACGTTCTATAACCGTATCCTTTTCACTAGCCAACTATTTTTAATACCTTCCTTTGCGAGTCTTCGACCTGGCATATATAGATTTCCATGTCATCTTTCTCATAGGATATCTAACTATACTGTCCTTCAAATCTCTATTTTTATTTACATCCGACGCCACATAAGGCATCATATACGGAAATCCAAAGCTTTTTAATCTACATAAATGGCCTACCACAAACAATGCTGCCACGATTATTCCGAAGAATCCATAAAATGCCGCCAGCACAATGGAAAAATACTTAAGAATTCTAAATGCCGATGCCAATTCATCATTTGGTATGGCAAATGATGCCAGCGCTGTCACTGCCACAACTATAACGATAATAGGGCTTACCACACCTGCTGTGACTGCTGCCTGTCCAATAATTAAACCACCAACAATTCCTATAGTGCTTCCCATAGGTCCAGGAATTCTAACTCCCGCTTCGCGCAAAAGCTCAAACGCCAGCTCCATTATGACCACTTCTACAAAAGCAGGAAATGGCACATTAACTCTAGCCCACTGCAAAGTCATAACCAAAGATGTAGGTAGTATTTCTGGATGATACGTTATAGCTGCTAGGTAAAATGCCGGAAATGTCATAGCAATTATCGCTGCCACATATCTAATCATTCTCGCAAAAGAGACAATCTGGAATCTATTATAATAGTCATCTGCCGTCTGAAAAAAGCTTCCATAAGATGTAGGAAGAAGAAGTGCCACCGGAGTATTATCTACAAATAATGCCACCCTACCATTTAAAATTTCCATGGCCGCCTTATCTGGACGCTCCGTTGTCTGGTATTGGGGAAAAGGCGACATTTCTGACTCTTCTGTAAGCTGCTCAATTATACCTGTATCAGTCAATCCTTCTACTTTTAGATTATTTAATCTCTCATTTATATCATTGATAACACTTTCTCTTGCAATTCCTTCCGCATAAACTATGGCAACCGTAGTATTTGATATATCTCCTATAATTTTCTCTTTAACCTTTAATTTATCGCTACGAATTCGTTTTCTGACAAGAGCCGTATTTGCTTTAAGAGCATCTGCAAATCCTTCTCTGGAGCCGCGCATCACCTTTTCCATATTAGATTCACCTATGCCCATCATAGGATAACCCTTACTCTTAATCTTTATCGCCTTATCATATCCATCTATAAGAACTACTCCATCACCTATCATAATTCCCATAATCACTTCACTGATATCCTTAAGTTCCTTTACATCTGTAATTCCCAAGGCATTATCCTTTATATATTCATACTGCTCCTCAGGATTCATATTCCAAAGCCTGTTAATAAGCTTTCCAATTACTGTTTCCTCTATAGTAAGATTGTTTATAGCAACCTCCACATAATATATACAGGCCTCCACTTTTTCATGCTGACCTAGTTTCATCTTTCTACATTTTATGTCATCGCAATCCTTTATGCGTTCATCGATAAGCTTCATATTTTCCTTTAAACTTCTACTTATCATACCTACTCCCTACTTTGATTATTTCCCCATGGATTCATTTTCTCATACCATTTATCCCTTTTTACTCCCCACAGTGTGAATCCCTCCACAACATATTGTCTCACTTACAGTTAGCTTGCCTACATCACCCTTTTTTTATACATAAATTTTCCTTCCCTTCTTTGTATCTTGTATACAATTCCCACTTGCTTTTATCTCCAAACCTTTATATAATTACCTTAACAAATAAGGAAAGGATTTCCATTATGAATTTTATAAGAGTTCGTGCCCACGGTAAGATTAACCTGGCACTTGATGTATTAAGAAAACGTGAAGATGGCTATCATGAGGTTCGCATGATTATGCAATCTGTAGGTCTTTATGACAATATCGAAATCGTTAATTTAGGTCAGTCCGCTACGGGCAAACCTGAGATTGATATCGATACAAATTTAAAATATTTACCAAACAATGAGAATAATTTAGCATACAAAGCAGCATTATTACTTATGGAGGAATTTTTTATCTCAGCTCATATTTTGATAAAGATTAAAAAAATGATTCCTGTTGCAGCAGGTATGGCTGGTGGTAGTGCTGACGCGGCTGCAGTTCTTAAGGGCGTCAACAAACTTTTTAACTTACATCTTACTAATGAAGAGTTAAAGAAGCGCGGTGTAACCTTAGGCGCAGATATCCCTTATTGTATCGACGGTGGAACTGCATTGTCAGAAGGAATTGGCGAGATTTTATCACCTCTTCCACCTATGCCACAATGTATTATTTTACTTGTAAAACCACCTATCAATGTTTCTACAAAGCTTGTATATGGAAAGCTTGATGCAGCCAATAATGAATATCATCCAGACATAGACGGAATGATAAATGCTATCAAAGCAGGTGACCTTCTTGAAATGACTAAGAAAATGGGTAATGTTTTAGCCACTGTCACAGAGGCAGAATACCCTATTATCACACAGATAAAAGAACTCATGCTAGAAAAAGGCGCCTTAGGTGCCATAATGAGTGGAAGCGGTCCTACTGTATTTGGTATTTTCGACAATAGAGAAGCAGCTAAAGCTGCCTACAATTTCTTCAAAGAATCAGACCTTGGAAGACAGGTTTATCTAACAGATGGAGGCAATGGAGATGAAAGATATTAGTTTAAAAATGGATGAATATCTTCCACTTAGAGATGTAGTCTTTAACACTTTAAGAAATGCTATTCTCACAGGGGAATTATCTCCTGGCGAGAGACTTATGGAGATAAAGCTAGCTGACAAGCTTGGCGTTAGCCGTACACCCATAAGAGAAGCCATACGAAAGCTAGAGTTAGAAGGTCTAGTTGTAAATACTCCTCGTAAAGGTGCAGAAGTTGCCAATATCAGCGCAGAAGATTTACGCGATGTATTAGAGGTTAGACGTTCACTTGAGGTTCTTGCCATAAGCCTTGCTTGTGAAAAGATGACCGATGAAACACTTGCACTTCTATATGAAAATATAGATGCCTTCAAGCATTCTATCGACGCAGAGGCTACCTCAGATATAGCATCTGTGGACGTAACCTTTCACGATATTATCTACAAGGCGACGGGCAATAACCGCTTAATCCAGATTCTAAACAACATAAGTGAGCAAATGTACCGCTACAGATTTGAGTATATTAAAAATAAAGAATCTTGGAATCGCTTAGTGGAAGAGCACATGAATATATACGAGGCTATAAAAAATCGTGATAAGGATTTAGCTGTGAAATCAATATTACTTCACATTGATAATCAGGAGCGCGATATTCGCAAAAAAATGGGCTTTGACACAAAATAAAAAAATTTTAATTTTTTATATTTTAGCTATAAAGTTTTATCTAAAATCATCCGATAAAACGGATAGAGGAAATTGTAACACGTCAACGTACCACGGAGGGTACCAGTGGCCTACAGGGCAGAATGGAGTCAAATTATGAGTACAAATGAAATCAATGTAGCTTATTCATCAACAAGCGTTAATTACAAGTCAACTTACAAAAATGACAAGACAAAGACAGAAGGCAAGACAGATGTAAAAACAGATGTTAAGGCTGAAGCTAATGTTGCAAAGCCAGAAGCTAGCACAAACACATCTACAACTACTAAGGCTGAGGGTGTTGTGTATGAGAGCACAAACATCAAGAATATGTCTGAAAAGGAACGTGCTTCTCTAGTTCAGAAGCTTAAGGCAGATGCAGATGCAAGAACTGCACAGCTTAGAAGCTTAGTAGAGAAGATGTTCTTACAGCAGGGACAGAAGATTACTGATTCTGACAGTATGTGGAAGTTCCTTGCCAGCGGTGATTATACAGTAGACAGAGAAACAGCCGAAGCTGCTAAAGAAGCTATCTCAGAAGACGGTTATTGGGGTGTAAAGCAGACATCACAGAGAATCTTTGATATGGCAGTCGCTTTATCTGGTGGTGATAGTGAGAAGATGGACGATATGTTAGAAGCCTTCAAGAAGGGCTTTAAGCAGGCAACTAAAACATGGGGTAAAGAGTTACCAGACATCTCTCAGCAGACATACTCAGCAGTATTAGAGAAATTCGAAAACTTCAAAAACGAAAACGCCAAAGAGGCTACAGCTGAAAATGCTACAAAGAATGTAGAGGCATAATCTTCTACACAAATAAAGTTTAAAATACGAACATATAAAATGCACCTCCTAATGTGAGATAAACTTATCTAACATTTAGGAGGTGCACTTATATTTTATTATTCTACATTCCCTCTTTTACAACCAAAAGCATTTCCCCTTCTCTTATGTCATTGCCAGATAAATCATTTATCTTCTTTACATTTTCCACGGTTGTATAATATTTCTTTGCAATTTTCCACAAAGTATCGCCCTGTTTTACCATATATCCTGCCATGCTTGGAATAGCCTTAAGTTTATCCATATCAAATGGCATTTCCTTCACTTCTTCTATAATCTCTGCATTGCATGAATCAATCGCCAAAATATCAAGAACCACTACAGCCTTTGCTTCTATCTCATTATTACCCACCATAACAGTAGTAAGCTGTTCCAATGAAGGCCTGATAAATATCATAGAATCACCAGATACGCCGCTGACCAACGCTTCGTGGCTAAAAGGAATTATCTGCTTAGCTACACACACAGGTCTTTGATCATTTGAAGAAATATACATAATATTTACGTATACCACACCTTCTATGATAATGTTATTATTATCAGTTTCGCTGACTCTTACATCATCTACCTTTACTACACCGTCACTTCCAAAAACCTGTAGTACATTACCACTATCACTATCAAGCTTTAATCTATCACTTACCTTTGCCTTGGAAATGTTTTTAAATTGTATAACATTATATGTAATCGTTCTAGTAGATGGCACCAAATCGCAACAAGTAGAATACATATCGCATATAAATCCTATATTTTCTTCTCTATAAATCTTAATGCCAAGATCTATACTCATATCCAATTCAAGAAGTCGCAACTCCCCATCTATATCTGGCTTAGGCACAAGATTAGCACTGGAAACACTTATATCCACATCAGATATCATATCCTCACTGCAGGATAAATCTAATCCTTCGCTAAATGGCACAGCTGTTTCCATCCACTGAATCATAGAATTCTCTTCGCTATCATACAACACCACTATGCTTATTTCACCAGAAACCAAAAGCCTTCCTTCCATAAGCTTTACTGATGTATTTTTTAATCTAACTGTATTCCACAATACGCTCTTTATATTCCCTCTATTTGAAGGAAGCTCCAATTCCTTTCGAACTCTTATTATATCTCTTTTACTTACTGCAATCTGACTTACATCTATATTTTTCTTAATAAAATCTACACTGTCATTATCATCTCTTACTACATCGCTTATCACATCCATTCTATACACGTTTTCCGAAGTAACCTCCAGTGTAACTACAGACTTTGCGCTTATCTTTCTTGTATTGATAATGCCGATAGTCAAATCTTCTATATCCCATTTAACGTACACATTATCTCCGTCATTCACTTCATCAAGTAGCATATTTTCATCAAAGCTTAGTTCCCCTGTCATATTATCAAGGCGTTTTTCTCCATCTCCGCACATATAAAGAATTCTAAAAATAAGTCGTCCTCTTACATTTACCTTGCCATCTCCTACCCCCACATAATCTATAGACACTTCACCTTCACTTGTTATTACATTATTTATATCAGGTTTAGTATCTGGTACGATGAAATCATCATCAAGTGTTATCTGCGCCTGAAGCCTATTTTTTAATCTATTCATATGTATACTTTTCTTTATTAATTCCATACGACACATTTTCCTTTTTTATTTATATATATGATGGCTTTATCAAATAAATACCACTTTTTTATCACTAAGAGAAATTCTTAACACAATATACGGATATGTTGTCTCCTCCTTCGCCTCCTTTAAAGATGCAGGTCCCTTCAATGTAGTTTTCACAAAAATAGCATTGCTACTCTCATACAAATCATTTACCTCCACCGTATATCCACTGGTATCCTGCATTCCATACGACACCACAATATATAGCTTATCACTGCAAATATAACTACACTGAACACTTTCCTCCTTATACTTTTCTATTTCTTCTAATATTTCTATGGGAATCTCTTCCTCCGAAAGCACCTTATATTCCATAACATTTACACGCTTTTTATCTATTTTAGTTATCTTCATAAACATACATATAATCACTATAGTAACTGCTACAGCTAAAAATATACATATCTTCTTAAACATATTTTCCCCTACATATCTTTGAATTCATATACTTATATTTGTCATATTAATGACTATGAAAAAATGAGTTGTCCTATAACCATAGATTTTTATTTCATTTTTAAGAAAAAAACCGTTCACTTTCAAAAAAGTGAACGGTTTTTTCTTAAAATCTTAAATTAGTGAAAATCGCCCTCATCCATATCTTCATCCATATCATCACCTGACATAAACTCTCTAGCTGATACGCGATTCTTCTTTCTGGCAACTTCTACCATATCAGAAAGCATTTCCTTTACATCCGCACTCTGACGAACTCTCTTAATATCAATCTCTGGTGTAGTCTTATCTGATGAACAAAGATGAATTGTTCCAAGACCCCAAAGTCTCTCACCAAGGCTTCTCTTTAATGTAACGTCCATGATTCTGTAAAGTCTTATTTCTTCCTCATTGATACTAAAAATACCTGTGGAAACAATAAGCTTATCATCTGTTAATCTGTATCTTGTAAATGACCATGGAAGACCAAAGATTATTCTCTTTCTGTCCTTCCATTTAATTTCATGCTTCTCTACTGGTAAATTGCTCTTGCCCATTTTATCCTCCTATAACATTGCGTTAATCATCTCGATAACCTTCTCACCTAAATCTGCTGACTTCTTGTTCGCATCCTCAAGTGATGTACCCTTTACACCATAGTAGAACTTAACCTTTGGCTCTGTACCTGAAGGTCTTACACATAACCAAGCATCATCTGTTAAATCATAGTATAAAACATTTGACTTTGGAAGACCTGTAGGCTTAACCTCACCTGTAGCTAAATCCTTAATTGTATCCATCTTGTAATCTCTAGCTGAAACTACCTTGTACTCACCAAACATCTCTGGTGTATTATTTCTAAGGCTCTCAAGAATCTCCTGAATCTTAGCAAGACCTTCCTTGCCCTTAAGTGTGATTGACTTGATATCATCCTTGTAATATCCGTACTTCTCATACATATCAATCATAGCATCCCAAAGTGTCTTACCTTTAGTCTTATAATAAGCTGCTGCCTCACAGAGAGCCATAGTAGCTACGATAGCATCTTTATCTCTTGCATGTGTTCCGATAAGGCAACCGTAGCTCTCCTCGAAACCAAAAAGATATGTTCCAACACCTGTATTCTCAAAACCTAAAATCTGCTGACCGATAAACTTAAAGCCTGTAAGAACCTCGATAAGCTTAGCATTATAATACTTAGCGATTGCATCAGCCATATTTGTTGTAACGATTGTCTTGATAAGAGCTCCATCCTCTGGAAGTCCTGTAAGCTCCTTCATCTGGCTGATTTCATACTCAGCTAAAAGACATCCTGACATATTACCTGTAAGAGTGATATATTCACCGCTCTTAGAATCCTTAACATACACACCAAGACGGTCTGCATCTGGATCTGTTGCCAATACTAAATCTGCATCCTTCTCCTTAGCAAGCTTAAGAGCTAACTCAAATGCTTCCTCTGCTTCTGGATTTGGATAGCTAACTGTAGGGAAGTTTCCATCAGGAAGCTCCTGCTCAGCTACTACATATACATTCTCAAAACCAAGCTCCTCTAACACTCTTCTAGCTGGAATATTTCCTGTACCATGAAGTGGTGTGTACACAATCTTAAGCTCCTTAGCCATTTCCTTGATAGCCTCTGGACGCTTAACCTGCTTCTTAAGCTCAGCGATATACTTATCATCGATTTCCTTACCGATTACTACATAAAGACCAGCCTCTACTGCAGCAGCCTTGTCCATTGTCTTAACAGTAGCATAATCTGTTACTGCCTTAACCTCGTCCATAATTCCGCCATCATGTGGTGGTGTAATCTGAGCGCCATCCTCCCAGTATACCTTGTAACCATTGTACTCTGGTGGATTGTGGCTAGCTGTTATATTGATACCTGCGATACACTTAAGCTCTCTCACTGCAAATGAAAGCTCTGGTGTAGGTCTCAATGATTCAAAAATATATGCTTTAATACCGTTAGCTGCAAGACAACGAGCTGCTTCATCAGCAAACTCTGGTGACATTCTTCTAGAGTCAAATGCTATAGCAACACCCTTATCGGCACCGCCAACCTTTAAGATATAATTTGCAAGTCCCTGTGTAGCCTTACGAACTGTATACATGTTCATACGGTTAACACCTGCACCGATAATACCTCTAAGTCCTGCTGTACCAAACTCAAGCTCAGTATAGAAGCGCTCCTCGATTTCCTTTTCATCATCTGCGATACTTCTAAGCTCTGCTTTTGTCTCCTCATCAAAATAAGGGTTATTTAACCACTCATTGTAAAGTTCCTTGTAATTGCTCATATTGTCCTCCTGTTTACTATTCACCTTCCTGCATTTCTGGAAAGCTTAATATCATATCCTCTGTATCATCCGATACATCTACTGTATACGACTTCGTCATATAACCGTCTTTTTTGAAAATAATTGTATGTTCACCCTCCACCTTATTAATGGTAACTGGTGATACTCCCACATATGCCCCATCAAAATATACCTTCGCACCCTCTGGCGCTGCGATACATATGAGACCATTATTGCTACCTGGATTTATGGCTCCAGTCGTCTCCTCTTCCTGAGTAGTGTCCTTCTCGCCAGTACTTTGCTCCGGACTTGTAGTCGGCTCTTCGGTACCTTCCGTAGTTGTATTTTCACCACTCATATTAACATTAATTGTAGTATACACTGACGAAATAGTTACCTCTTTTGTAAATGCGTCATAATTGTTTGAAGTAAGTTTAAGCGTATGCTTACCATATGCAATGGATAACAACTCACTGTAATCCATCTCCACGCCATCTACCGTCAATGTAGCCTCCGCATCCTCTGGCAATACATTAAGCTTAACAGTTCCATATCGTGTAACCGCCTGCTCAAAGCTTCCAAGGGATACCACTGTCTCCTGACCTCTTATAACCTGAATCTCCTTACTTCCGCCTACACCATTTATAGTTGCAGTCAAATCAAAGGTTCCCTCAGGGGCTGCCAGAATCATATCCTCTACAATTATCGTAGTCAATCTATCTCCTATCTCTATAACACCGCCGACATAGTTTGCTGTATTAGTTAGCTTAACAAATCCATGCCCCTTCGTTACGCAGACAGAATATATTTTATTATCTATACCACGAACTGTCAATTCATCAATGCCGCTTATCTCTCTGATATCAATATTCTTACCATTTGATTCTATATACAAATTATCATCGTAAGAATAAGTTTCACTTCCTATGGTTATAAGCTTCTTGTCATAATCAACCATCCACCTTGTAGCCATAGTATTTTCAAAAGCAGCAGCATACTCCTGTAGCTCTATTAACTTATGTGTTCCAGATACATAACCGATTCGAGCTATCTCACCTGGTGTTATCTGTTCCATCATAAGCTGATTATCATATTTACTTTTTACTACTGTTCCTCCATTGTATGAAAGCACAAATTCAGCTGATTCTTCCAGCTTCCTTACTGTAATCTTGGAATTAGCCGTATCGATATCTGTTACAATGACAATATCTTCCTTATTGTATCGTTTATCAGATACTGTCGTCGACTGAGCTTCCACGGTAGTATTATTTGCAGAAGTTTGCTTCCTTCCGCCACTACCGCCTTTGCCTCCAAGAACAAGCACCAGACATAATATTATGCCAGCTGCACCCACACAAGCAGCAACAATGCTTATGTATCTCTTTTCAGACATATACATATCCTCTTTACTAAATTAAACAAATACCACAATATAGTATACTATAAAACCTCTTTAAATAAAAGAGAGATTAACAAATTTCTAAGAAAATTTATATATTTTATCTCCATATTTCCTTTATAAAATTCATTTTCATCTGCTGTTTTTCATAAACAGCCTGTAATTTACTCTCATTTTTATCTGGAATCCAGGATTTTCTACTATTACTGTACCTATTAAGTATCTTCCAATACTTTTCCGGATACATAAGCATTACCTTCAAAATCTCCCATTCCTTTTCATTTATAGGTCTCACCGCACTATATTTATCGATTATTTCACTTCCAAGCTTTACATCCCAGTCATGCTTTTCCATTAGCTTTCTAAAAAAGAAGTATAAATCCTCCAACTGCATATTTATATTAGCATGGTCAAAATTAATCACGGCCACGCTTTCATCACACATAACTACGTTATGATGATTATACGCACCATGACAAATACTTAAGTCATCTGTCGCTTGCTTTTTTATATCTAGATAATCTGATTCTATCAATGAATTATGTGCAAATGCAGCATAATCATAATATTCATCGAACTTATCCAAAATATCATATTCAAACTTAGTTCGACGATTTTTATTTCTTATAAATGTACGAACTCTTTTCATTTCTCTATTATGCTTACCATACTGTTCTATAAGGCTTGGTGACACAATATCATAGCCTCGCAATTCTTCATCCTTAATATTTGAAGTCAGATTATGAATTTTTGCGAGAGTTTCCACTGCGCTTATAATATCGGAATTTTTCTTAATATCACATTCCCGTCCACCAAAATATTTCTTTAAAATATATTTGTTGCCAGCATAATCCTTGCTATATAACTCACCTTCCTTTGTTCCATACAAAATATCCACATTTTCAAAGCCTGCTTCAAAAATGTATGTTAGCAATCTTCGTAAGAAACCCAATCTAGCATCTGTGCCATTATATTCAAACAGCTGATACATATTCTTATCACTCCAAATTAAATAAGTTCCTCGACCCCTCGCTGTTTTTTCTACGGAAATTTCATATTGATTTAACACCTCTAAACTATGTTCATTCACAGCCTTACCCTCCATATCCTTGGCGTTATACTCTATCCTATGATTTATTTTTTTAAATATACTTATAACTTTTATTTTTTTATTGTCTTAAGTCACTCTTTAAGAGTATAATTAAATATACTTACATTTATTCAAGGAGACTGACATGAGCAATGTAAATATTAATATTCCTCAAAATGTAAAACTTATTATAGATACATTAGAAGACGCCGGCTACGAAGCTTTTGCAGTAGGTGGCTGTGTTCGTGATGCCTTAATGGGACGAGTTCCCAACGACTGGGACATTACCACTTCCGCTACTCCTATGCAGGTAAAGGAACTTTTTAGACGAACAATCGATACAGGCATTAAGCATGGAACTGTAACTATTATGCTGGGAAAAGAAGGCTACGAGGTAACTACCTATCGCATAGACGGCGACTATATGGACGGACGACACCCTGATAAGGTTATCTTTACCAACAATCTTATAGAAGATTTAAAGCGTCGTGACTTTACCATAAACGCTATGGCCTACAACGAGCGTGTGGGTATCGTAGATGCCTTTGACGGAATTAATGATTTGGAAAATAAAATTATCCGTTGTGTAGGTGAAGCAACGGAGAGATTTACAGAAGATGCTCTCCGAATCCTACGCGCTCTTCGTTTTAGCGCACAGTTAGATTTCAATATAAATGAAGCTACTGCTGTCGCCGTAAAAGAACTTGGCAAAAATCTTGGCCTCATAAGCAAGGAGCGTATACAGACAGAACTAGATAAACTTATCACATCTAACTGTCCTGACAGAATCAAGCTTGTCCATTTATATGGACTAAACAAATTTATCTTCGAAGGTGCATCTTCCATAAATGAAGACTGTTTATCATTATATGAAAATATATCTTCCATTATGGAAAGTTTGCCTAACAACCATTACCTTCGCTGGGCAGCTCTTATGCACTACGAAGCTGAACCTTCCGTTGTTCTTCGCAAGCTAAAGTTTGATAACGTAACTATAAACACTTGTAGCAAGCTTGTGAGTGCAGCCCATACACCGCTACCAGATAACAAGCCCGCACTCCGTCGTATGATTGTAAAATACGGAAAAGATATATTTGATAATTACTTATTTACATACATACATTCCCTTTGTGCAACTGGTCTCTACGATCATGGCTCATCTGACCACGTAACTTTAGTGGAAAAACTATACAAAGAAATCATCAGCGATAACGACTGTATTTCTACAAAGGATATGGCCATAGGTGGTACTGTACTTCTTAAGGAAGGCATCGAATCTGGCAAAAAAATGGGAGATGTAATCAATTATCTATTTGAGAGAGTTCTCGACGAACCATCGCTCAATGAATATGATACTCTTCTTTCTATTGCGAAGAATTATTATATTTCTCTACAACCTCACGAATAAGAACATAAACAAGCGGTCCCGCTATCATTCCTAAAAACCCAAACAGCCCATAGCCTATATACATACTTATCAAGGAGGCTATGGGCGTTATTCCTATATGCTTTCCCATAAGTCTAGGCTCCAAATATTCTCTCACAAAGTAACATATTATAAAAACAACAAACAGCACTCCCGCTTTATAATAGCTTCCCATAAATATATAGATAATGCTCCATGGTATCATTACAAGTCCCACACCTATTAACGGTAATGCATCTAATATTCCAAGAACAATTCCAAGCAATATATAGTAATCATTTCCTATGACAAAAAGACCAATAGAACATATAAGTGCCACCACAGACATAATTACAAACTGTGACCTTATATAAGCCTTAATAATTCTTGATAATAAGCCTCTTATATATCTAATTTCCTTATAAAATAAATTTTGTGTATTTACTTTTTTGTATTTATCCATATCTCTAGTGAGATAAAAAACAGCCATTATAGTCAACACAAACACAATCAATATGTTAAAAACAGTCATCAAGGTTTTCATGGAATTATTCACTATGGTTGGCATTACATTTCTCTGCCATCTCACCATGGCACTAGTAGCTCCTTCATATACCCCCGAATAAATGGCTCCCCTCTCCATATTGAACATTCGCTCTATAATATTGCAAGTATTTTTCATACAGTTTAATAGTTTTTCTTCATAGATAGGCCAATTATCTATAAGTCTAATTGTCTGCTCCATAAGTCCACTTATTAAATAATACAATGCTACTCCTATTCCTGTGAGAGTAACTAAAAGCGTTAAAATGGTTGCTGCATTTTTATGAAAATGAAGCTTAACTACCAAAAAATTCACAACCGGATGAACTAACAGTGCTATACCATACGCAAGTACAAAGGGCCAGATAAGAACAAATATATATTTAATAGTTACATAGGACGCTATTAACAATCCGCCTATTAAAGCTAGAGTTGTCAATTTCTTCTTTGTCATTCTAGTCATCAGGTCCCCCTTTACATAAAATAATTTTTTCTATTATCTTTAATACTACCCTTATGACCATAATAATATTCATTACAAAATAATTCTTTATATTTATATTCTTAAATCTAAATTTCTCTAACGATTTACTCCATATATTTCAAATTATGCGTTCTAGCAATTTACACTTAACGCTTAATTATGATATAATTTTCTAAGTTATCTATAATAAATTAAAGAGAGGACACCTATATGAAATTAGATATTTTATATGAAGACAATGATATAATCGTCTGCCATAAAGCCCCTGGAGTTTCATCGCAGCAGGAACGTTCTTACGATCCAGATATGGTCAGTATGCTTATGAATCATTTTGCAAAAAATGGTGTAAAGAATCCATATGTAGGTGTTGTCCATCGTCTAGATAAACCAGTAGCAGGTGTGATAATCTATGGCAAAACTAAGGCCGCAACTCTTGCCCTAAGCAAGCAGATAACAGAACGAAACTGTACAAAAAAATATAAAGCTATTCTTTGCGGAGATGTTCAAAAATTATTTACTTCTCCTAACGTAACTTTTGAAGATAATATATGTACTCTAAATGACTACCTTTTAAGAGACGCCAAAACCAACACCTCTATGGTTGTAGATATTAATGATAAAAAATATGCTTCTAATAAAGAAGTTAAAAAAAGCTCTTTAAAATTTTGTTTGGAAAAGACTATAAAACTTCCTAGTGACAATCCTTTTTATAATGAAAACTCTCCTTTTGATAATGTATTATCTTTAGTAGATATTGAATTACTTACAGGTAGACATCATCAAATTCGTGTTCAGTTTTCCAATGCAGGTTTTCCACTATGGGGTGATTTAAAGTACTCTACCTTTTCAAAGGATTGTGGACAAAGAAAAGGCGTAGCCCTCTGTTCATATTCATTGACAATCAATCATCCAAGCACAAAAAAAGAGATGACCTTCTCGGTCATCCCTTCCAATAGCATCTTCAAGTATATTTAATATACTTGAAGATTTTTGTTATAAATATTTCTTTAAATCCTCTACCTTGTCAAGCTTCTCCCATGGTAAATCTAAGTCGTTACGACCAAAATGTCCATATGAAGATGTCTGCTTGTAGATAGGTCTTCTTAAATCGAGCATCTTGATAATTCCTGCTGGACGTAAATCGAAGTTCTCTCTTACGATTTCTACGATTTTTTCTTCGCTAAGCTTTCCTGTTCCAAAAGTATCAACCATTATAGATGTAGGATAAGCAACACCGATTGCATATGAAAGCTGAATTTCACACTTATCTGCAATGCCTGCAGCTACAATATTCTTAGCAACATATCTTGCTGCATAAGCTGCTGAACGGTCAACCTTTGTACAATCCTTACCAGAGAATGCACCGCCGCCGTGACGAGCATATCCACCGTATGTATCTACGATAATCTTTCTTCCTGTAAGACCTGAGTCACCGTTTGGTCCACCGATTACAAATCTTCCTGTTGGATTTATAAAGAACTTAGTATTCTCATTGATAAGCTCCTGTGGAAGAACTGGATCAAATACATACTTCTTTATATCTTCATGAATCTGCTCCTGTGTTACGTCCTTATCATGCTGTGTTGATAATACAACTGCATTTAAGCCAACTGGCTTACCAGTCTCATCATATTCTACAGTAACCTGTGTCTTTCCATCTGGACGAAGATATGAAAGTGTTCCATTCTTTCTTACTTCTGTAAGCTTTCTTGCAAGCTTGTGAGCTAAAGCGATTGGATATGGCATATATTCCTCTGTCTCATTTGAAGCAAAACCAAACATCATACCCTGGTCACCAGCACCGATTGCATCAAGCTCTGTATCTGTCATAGTATTTTCCTTAGCTTCCAATGCCTTGTCTACACCCATAGCGATATCTGTAGACTGCTTGTCCAAAGTAACAAATACTGAACAAGTATCTGCATCAAATCCCATAGATGAATCTGTATAACCGATTTCTCTTACTGTATCTCTTACTATGCTTGCAATATCCACGTTTGCTTTAGTTGTGATTTCACCCATAACTAAAACCATACCTGTTGTAGTACATGTCTCACATGCTACACGGCTCATTGGGTCCTGTGCCATAAGTGCATCTAAGACTGCGTCTGATACTGCATCACAGATTTTATCTGGATGACCTTCTGTAACTGATTCAGATGTAAATAATCTCTTTTCCATTTGTATCTCTCCTTCTTTTAATTGTAAGAACAAAGCGGACAAGTCCGCATCATCTCCCTAAATCCCTCTTTCTAGAGGGACTTGCTCCGCTTTAGCGCGAAACGCATGTCACGAAGTGACAATTACCATATGCGTATATAATCGTAGTTGCTTTGCAACTGCGATTA
>JBGVNF010000086.1:0-16959 GCA_045125245.1 Lachnospiraceae bacterium
TCCGATGATTTGCTTATATGCCCCTCTTGATACTAAGGCTGCGTGTATTTTCACTAAAAACACAACTAGCGAAGTGGTGTTCACAGGACAAGGACAACGGATTCGATTTTCTATTTTCTAACACCCCACACCTCAAAACGCTTATTATCCGCCTGCCGTCATAACTCATCGGCTTGGCTTATTATCTCTCGCGCAGCGAGAGGGCCAAGCCTCTTCAAACAAATTCTGGCAGGCGGGCGATTATTTTCGGTGTGGGGTGAAGAAAATATACGAAAATCTGCATATGTTGTCCTTTGCCCTGCGAACATCACTTAGCTATGTTGTGTTTTGTTGAAAATAGCACGCAGTAATAAACTTGTATCAAGGGGGCATTTAGCAAATCACGGGTTCCGACATCTAACGCAGAAAAATATATAGATATTCGTAGCAGCCTTTTATATGTTACGCAGAAAATCATATGGATAAACTTTAGGTGGGTACTGATAATAAGAATTATGAACATATATGATTTAGAAATTGAAGATTATAGGTAAAAGAAAAGCCGTCGATCTTGCGATTGACAGCTTATCAGGGGGATAAAAGGGGGTTTAAATTGTAACACACAATGCTCCACGGGCATGTAAGCACTGCTTGATGTGTCACATTTACATTCATTAGTATATCATATTAATTATATTTTGCAAGTCTTTTTTTCTTTTTTACTCATTTTTTTATTCAATTGCATTTACTTATTTATGAGTTCCTTGTTCTATTAATAAATTGAGCTTATTCATAGCCTCCTTAAGTCCGCCAACTTCACTGATAATGCCTTCATTTACTGCTTCTTCTCCTACTAGGATTGTTCCAAGATCCTTTGTAAATAAGCCGGTGTTCATCATCATCTGCTCTAGTCTTTCTTTTGATACCTTGGAATGTTCTGTCACAAAGCGAACAATTCTATCTTGAATAAGTTTAAAGTAATCAAAGGTCTGTGGTGCACCTATGAATAATCCATTCATTCTAACAGGATGAATAACCATAGTTCCTGTAGGTACTATAAAGGAATAATTCGCAGAAGTCGCAATTGGAACTCCTATGGAATGTGAGCCGCCCAGCACAAGTGATACTGTAGGCTTTGATAATGAAGCAATCATTTCTGCGATTGCCAAGCCACTTTCCACATCTCCGCCACAGGTTTGTAATAGCACTAATAAACCTTCCATTTCATCATCATCTTCAAATTCAGCCAACTTAGGAAGAATATGGTCATACTTAGTTGTTTTTGAATTGCTAATTATCTCGTGTCCCTCTATTTCGCCGATAATAGATAGTAGCTGTATCTTCTTAGATTTACTTCCATCCAAAACAACTTCACCAAGATTTACTATCTCTTCATTTTTATCTTTTTCAATTTCTATTTCTTCTTTCTTAGCAGTTTTGCCCATAACATCCTCCATACTAAATCACAGCCACTATGCAACTACGATTATATTTTTAAATATATAAAGGATATTATGGGCAAAAATATAAAAATTATTCTATAAATTCAATAACATAGACGCTATCTGGAAATACAAAAATAATGATAATGCGTCAACAACTGTTGTAATAAATGGGCTTACTACTACAGCTGGATCAAAGCCTAAGCGTTTTACAAGAATCGGAAGTGTACATCCGATAATCTTTGCCATTATAACTGTAACAAATAAAGTGAGTGCCACTACAATTCCCACTGTTAAGGATACATTATCCACAAGTAATATCTTAATAATACCTGCCACTCCCAGCGTCAATCCACAAACTATAGATATACGAAGCTCCTTCCACATAATTTTAAAGGTATCTTTATACTCTATTTCATCCAAAGATAAACCTCTAATAATCGTTACAGATGCCTGACTACCAGCATTACCACCAGTTCCCATAAGCATCGGCATAAATGCAGTCAAAACTACACAACCAGCAAGGGCCGATTCAAAGCTTTGTATAATCATACCAGTAAATGTAGAAGAAATCATAAGTAATAATAGCCATGGAATTCTCTTCTTCCAAGTTTCGAAGACACCTGTTTGCATGTATGACTTATCAGAAGGAAGGATAGCTGCCATCGCTTCAATATCTTCTCCATGCTCTTCGATAATTACTTCCATAGCATCGTCAACTGTGATAATACCTACAACTCGATATTCCTTATCTACAACTGGCAATGCCATTAAATCGTACTTATCAAACATATTTGCTACGACTTCCTGGTCCTCATGAGTATCTACAGCGATAACATTTGTTTCCATAATATCTCCGATAATATCCTCATAAGAAGCAAGAAGCAACTCTTTAACTGTGACAATACCCATCAATTTACGATTATCAGTTACATAACAGGTATAAATTGTCTCTTTATCAACAGCATGCTTTCTAATATGTGCAAAAGCCTGCTCTACAGTCATATTCTTCTTTAATGCAACATACTCTGTTGTCATAATACTTCCCGCACTATCCTTTGGATAATGAAGCAAGTCATTGATAGTCTTTCTAGTCTGACTATCCACGTTTCTAAGTATTTTATCAACCACGTACGCTGGCATTTCTTCGATAATATCTACTGTATCATCTAAGAACAATTCATTTACGATTTCTCTAAGCTCCATATCAGTAAATGCCTCTATAAGTGCTCTCTGTGTATCTGTATCCATATACGCAAATGTTTCCGCAGCAAGCTCCTTTGGAAGCACTCTAAAAAGAAGGAGTGTGTACTTTTTATCTACAGCATCAAATATTTCTACCATATCTGCTGGATTGACATCCGCTAACATTTCCTTCAATCTTGTATATTTTCTCTCTGTTATTAAATTCTTAACTTCTTCAATATCAATTTTAAATTCCAATTGATTTTGTACTAACTCTTCTGCCATTTCCAAATTCTCCTTTACTTTTTTCAAATTTGAATAGGCACAAATCCACGAACTATTTTTTTATACAGAAAAGCATACTACTAGCCAGCTATTTTGGCAAATATTATTCTTTTCCGTGCAAATCCCTCGGGGCTCTATGCCACTTTGACTACCAGAACAACTGTCCATAGTATTTCTCCTTTCTTAAAACTAATTACACGAAATCTCATTTTTGAGATTTTCTCCACAATAAATAACGGTAACCTTAATTATTATAACTAAGATTACCGTATATTTGCAAGTTATTTATTAATTATTTTCAATTAAATAATTATTTCTGATTAATGTAGTTAATAAGACCTTCAGCCTTTATAATCTTCTGCATAAACTCAGGGAAAGCCTGTCCTTTATAGCTTTCATCCTTAGTCTTATTGTAAATCATACCACTATCAAAATCGATTTCTACATCATCGCCCTCTTCAATCTTCTCTGAAGCTTCCTTACACTCAATAATTGGTAAACCGATATTGATTGCATTTCTGTAGAAAATTCTAGCAAATGTCTCAGCGATTACACAGCTAACACCTGCTGCCTTAATAGAAATTGGAGCATGTTCTCTTGAAGAACCACATCCAAAATTCTTAGTTGCAACGATGATATCACCTGCACTTACCTTGTTTACGAACTCTGGATCTATATCTTCCATACAATGCTTAGCAAGCTCTGATGGGTCTGGAGCATTTAAGTATCTTGCTGGAATGATTACATCTGTATCTACATTATCACCAAATTTAAAAACTTTTCCTGTTGCTTTCATGGCTATTTCCTCTCTATCCTAAATAATATTAAACAAGCTCTGGGTTAGTAATCTTACCAGTAATAGCACTAGCTGCTGCCACTGCTGGGCTTGAAAGATATACCTCTGACTCTGGATGTCCCATACGACCTACAAAGTTTCTGTTTGTTGTAGCGATAGCTCTCTCTCCCTTAGCTAAGATACCCATATGACCACCTAAACATGGACCACATGTTGGTGTACTAACCGCTGCACCAGCTTTGATAAATATTGACATAAGTCCCTCTTCAATAGCCTGAAGATAAATCTTCTGAGTAGCTGGGATAATAATACATCTAACCCCCTTTGCTACGTGCTTTCCATCAAGAACCTTAGCTGCGATACGTAAATCTTCAATACGACCATTTGTACAAGAACCGATAACTACCTGGTCAATCTTTACATCGCCCACTTCATCGATTGTTCTTGTATTCTCAGGAAGATGTGGGAATGCTACTGTTGGTTTAAGCTCACTTAAATCAATAGTATATACTTCATCATATACAGCATCTTCATCTGCTTCAAATACCTTAAACTCTCTTGTGCTATGCTCCTTCATATATTCGATAGCTGCCTCATCAACTGGGAAGATACCATTCTTTCCACCAGCTTCGATAGCCATATTTGTAATAGCAAATCTATCATCCATTGAAAGATACTGGATACCATCACCAGCAAACTCCATAGACTTATATAAAGCACCATCCACACCTATCATACCGATAATGTGAAGGATAACATCCTTACCGCTTACCCACTTAGCAGGCTTTCCTGTAAGTACAAACTTAATAGCGCTAGGCACCTTAAACCATGCCTTACCTGTAGCCATACCTGCTGCCATATCTGTAGAACCTACACCTGTTGAGAATGCACCAAGTGCACCATATGTACATGTATGTGAATCAGCACCAATTACAACATCACCAGCTACAACTAATCCTTTTTCTGGTAAAAGAGCATGTTCAATACCTACTTCACCTGTTTCAAAGAAATTAGTAATATCATTCTTATACGCAAATTCCTTAGCGCAGAAGCAAAGCTCTGCTGACTTAATATCCTTATTAGGAGTGAAATGATCAAGAACGATTGCAATCTTTTCCTTGTCAAATACTGTCTCCTTATTAAACTTCTTCATTTCCTTTATAGCTACTGGAGCTGTAACATCATTTCCTAATACAAGATCTAAATCTGCCTCAATCAATTGTCCAGCCTCTACATAATCAAGACCACAATGAGCAGCTAAAATCTTCTGTGTCATAGTCATTCCCATAATAATTCCTCCTTGTATGGTAAAATCATTTTGATATTTTAACACACTAAACTAGAAAATTCAATAGCATAAAATCAAAGATTTAAAAAACCGACCTTTAGTCAGTACTAATAACTAAAGATCGGTCTATAAAATTATATAAATATTATTATTCTACTTCAGCGACTTTCTTAAAATCACTCATTCTATATACAAATACTCCGTTATTCTCACCTACAACATATATATATTCCCCTATGTAGAGCGCTCTTGTATCACTTAAAAAGTTATCATCCATCTGTACTCTTATCTTCTCCACAAGATTTCCATTTACATAGCTAAATATTCTATAGCAGCCATCTTGGTCACCAAAGCCTAACAAATTATTCTTTGGGCTAATAAATATAGCCTTATGATTATATAAAGCTTCTGAATGATATGCATCTTCTAAAACAAATACATCTGTTTCTTTCACATCTGTCTTATCAGTAATATCAAAAGTAGAAATCTTTATATTCCAACCATCATCATGACCAATTCCGATAAGCTTATTATCGTCCCACTTATGAAGATATGTTGAAAATCCTGGAATCTTTAATGCTCCTATAACTGTTGGGTTTGTAGGGTCAGATAAATCAATTGTGAATAATGGATCCATTTGTCTATATGTAACCACATAAGCTATATCTCCATCAAATCTTACGCCATAAACCCGCTCATTCTTTTTAAGCTCTGGTATAGAACCTACAACCTCTAAATTCTCATCTAATACATATAATGCACTAACTGTTCTATAATCACTATATGTGTATGGATGAATACGCATAACCGAATCTGTAACCCACTTAGAACCGTTATAGTATTCCATATCTACACTCTCGCACTTGCCCTTCCAACGATTTACACTCACTGCAATTCTAAGATATCCATTATATTCATCTATGGCAAATTCATCTCCTACTGAACCATCTACAATAGTTCTTCCAACAGGTACCACTTTACCTTCGCTATAAGATAATTTTATTATCTCAGATTTTGTGCCGTCCTCAACTTCCTCTCCTACATTAGCTTCTATTTTATTTCGATAAACTGAATCAACATAATAAATATTCTTTGCACTAACATATACTGTTCCACTAGACTGACCAAGCACAGCCTTTACCTGCTTAAAATCACTAGTATCTGTCATATCTACTGTACCAATCATATGATATAATTCAAACTTTTCACAATTAGCCACATAGATATCATCTGGATTTAATTCACCCTCGCTAGTACAAACAGCTAATCTGCCCTTTAACTGGTCTATAGAAAGATCTTCAATATCTTCTTTTTCATATCTTTCTATATATATATCATCATATCCGTATCCGTATCTCATACCAATACTCTTCTCTGAAAATACATATAAATGTCCATCTACAAATCTACAAGAGTCATATATTCCCTCCATGAACAATGTATTTATAAGCTCTGGCTTTGTTTTGTCCTGGATATTATAGAAAGATAATACAGTGCAACCACCATAACTACATACAACTACCAGCTTATCTTCGTATACTAGCATTTCCTTATCAGAAAAATAAGTCTTGCTCTCTTTATTACTCTCTATAGAAACTGTGTTTAATATAGGTTCACTGATTGAACCTTCAAAAATCTCTACAGTTTTATCACCATCAGCCCTTACGACAGAAAGCACTAAATCAACCTTTTTATCATTACTTCTATCAAGCTTGCTACTTAAGTAATAAATATACTTTCCATCTGTTTTAACTATATCAGCTTCCCCTACATTTTCAGTTCTTGTATTAGTTTCCGAATAATCTGGTGTTGTTTCACTATTCTCATTATCTGAACCAGGTTTTTTTGATTCTTCGAAATACCCTCCATTATTTTCATTTGTTACACCATCAAAGGAACCTCCATAATTACTATCCAAATCATCATTTTCAGGTGCAAATTCAACTTCATTCTTAACAAAGAAATCATCAAAAAAGTCTTCTATTTTATCGCCAAGAGTTTCCTTCTTTCTCATTGTACTCTGAGCCATATAATACTTAGCTAAATCCTCATAGCTTGCCAATGTCTCTACTTTATTATCTTCAAAGTTATTATTTGCAATATTATTATATATATCTTTAAATACAAGTCTATCAGAAACAACATTGCGAGAACCCGGTCCAAGTAAAATGATACCTAAAGATGCTGCCGCTACCACTGTAGCCATTCCACCGCTTATTAAAGCCATAAGCTTTCTCTTATTTTTCTTCTTATTATTTTTCTTACCAATATTTACTTCCTTACTCTCCTTAAAAGCCCCCTCTTCCTTCATCTTAGCTATCTTCTTCATCATATTATCTGGAGATAAGCTATCAGGAATTTGCACATTATCTGCATCTTCTTTTATGATATTTAAACTTCTAATATCTTTATCGTTATTCATATTTAACCTCCTTTAATAATCGTATTTAAAGCACTTACAATTTCTTAGTTTCTCTAATGCTCTACTTAGTTTTGATCTTACAGTATTACTATTTAAGCTTGTAATTTCACTTATTTCATCACTACTCATACCAGCAACTGCAGAACAAAGAACAATCGTTTTTTCTTCTTCACTCAATATGTTTAACGCTTGACTAACATCTGCTCTAAAAACTGTCTCAGTTTCTAGATTTTGAGAGCTCTGGCAATCGTATTCCTCTATATCTTCTGTCTTATTTATGTAATATTCCTTTATTTTGATACCACACTTGACATTTAATATCTTCATTGCCCAGGCCCTATAAGCGGATAAATCCTTAAGCTTATGAATCCCCTTATACATATCAAATACTGCCTCACTCACTACATCCTCAGCATCCTCTACATTTTTCAACTTATAATAAGCTATTCTATACATATCCTTATATAAGTCTTCATATAAAATTTTAAATGCTTCATCGTCGCCATCGACGGCTCGTTTTACTATAACTTCTGTAACCATAACCTTCTTCCCTTCAGCTGAATGCTTATCAAAAATGCATTTCTATATATTAAGTAACATATTTTTCCAATTCTGTTGCAATTATTTCCTAGTACTATAGTACTATTTCCAAAATTATTTGTATATTTTATCTAAATTTATCCTATGTCAATTTTGTTTATTCTGCCTATGACTAATCTATCAAATAAATGCTAAAAAAATTTACCCCTGTTACATAAGTAACAGGGGTAAATAATTATACTTTATAATTAGTTATTGATAAGCTTATCTTCTTCATTGTTCCAGCTGTAAAGCTTTCTGATTTCCTTACCAACTACCTCTGATGGATGCTCAGCCTGAAGCTTTCTCATAGCCCTGAAGTGTGCCTGACCACCAGCCTCTGACATATCTAAAAGGAAGTCCTTAGCGAATGTTCCATCCTGAATATCAGAAAGAACCTTCTTCATAGCCTTCTTTGTCTCTTCTGTGATAATCTTTGGTCCTGTGATGTAATCACCGTACTCAGCTGTGTTAGATACTGAATATCTCATTCCTTCGAAACCTGACTGATAGATAAGGTCTACGATGAGCTTCATCTCGTGGATACACTCAAAGTATGCGTTTCTTGGATCATAACCAGCCTCTGTAAGTGTCTCGTAACCAGCCTGCATAAGTGCACAAACACCACCACAAAGTACTGCCTGCTCACCGAAAAGGTCTGTTTCTGTCTCTGTTCTGAATGTTGTCTCAAGAACACCAGCTCTTGCTCCACCGATAGCTAAAGCGTAAGCTAAAGCGATATCCTGAGCCTTGCCTGTAGCATCCTGATGAACAGCGATAAGAGAAGGAACACCCTTACCAGCCTGATACTCGCTACGTACTGTATGACCAGGTCCCTTTGGAGCTACCATTGTAACGTCAACGTCTGCTGGTGGTACAATCTGACCAAAGTGAATGTTAAAGCCATGAGCGAACATAAGCATGTTACCTGGCTCTAAGTTTGGCTCGATTGACTCCTTGTACATCTTTGCCTGTAACTCATCGTTGATAAGAATCATGATGATGTCAGCCTTCTTTGCAGCCTCTGCAGCTGTATATACTTCAAATCCCTGTGCAACAGCCTTTGCCCAAGACTTGCTACCCTCGTATAAACCGATAATAACGTTACATCCTGACTCTTTTGCATTAAGAGCATGAGCATGTCCCTGGCTACCGTAACCGATAACAGCGATTGTCTTTCCTTCTAATAATGATAAATTACAGTCTTCCTGATAAAAAATCTTTGCCATTTTTATAAATCCTCCTATAGCTTTATATGTATTACTTAATTGACTTTTCCGCGGAGAAGTCCAGTGATACCTGTTCTTACAAGTTGCTCAATCTTATAACCTTGCAACAATTCAATAAATGCATCAAGCTTGCTCTGATTACCAGTAAGCTCAACCATAAGTGACTCAGCTGATACGTCAACAATCTTTGCTCTAAAGACGTCTGCTACAGCTATTACCTGCTGTCTCTGCTCGCCAGAAACACCAACCTTTACTAATATAAGTTCACGACATACTGAATCATAATCTGTAAGCTCTGTTATCTCGATAACATCTACAAGCTTACTAATCTGCTTCTCAATCTGCTCAAGAATCTCATCATCACCTGTACAAACGATTGTCATTCTTGAATAAGCAGGATTCTCTGTCTCACCAACTGTAAGACTATCGATATTGTAGCCTCTTCTCGAGAAGAGAGCTGCTACTCTGTTAAGTACGCCGGCAGTATTTGCTACTAATACTGAAAAAACCTTTCTCTTCATAATGAATCTTCCTCTCTTTGGTTTTTAGTTATATTTTATAACTTTACCGTCATAAAGTAAATAATAACCGTTTCTTACAACTTTGTCAAGAAAAATAAGCATTATTTACACATTTTTATATTTTATCACAAAGAATAGAAATAGGCTATTAGAAAATAAACTTTTTTCATAAGCTACAAACAATTATTTTATATATCTTAAAATATAATAAAGCCCCTTAAACAAACTCAACTTTCGTCTCATTTACTTAAGAGGCCACTCTTCATAAGTAGAATAAATATTTTGTTATCTTATGCAAATATATACAAGGTATGACGCATACATAAGTAACATCACAATACCTTCTTTTCTATCAATTCTTTCCTTTGTCCAAGAGAATAAATAAATTAATAAGCTTGCAGCTGTAAGAATCACGATATCGATAATATTCTCCATAATGAATGTCATAGGACTAATAGTTCCTGCAACACCTAATATCAAAAGAATATTAAAGATATTTGAACCTAAGACATTACCAACAGCCATCTCAACTTCATTTTTTCTGCTAGCTACAATAGATGTAACAAGCTCTGGCAAGCTAGTTCCAACAGCTACAATTGTAAGACCAATAAGATTCTCTGAAAGACCAAGCTTTCCTGCTATGGTAACAGCACCATCTACAACAAAATCTCCACCAAACTTAATGGCAGCGATACCACCTACAATATATATTATACAAAGCCAAACTGGAATAGTTTTCCCTACATTTTCTTCATCCTTTGTGTTAGCTCTCGCTTTTAACGCAGCTCTAACTAAAATAGAAATATATGTAATAAATAGTACCGATAAAATAATACCATCTATTCTGCATACTTCCATACCGACAATGCCCATCACAAGAAGCAAAACACCACAACCTATAGCTATAGGAAAATCCTTCTTTAATATATCCTTACTAATTGCAAGTGGCGAAAACAATGCACAAGAACCACATACAACAATTAAATTAAATAAATTAGAACCGACTACATTACTAATAGCAATAGCGTTATTTCCCGCCAAAGATGCTGTAGTACTTACGGCAAGTTCTGGAAGACTTGTTCCCATAGCTACAATTGTAAGACCTACAATAATTGAAGGTATACGAAGCTTCTTCGCCACTGTTGAGCTACCTTCAACAAAGAAATCCGCACCCTTTATAAGTAGTACAAAACCTACAAGTAAAATTCCAATCGCTTTAAGCATTTCCATAATAATTTATCCTTCCTTTGTGTTTTTTCATTTCATTACATATTATCAAAATATTCCAAGATGCTCAAGTAATATTTTAATGCCAATTCCAACAAGTATTATGCCGCCTGCTATCTCTGCTTTCTTTTTAAATCTAGATCCAAAGAAATTGCCGATATAAACACCTGCCATAGATATAATAAATGTTACCACACCTATTACTGTAACAGCCTTTACTACTGGATATTTTAAGAACGCAAATGTAATTCCAACTGCTAATGCATCTATACTTGTGGCTATAGCAAGAATAAATAACTCCTTTAAATCTAATTTATCAGCATTTTTATCATTACAACAGCTACAGCCTTCCTCTTCGTCTCCTTTTATAGCCTCATATAGCATCTTTCCACCTATGATACCTAGCAACCCAAAAGCAATCCAATGATCAACTTTTGTTATATACTGCTCAAACTGACTTCCAAGTAACCATCCAACAAACGGCATCAACGCCTGAAAGCCTCCAAAGAACAATCCTATTATAGTTGCATGCTGCCATTTTACCTTCTTCATGGAAAGTCCCTTACATATAGATACTGCAAAGGCATCCATAGCTAGTCCAACTCCCATAAGAAATAAAGTAATGTAAAGTTGCATAATTCTTCCTCTTTTCGTGTTTTATTGTCGTAAGAAAGAATCTCGCTTGCGAGATTCTCCGCCTGCGGCGGGTTGCTTTAGCAACATCTTCTTCTCCGCCGCAGTGCGATCCTTAGCGGAGCGTTTTTTTATGATATAGGAAGTTCATAGAACTTTCCTATATCATAAAAAAACTCACGTGCAATGTATAGACGTAATCTACACATATGCACGCGAGTCTCATTCATTAAGATTTGCCAGATGCTTTAGCATCAGGATGTTGACAAATCACGTCGTAACGCAAACTACTCCCTCACGAGTTATTTAATCATAGTTTTATATCAACTACGATTGTTATTTAATTATTTGCTATATTACTTAAAATGATGCCTTTTGTCAATCATTTTTATAATTTTTATAATTTTTATTCCACCGCGTTCTCTGCAACCTTAGCTGCTCTAGCTGCTACTTCTGCATCCTGTATCTCCTTCGGTGTCTGCTCGTATCTTACAAATTCATATTCATAGTTACCTCTGCCACCTGTCATAGAACGAAGAACTGTGCAGTATCCGTACAATTCCATCATAGGAATTTCAGCCTCAATTATCTGCTTGCCATTAGCAGTAGGATTCATACCTAACACTCTACCACGGCGCTTATTCAAGTCTCCCATTATATCTCCTGAATATCTATCTGGAACTGTAACCTTAAGAGACATTATAGGCTCTAACAGAACTGGTCCTGCATCCATAAAGCCCTTTCTAAAGGCTTGAATCGTAGCCATCTTAAATGCCATTTCCGATGAATCAACTGAATGTGAAGAACCGTCATACAATACAGCTTTCACACCTACCACAGGATATGCTGCCAAAGGTCCCTTCACTACTGATTCCTGCAAGCCCTTCTCTACTGCTGGGAAGAAGTTCTTAGGAACTGCTCCACCTACTACTTCCTGCTCGAATACATAAGGTGTCTCATTATCACCAGAAGATGAGAATTTAATTTTTACGTGACCATACTGACCATGACCACCTGACTGCTTTTTATATTTGTACTCTGTATCAGCAGTCTTCTTAATAGTTTCACGGAATGCAAACTTTGGCTTTATAAGTTCAATCTTACACTTATATTCATTCTCAAGTCTACTCTGTATAACCTCAAGCTGAACATCACCCATTGCATATAATAAAAGCTGTCTATTCTCTGTATCATTAACAATCTTAAGTGTTTGATCCTCATGAGAAAGCTTCTGAAGTGCCTGAGCTGCCTTATCAATATCATTCTTATTTGGTACCTTATAACGCATATATGTATATGGCTTTGATATCTCAAACTTACCATATACGATAGTATTAGCCTTAGTTGATAAACTATTGCCAGTTCTTGCCGCTGTCAACTTAGCAATGGCACCGATATCACCTGCATGCAACTCTGGAACCTCTATAGGCTTACCACCTTGCAATACGTAGAGCTTACTTACTCTTTCTTCAATATCTCTATCCTGATTATAAATCATATCATCTGACTTAAATACACCAGAGCAAACCTTGATAAGCGAATACTTTCCGATAAATGGATCAACAATAGTCTTAAACACATATGCTGATTTTGCCTTAGCAAAATCATAATTAGCAGCGAATACTTCCTTAGTATTCATATTAATACCTGCTATCTCCTTATTCTCAGGACTAGGAAGATATTTAACTATATCATCTACGAGAGCATATGTACCCTGACATAATGTATTTGAACCCATTGTAATAGGAACTAACGAACCATCTATAACATTAGCTCGAAGTGCTGCTCTTATCTCATTCTCAGAAAATTTCTCTCCGCTAAAATAACGCTCCATAAATTCTTCACTTGTCTCAGCTACCGCTTCCATAAGAATGTCTTTATATAAATTAAGATTTTCCACACTGTAATCTGGAATATCACACTCAACAACGTCCTTACCATTCCACTTTACAGCATTTTCACTTACAACATTTACATAACCTACAAACTTTTCATTCTCTCTAATAGGAAAATGGAATGGTGCAATCTTTTTGCCATACATCTCTGTCAATGATTCTACAACATTCTTAAATGATGCATTATCTGCATCCATACCTGTAACATATATTATCCTAGGCAATTTATATTTTTCGCAAAGCTCCCATGCTCTCTCAGTACCAGCTTCCACGCCAGCTTTTCCAGATACAACGATAATAGCTGCATCTGCTGCACTTATGGCCTCTTCCACTTCACCGATAAAATCAAGATAACCTGGTGTATCTAAAACATTTATCTTCATCCCTTCCCATTCAATAGGCACTACAGATGTCTGTATAGAAATCTTTCTTTTCTGTTCTTCCTTTCCAAAATCACTAATTGTATTGCCATCGTCTACTTTTCCCATTCTTGTAGTTATGCCTGCAAGATATGCCATAGATTCAACAAGACTTGTTTTTCCCGCTCCACCGTGTCCTAAAAGTACTACGTTTCTAATCTTTTCCGTCGTGTACACATTCATAAAGTCTACCTCCTGCCATATAATTTATGTCTCTTGTACAAAAATCCTTTTCACGTTCTTTTGTACACCTCTAAACTATATTTTAAGATATATTGTCAGTTTATTCAAGTCTTTTGTGAATATTTAGCAGAAAATTTTATCAAGATATGTTGTAATGTAAGATAGAATCTCGCTTATCATATAGGAAGTTCTCACAGAGAACTTTCATATATGATAAAAAAGTCCCCGACAAGTTAATTTCTTGTAGGGGACCATTTTTTATATATTATTCAGTTGCAGAATCTACCTTAACGTTTACATCATTGTCAATACCTGTCACATTAAGATTCTTGTTAACCTTAGCATCATATGTGTCAGCCTTGATTATTTCGTTAATATCGATACCTGTTGTTTCTTTTACGGATTCAATTGTCTTCGCAAGTACTGCTGGTACATATCCGCCCATAGCACCTACGCCTGAACCATTACCATTTCCACCACCGTCAATGATTGTAACCTTATCAATTGACTCAAGTGGCTTAGCGATAGCTGCAGCCATATCTGGTAATGTATTAACAACCATCTCTAAGATAGCTGCTCTACCGTACTTAGCCATAGCATCTGCCTTGCGTTCCAAAGCCTCAGCTTCAGCAATACCCTTCTGCTTAATAGCTTCAGCCTCAGCACGACCGATTGCTGCGATACCGGCAGCTTCCTGCTCCTTAGCAAACTTAGCAGCCTCAGCCTTAACCTTCTCTGCTTCTGCTCTCTGTGTTTCTTCGTACTTCTTAGCTTCAGCTTCCTTCTGACGTTTGAACAAATCAGCCTGTGCATTCTGCTCAATTCTATATTTCTCAGCCTCAGCCTGCTTTCTAATAGTAGCAGCAAGCTCCTGCTCCTTAACTTCAGCTTCCTTAGCCTTAAGTTCTACTTCTCTTTCCTGCTTAGCGATATCCGCATTTGTAGCAGTGATTTCTAATATCTTACGCTGTTCCTCTTCCTGAATTCTATATGCGGCAGCAGCCTCAGCCTTCTTAGCATCAGAAAGCTTCTGAAGTTCAGCCTCTTTAATACTTAATTCATTCTGCTTAATAGCAATTTCAGTCATAGCATTAACTTCTGCCTCATTAGCTAATTTCTTAGCTTCTGCCTGAGCGATAGCTACGTCTCTTTCAGCCTCTGCCTTAGCGATAGAAGCTTCCTTCTGAATCTTAGACATATTATCCTGTCCAAGAGCATTGATTAATTCATTCTCATCGATGATTCTCTGAATATTACAAGAAATAATCTTAACACCGAGAGCACTCATATCTCTCTGTGCCTTCTCCTGAACCTGATCACCAAATTTCTGTCTGTTATTACAAATTTCTTTAAGGTTAATAGTACCGATGATTTCACGCATATTACCCTGTAAAGAATCTGTCAAAGCTTCTCTAATATGATTCTCGTCCATATTTAAGAAGTTCTTCTGAGCTAATGCAATACCATCTGGTGTTTCAATATCAAGCGCGATCTTTGCTATGGCATCTACATCTACACCGATGAAATCTAATGTTGGAATATAGCCATTTGTCTTAATATCAACACTTATCTGCTTCGCGATAAGAATATCCTTTCTTTCGAAGAATGGAATTCTAATACCCGCTTTACCAATTAAAATCTTAGGTTTCTTTCTCAAACCTGAAATAATGAACACCTTATCTGAAGGTGCCTTCTCATATCCTGCAAGAAGGAATATGATTAAAAATAAAACTCCCACAGCAACCGCAATTACCCATGGGTTTTCTGAAATAAATTGTAACATGTCCTTTTATCTCCTTTTCTTAATGTAATTCAGAGATAATTTTACAATTTTAGTCATAATTTGTCAAATACTTTATCAAGATAAATCGTCAAACTCGATATTCTATTCAAACAAAAAAGGTTACTATTTCTTACAATAGCAACCTTTGTTTTATATCTGTTTTATAGTCCTAGTACTTTTTTACTACGCTATCTTTATCCTTAAAAATGCTGTTCGTTGGAACTACACCTCTAACTCTAGAAAGAGGGTAAATATTACTATTCTTTCCAACTACTGTTCCTGGATTAAGAACAGAGTTACATCCTACTTCTACGTTATCTCCAAGCATTGCACCAAATTTCTTAAGACCTGTCTCTATCTCTTCATTTGTATCATAACAATCCTTTACTACAACTAAAGTCTTATCCGACTTAACGTTTGATGTAATAGAACCAGCTCCCATATGAGACTTATATCCTAAGATAGAATCACCTACGTAATTGTAATGTGGTACCTGTACGCTATTGAAGATAATAACATTCTTAAGCTCTGTTGAATTTCCCACTACAGAACCCTTTCCTACGATAGCACTGCCTCTGACAAAGGCACAATGACGAATCTCAGCATCCTCATCAATGATAAGCGGACCGTTAAGTGCTGCTGTAGGAGCTACCTTCGCACTCTTAGCAACCCAAATATCTTCTCCACGCTGTTCAAACTTTTCTGAATCAAGTGTAGGACCGATTTCCTTTATTAAATCGCTAATTCCCTTAAGAGCCTCCCAAGGATATTCAAATTTCTTTAAATAATCCCCAGCTATAGTCTCTTCCAATGTATATAAATTCTTTATCTTTGCATTTTCCATTAGATTAACCCCTTCTCTGTACATAAGCTTAATGCATCCTCATCAGCGATTACGATGCAATCTGCGTGTAACTGTAAAATAGATGCTGGCACTTGTGGCTTAACTGGACCAAAGCATGTATCATATACAGCCTGAGCCTTAGCCTTACCATTTGCAAGAAGAAGAATCTTCTTAGCTGACATAATGTTCTCGATACCCATTGTGTAAGCCTGTGTAGGAACCTCATCAATTGATGTAAAGAATCTAGCA
>JBGVNF010000087.1:0-8947 GCA_045125245.1 Lachnospiraceae bacterium
AAGCAGGAATGATTAAGAGTGCTATAACGCCACTTTTGACAAATGAGGAAAACTGTTGTAAACTTGTGAAAACTAATTAGTGAAATCTTATGTCTTAGGGTCTCTCTTTTGTTTACTAACTGACAGTAAATTTACTCCATCCTGATTGACTGATTATCTTGCAATATAATAGTAAAAGCGATACAATAATAAATATAATTAAGAATAGAGGTGACTTAATTTGACCGATAGAACATTACTCACAGTACTTAAAGCAGAAAAAAGTAGACGACATAACAATGGTATTTACCATAAATTACAAATAGATTTTGCATATAACTCTAATCATATTGAAGGAAGCAAATTATCACACGACCAGACCAGATATATATTTGACACTAAAACAGTAGGTATTGAACCAGCATATGTAGATGATATTATCGAAACAGTAAATCATTTCAGATGTTTTGACTATATCATTGACACATATGATGAACCTTTAACACCTGATTATATCAAAAATATACATCGTATATTAAAAACAGGCACTATGAGTTCTGATTTACCTGAAGCAATAATAGGTGATTATAAAAAATACAATAATTATGTTGCTGATATGAAAACAACATCTCCTAAAAATGTTGATAAAGAAATTAATAAATTATTAAAAGAATACTCATCTCGTAGTAATCAAACATTTGATGATATATTGGATTTTCATGCACAATACGAAAAAATTCATCCATTTTATGATGGTAATGGTAGAACAGGAAGATTAATAATGTTCAAAGAATGTATTCGCAATGATATTGTGCCATTTATTATTACAGATGATTATAAGATGCTTTATTACAGAGGTCTGAAAGAATGGCAGACAGGCGGTGAAAAAGGTTATCTTCGTGATACATGTGGCTTAATGCAAGATCAAATGAACGACATCTTGAAATATTTTGAAATACAAGGTGTAATACCTAAATCTAAGAAATGTAAACAATTAGAAGATGAAACAGAAGCTATGTATAACAATATAACTAAACATAGCACAAATGATGCTGACAAAAAGAAAACACCAGGCGAATAAACTTAAAAAAATCCACAGTATAAATTTACATACTGTGGATTTTATAATTGTTAGGGTAAGGTAATTGCTATGAAGCATTTGCGTTTCAATAGATATCGCTTAAGGATTAAATAATGACTTGACAGAGTTGGTTTATTACTATAAACTAAAATTGGTTTACAACAATAAACCAATAAGGAGGTATATATATGAAAAGTATTGAATTGGCAGCCGTACAAGAACGATTTGCTGATATTGTATGGGAAAACGAACCAATTGCGTCAGGGGATTTGGTACAGATATGCGAGAAGAAGCTGAATTGGAAAAAACCTACTACATACACCGTTCTTCGAAAACTATGTGAGAAGGGATTGCTTCAGAATGTGGATGGAATTGTTTCATCGCTCATTAGCAAAGAAGAGTTCTATTCTGCGAAGAGCGAGCAGATTATTGAAGATTCTTATAAGGGATCACTGCCTGCGTTCATCGCGGCTTTTACATCACACAAGAAACTTACAAAGAAGGATGTTGACGAGATTCAGCAGTTAATTGATGCATTTAAGAGGGAGGGAGATGAATAATGAGTGTTATATTCTTAAAAGTTTTGAATATGTCTATAAATGCTTCTTGGTTGATACTTGTGGTGGTAGCTGCAAGATTTTTACTTAAGAAAGCTCCTAAATGGATAAATTGTCTACTTTGGGGGATGGTAGCGATAAGACTCATTTGTCCATTTTCATTGGAAAGTGCATTAAGCCTCTTGCCAAGCAACGAAGTTGTTCCAGAGAGTATCATAATGGAACATAACCCCCAGATAGATTCTGGCGTTACAATTATTGACAACGCTGTGAATTCAATTATCGAGGGTAATTTATCATCGAATGTGGAAACAGGCATTAATCCGAATATCGAAAGTGATATTTCACCGAATGCGGAAACAAGCATTAAACCGATGCAGGTTGTAGTATCATTTGCAGGTTTGGTATGGTTGGTTGGAATGGTGGCAATGATTCTTTATGCTATCATCAGTTTTGTAATGATTAAAAGAAAGGTTAGAGTCTCGCTTCCTGTAAGCAGCAACATAAGAGAATGCGATGAAGTGAAATCACCTTTTATTCTCGGAATATTTCGTCCTTTGATTTATGTTCCGTCTGGGATGAGTGACCAGACGTTGAATCATGTAATAGCTCATGAAGAAGCACATATTAGAAGGCATGATCATTGGTGGAAACCTTTGGGTTTCATTGTGCTTGCAGTGTATTGGTTTAATCCGTTGTGTTGGGTAGCATACATACTGCTCTGCAGAGATATAGAAGCAGCCTGTGATGAAAGAGTTATTCGTGATAGAGACAGAGATTATGTGGCATCATATTCTCAAGCATTGTTGGATTGTAGTAATCATAGAAGAGTTATTGCGGTATGTCCGTTATCCTTTGGCGAGACAGGAGTGAAGGCACGCGTCAAGGGAGTGCTAAATTATAAGAAACCAGCATTTTGGGTAATTATGGTTGGCGTTACGTCGTGTGCTATTATAGCAGGTTGTTTTTTGACCAGTCCTAAGAAATCAGTGAGTGGTAGTAATATTGATGTAACAAGCACATCGGATGGTATGTCAAATGAAAATGATTCTAAAGCAGTGCAAGTTGAAATAAAGAGACCGACACTTGATCTTTCTGCGACTGAAGGTGCAGATCCTACACAACTATTATTTGCTGATAAAGACAGAATTATTTTTAGTGGATATTACGGATTGTTTGTTTATTCTAGGAGTCAAAGAGTGATTACCAATGCAGTAGATTTAAAAGCAATTGGCTGTAACTATACACAAGGGGATAATTGTTGTAGGAAGTATGTTAGTTCTGATGGTAATATGGTTTATTTGCATCCAATGGGAAATTCGGATATGTATGTGTACAATATTCAGAAGGATATTTTAGTAAAGAAGCCATTTGATATACCCGAAATAGAACTTCATGAAGCAGATATAAATGAACAAGGAGAGTACTTTGACGTATGGGAAAATGAAGGCCAACGTATAGTAACTTATTTGGATCATGGCTATACTATTGGAGATGTGGGATATATAGATTCTTGGGAGAATGGTTCCGAGCATTATCCGTTATTTTCATCGGATGGATCGTCTGGTGTGATAGATTTTTTAACGGAGGAATAAATAAATGGGCGAAATATGGAAACAAATCACTTAAATGTAAATATGCGTAAAATACGGAGGTCGTAGGAATGAACTTGTACGAATTATATGAAGCAGATAATAGCTTTGAAGGAGAAGAAGAAATATTTTATATAATTGCGGGGTAGGGTGGCTCTGCAAGACGAAGTATTGGGGAATCTTATATTGGAAAAGGATAGTGGTCTTTTTGAAGGTGAGTATGAATATGCAGGGAAAAAAATCGGCATTTATGTCGAAG
Organism: Lachnospiraceae bacterium; assembly: GCA_045125245.1. Lineage (GTDB taxonomy): Bacteria > Bacillota > Clostridia > Lachnospirales > Lachnospiraceae > SVEL01. Next base: position 3,469 of record JBGVNF010000087.1, read on the forward strand.
TAGAGTGGAACAGTAAGGCTACATGGAAAAAGCCTTTGGCTGTAGCGAGAGATTTTGTTCAGAAAATCGAAACAAAAGATAATGAAGCAAGAACATTTATTGCATCGAATAAAGAATTGTACGAAGAGGCAATGGATTGTTTAGATGAAGATTGCGAAATTAGTTTTTCTACACCAGAAGAATTTGCTGCGGCATTAACTAGTCGTTTGAAATATATTTTTGTAAATCAGAACGGCTCATACACAATTGGATATGATGATGGCTATGTTTTTGGCGGACATGAGATAGATGTGGATGTAAATACCAAGGGCAAATTTGTATGTGCTGAAATGGAGTAGATATGGTATTAAAGGAAGGTAATCTTCTTACGAATGTATATAACAGATTAATTCGTTCTTGTTTCTATGCTGCACAGAATGATAATAATGGAAAGATACCTTCAAATAATATTTCACAGTCTATTTTAGACTTATCGGAGAAGACAGTTTTAGAGTATGAGCGTCATATGTATAATCATGATTTTCATCGTATATCCTATGTGCTTGATGACTACATAAGAGGGGTTAATAAGCATTGGGTAAATGGAGTAAGAGACGCAGATAAGAATGGAGATACTAAGCTTCGTATGCAGAGAGTGGCAGATTGCTTTTATGCATGTAAGGTTATGGCTGTATTATTGCATCCAATCGCCCCAGATGGCTGTGAAATGTTTATGGAATATATGAATATGGACAAATCATTATGGAGCTGGGATAAGATTCTTAAACCAATATCTTCGTATGTTGGGGATTTGTCAGAACATGAGTTAAAATATCTTTTGCCACGTGTTGATTTCTTTAAGAAGCATGAATCACAGTTAGTGACGGTAGATGGAGAATAGATTATTAACACCATATATCGTAAAGAAAATTTTGTTTGAAGGATATGAGAATTATGATACAATGCATAGGGAAAAGATATGGATATAGATAAAGCTATTGAATATTTGCAAAAAGCCGCAGATGCAGGTATTCAAGAGGCAATTGCTATGCTAGATGAAATTTCATAGTTTAATTTTGAGATACTATATTGAGCCGCACATTGTGTGGCTCTTTAGTTTACAAACTTATTATCTTTGTGATATTCTAGATACAACATATTTAAGAGTATCTTGAGTACCGTAAAAGGGTTTTGAGATTTTAGGAAGGGGTATAGATTTTATGAAAGAAAAGGTATGTCTAACTACTGAACGATTAACTTTACTGCCGCATGGAACAAAATATCTAGATACAACACATGAATATGCGGCTGATATGGAGAATACAAAATACATGATGGCATTGCCAAGTGACAGCTTAGAAGCAACAAGAGAATTTCTAGAATCTTGCGAAAGAGAATGGGAAAAAGAGAGGCCAGAGTTCTATGAATTTGCTATATTAAGAGAAGGAATTCATATAGGTTCTATAGGCCTTTATCTTAATGATAGCTACGATACTTGTGAATTAGGCTGGATATTAGCAAGAGACTATCATGGTTTTGGATATGCAACTGAAGCTGCAATGGCCGCGATGAAATATGCGAAAGAAGAAATAGGTATACATCATTTTATCGCACATTGTGATAGTGAAAATACTGCAAGTGAAAATGTGATGAAGAAGCTTGGCATGACAAAAGTTAGTTGTCATGGAGGCAGAAAGAATAAAGGCTCTGATGAAGAGAGAATGGAGTATATGTATGAAGTTACTTTGGGTGAAGAGTGCATAGATATAAAGAATGATAATGAATCACAAAGTAAGACTAGTTATATGCTACTGTTTATGTACTGTGGCATGTCCGCAGGTATGGCAATTGGTGCGGCATTGGATAACATTGGAGTTGGTATGTGTCTAGGAATAAGCGTAGGTTTAGCTATAGGAGGAATCATTGATTTAAAAAATAATAGTAAAGATAAGAAAGATGTTTCGCAAAATGATGGAGAGGAAAAGGACGCTTGAAAGATAGTGAGGAATAAAAGTAATGAACAATACTGACAGAAAAACAGCAGCGGATAGATTATTATATGAATTAGGTTTGTTTGACAAGCTTGCAGAAATTGGCAAGCCGCATATAATCGGCAGCTATAGAATGGATATGATGGCCTGGAATGATTTGGATATTGATATTGAAAATGATGCTATGTCATTAGATAAGATACATGAGTTGTCAATATTTATAATAGATACATTTCACCCTGTATGGTATGAAGCAAAAGAAGAAGTGAATTCTGATGGGAAAAAGGTTTGGTTTCATGGCTTTGAAACAATGATTACAGGAGCATTATGGAATGTTGATTTATGGTTTTTTGATAAGGAAACTATAGCTGAAGCAGAAAATTATTGCGATAACATTGCAGCCAGTACAAGTCAAACACAGAAAGATACGATTGTTAGTATTAAAAGTGAGCTAATTGAGAGAGGATTATATTCCTTTGAACAATATAAGAGCGTGGATGTGTATAAGGCTGTTATGGAGAGTAATGTAAGGAATCTAGATGAGTTTTTGATGTTGTTTAAAGGATAAATAGGAATATGACGGAGGATTTCATATGAAGTTAGTAAGGGCAAACGTGAATGATTATGATAAAATATGGCATATGCAAAAGGAAGCATTTGCAGATTTGTTAGAGAAGTATAAAGATTATGATACAAGCCCTGCCAATGAGCCAAGAGAAAGAATCGAAACTAAATTATCGGAGCCTTTTACATATTTTTATTACATTTATTTTGAGGATGAAATAGCTGGCGCTGTTAGAGTTGTTGATAAAAAGGATGGAAGTAGAAAAAGAGTATCACCTATTTTTATCATGAAAGAATATCGCAATAAAGGGTTAGCTCAAAAGACCTTTGAGGAAATTGAAAAGATTCATGGAAACGATAATTGGGAACTTGCTACGATACTTCAAGAAAAAGGAAATTGTTATTTGTATGAAAAATTGGGATATAAAAGATCGGGGACTATGAAAAAAATAAATGATAGGATGGATATCATTGGGTATGAAAAGGATTAGCAAAAGTATGTAATAGTAAGAAATTAAGGAGAGAAAGAATGATTATATTATTAACAGGCGCATCACATACAGGAAAAACAGCATTAGCGCAGAAATTACTTGAAAAATATAAATATCCTTATCTTTCCATAGATCATTTGAAGATGGGTTTAATACGAAGTGGAAATACAAAGCTTACACCTATGAGTAATGATGAAGATTTGACTAGGTATTTATGGCCAATAGTTCGAGAAATGATAAAGACAGCTATAGAGAATAATCAGAATATGATAGTTGAGGGATGTTATATTCCTTTTGATTATGAGAAGGATTTTGAGAGGGAATATCTTGATAATATCAAGTATTATTGTCTGGTAATGAGTGAAGATTACATACGAAATCATTTTCATGATATAAAAAGCTATGCAAATGTAATTGAAAATCGTTTGGAGGATGATTGCGCAGTAGAGGGGGTAATAGAAGATAATAAACGGGTTTTGGAATTGGTGAAAAAACACAACGTAAATTATATATTTATCGATGATAGATATGAGGTAGATATTGAATTATAGGAGGAAAAAAATGAAAACATATGAATTTATAACATTAAGAGAAAAAAGAGAATTAAAAAATACAGCCGCAGAATGGTTTAATAGCAAGTGGGGAGTGCCGACAGAAGCCTACCTAGAATGTATGGATGCATACTTAAATAATGAGACAGAGTATGGTTGGTATCTCTGTCTTGATGGCGATAAAATTATTGGTGGATTAGGTGTAATTGAAAATGATTTTCATGATAGAAAAGACCTTACTCCGAATGTATGTGCTGTGTATACAGCTGAGGAATATAGAGGACAAGGTATTGCAGGAAAGCTACTAAATTTTGTTGTAGATGATATGAAATCTAAAGGTGTATCGCCAATTTACCTTGTGACAGACCATATTGGATTTTATGAAAAATATGGTTGGGAGTTTCTTTGCATGGTTCAAGGTGATGGAGAGCCAGATATGACGAGGATGTATATTCATAGATAAGGCAAGAGGAAAAGGAGTAAAGTTAATGAGAAGTGTAACAGAATTACAGCCATGGGAATGCCTTATGAAAAGAATGGTATGGAAGCAATTAGGAGATGTTCGTGGCAAAAAAATATTGGATTTTGGAAGTGGTATAGGCGTTACAGCAAATTATTTAGCGAGGTATAATGATGTAACAGCAATAGAGCCAGATGAAGAAAGTGTATCAATGAGATGGTCAGATAATCAGTACGCACAAATTATTGGGAGTACCGATGAATTACGTAAGTTTTCTGATGAAACATTTGATATGATTATTTGCCATAATGTAATGGAGTACGCTGAAGATAGAGCAGACATTTTTTATGAATTTGCAAGGATTCTAAAAAAGGATGGAAGGATTTCGGTGGTGAAGCATAATCGTGCAGGTAGGGTTATGCAGATGGTAGTATTGTTAAATGATTTTGAACATGCTCATAGTTTGCTTGATGGTAATGACGGAATGACATCTAAGTTCGGTGCGATTCGTTATTATGAGGATGCTGATATTGAGAAGTGGTGTCCAAAGCTTGAGATTACGAAAACTTTGGGTATGAGAACTTTTTGGGATATGCAACAGAATCAGGAAAATCATAAGGATGTAGAGTGGCAGGATAAAATGATTGATATAGAGATGAGAGTGTCTGATATGAATGATTATAAAGCTATATCATTTTTTCATCATTTGATTATAGAGAAGAGATAATATGTTTATTAAGTAGGAGGACATGGAATGAGTCAAGATTTGTGCGTGAAAATGGATGATGGAATCCTAAATATTAGAGTCGGAGCGATTATCATGAAAGGTGATAAGTTTCTTATGGTAGAAAATGATCGCTTCGACCATATGTATTCTGTAGGTGGAAGAATAAAGTTTGGTGAAACAGCAGAGGAAGCTGTGGTTAGAGAAGTTTATGAAGAAACAGGTGTGAAAATGGAAATCGATAGACTTGGATTTATTCATGAGAATTTCTTTCCGGGAGATTCGGAAGTAAAACGTGGGAATGTGGTTCATGAGATGGCGTTCTTCTTTTATATGAAGGTGTCACAAGATTTTGAACCTGTATGCAACAGCTTTACGGAGGATGGACATAAAGAACAATTAGTATGGATTGCACCTGACCATCCAAAAAAATACTATCCAGAGTTTTTTAAGACAGAGCTTACAAATCCGTCTGAGGAAGTAAAACATTTTGTGACAAGGAATATATAGTTTCATAGGGCTAAAGGTGCATGTGGCAGCGAAGGATATATTGTTTATGTCATAGGATTGAGGAGGAAAAAAGTTTGAAACAAATAAGTAGAGGACAGCCAAGGAATAAAGGGCATGACAAATAAACCATCGTAAGAGGTGGCTTTGAAAAGTAAATATAGACACAACACCTAATCAGACAGCAGAAACTTCGTCATCTGTGATGACAT
>JBGVNF010000088.1:0-2569 GCA_045125245.1 Lachnospiraceae bacterium
ATAGTAGAGGGAGTAGTTATGAACGTAACAAACGACATTAAGTATATCGGAGTAAATGATTATTCAAAGGATTTATTTGAGGGATTGTACAAGGTACCTGATGGTATGGCGTACAATTCCTATGCTATTTTAGACGAGAAAATCGCCATAATGGATACTGTAGATGTGGAATTTACCAATCAGTGGCTTAATAATATTGAAAATGTCTTAGGTGGCAGAAAACCGGATTTTCTTGTTGTTCAGCATATGGAGCCTGACCATTCGGCTAGTGTTATGAGCTTTTTTTATAAGTATCCTGAGACTATATTGGTGGCTTCTTTTAAGGCTTTTGAAATGATGAAGAATTATTTTGGCACGGAATTTGAAGATAGGCGAATCGTTATAGATGATGGGGATAAGCTATCGTTGGGAAAGCACAAGCTGGAATTTACATCAGCTTTTATGATACATTGGCCTGAGGTTATGATGACTTATGATAGCACAGATAAGGTGCTGTTTTCGGCGGATGCATTTGGTAAATTTGGAGCGGTGGGTAAAGTTGAAAAAAACTGGATAGATGAAGCTAGACGTTACTATTTTGGTATTGTTGGTAAGTATGGTACACAGGTTAAAAGGTTGCTTGAGAAGGTATCTAAGTGGGATATTAAGATGATTTGTCCTCTTCATGGCAATGTGTTATCAGAAAACCTTCAATACTTTTTTGATTTATATAGTACTTGGGCGTCTTATGAGCCGGAAGAAGAAGGCATTTTGATTGCGTATACGTCTGTTTATGGGAATACGGAGAAAGCGGCATTAAAGCTTAAAGACATGCTCATTAGTAAAGGCTATAATAAAGTAACTGCGCGAAATCTTATAAGGTGTGATGTTACTGAGGTTGTGGCGGAAGCGTTTAAATATAATCAGCTTGTACTTGCCACAACTACCTATAATGCGGATATATTTCCGCCTATGCGTGAATTTATTAATTGCTTAATTGAGCGCAATTTTAGTAATAGAAGAGTGGCATTAATAGAAAATGGTAGCTGGGTGCCTGTTGCTTCAAAGAAAATGAAAGAGAAATTTGAGAAAAGTAAAAATATTGATTTTGTAGATAGTACAGTTAAGATTTTGTCGGTGTTAAGTCCAGAAAGTATTGGACAGTTAGAAAAGCTTTCTGATGAATTATGTGGTAGAAATGGTATAGATAATGAATAAATATTGTTCAAGCATAAATATATTAATGTGTGACTGTCAATAATATAGACAAAATATTTTAATTAGGGGGAATTTGTATGCGATATGTATGTGATGTGTGTGGATGGATTTACGATGAGAAGGTTGGAGATGCGGACCTTGGCATTGAGCCAGGAACAAAGTTTGACGAGCTTCCAGAGGATTTTACGTGTCCATTATGTATGGTGGGGAAAGAAATGTTTAGTGAGGTTGAAGAGTAATGGAGCAGCGTGAGTTAATGTTTGCTCTTAAGGAAAGATTGCAGTCTGGTCAGGATTACTATGAAATTCGTTTGGAGAGTATCGGTGGCTTGGGTGCGAATCTTTGTGGAAAGATGTTAGGTGAGTTGGGAGCAAAATATCTTGATTTAAACAGTAGCAGTTTTTCAAGCTATGGTTCCGAGAAGACAGGGACACCTGTAAAGGGTTTTATAAGATATTGTAATGAGAATAAGGAAATCAGGGTTCATTCACCAGTGGTGGAGCCTGATTTGCTGGTGATTTTTCATCAGGCACTTTTAAAGGACACATCTGTATTAAGTGGTTGTAAGGATAATACGGCTGTTATCGTTTCTTTAGAAGCAGGTCGAGATATGGGGGAAATGCAAAAGGTTCTTAAATCCTATAATTGTTTTGGCTTGGAGGCTGGACGTATTGCTATGGAAACTCATTCTCGAATCAATGTGGTTATGCTTGGCGCTACATTGAAGCTTATGGGTGTGGACGTAGAAATGGGTGAAAAGATTTGTGAGGATGTACTTGGAAAGAAATATCCTGACGCGTTGAGGAGTAATATTGAGGGAATACGAAGAGGATACGAGGAAGTAAGGAAGCTAGATGATTTTGAGGGAAATGAGGAAAAATCTGATATAGAGAAATATACGACAGATGATAAAACTTTAATCACGGATAAAAAGATAGAAACAATAAAGAAAGACTATGAAAACTTAAAGACTATATCTAAGAAAGAAGATAATACATCAAATATGGAATCAGGCCACAAACAAGAATGGGGCTACGCTACAGCACCCATCGGCGGTATCAACCCTAGATTTGGTAGCACTGTAATTTCCGATGTTTCTCCTTCCAGACAAGGTTACATTCCTTTATTTATTAAAGAAAAATGTATTAACTGTGGTCAGTGTCACGCTACATGTCCTGATATGGTATTTCAGTTTGTAAAGGGTGAGTATAAAGGGAAAGAAATGATGGTAAATCAAGGACTTGATTATTATCATTGCAAGGGTTGCTTGCGTTGTGTGGATATATGTCCTGTTAATGCTTTGGTTCGTGGTGTAGAAGCTGAGCATCCTAATAAAGATTATTTTATGACAAATATAGAACTTATCAGAAAG
>JBGVNF010000089.1:0-38817 GCA_045125245.1 Lachnospiraceae bacterium
GTTTGGAATGCAACCTTATCCTTAACTGTAGCCTGATGTGATTTCTGTTCGTCAGACCAGAGATTTGCCTCCACCTTCCTTCAGATTCGTGGTCACCCACGACACCCTTGGTCTTGGCTATATCCTTCCCACTACTAGGGCAATGTCATTAAGATAAGAAAATATGAATCTTTAGAGCAGATATTATAATGAAAATGTCTGCTCATTTTTTTACTTTTTTTCTCAAAAAACACTTGACAAATCAAATAAAAAATGCGGCGAAGCCCTTGAATTATATACATTTCAGGAGGTTACGCATATGAATTTTTCAGAAGAAGTAAAAACAACGTTATGGAGCATGATTGATCAAATGGCAACGAATCTATCACAATTCACTGTTAATCCGGAAAAAGATTTTTCGCGAAAAAAGAAATGGGATTTCCCCACTCTAATGAAGTTTATTATTTCGATGGAAGGACAATCTTTGAAAAATGAACTTCATAAATATTTTGGATACACACTTGAATGTCCGTCTAATGCTTCGCTTAATCAGAGGAGATCACAAGTTAAATCAGATGCATTTAAATACTTATTTAATAGTTTTACATCTAAGTTCAGTAAGACCCCTAAACTTTTTAAAGGATACAAACTTCTTGCCTGTGACGGTTCAGATATTAATATTTCACATAATCCGTGCGATGAAGAAACATATTTTCAGCAAGGAACTGCCAAGGGATTTAATCAATTACATTTAAATGCAATGTATGATTTGATGAACCGTATTTATACAGACATTGTAATTCAACCAGCACGAATGGAAAATGAGCATACAGCTTTCTGTGAAATGGTTGATAGATATAATGGAACAGGAAAAACGATATTTATTGTTGATCGTGGCTATGAATCTTACAATAACATTGCTCATGTAATCGAAAAGGGGGCATTCTTTCTCTTCAGATGCAAGGATATTAACAGCAATGGAATTGTTGCTTTCTCGAAGGATAAACTACCAAATAAAGATGAGTTTGATACAAACATTTCTTTGATTTTAACTCGAAAATGGACAAAAGAGATATTGAATAACCGGGATAAATATAGACATTTTAGAAATAATGATTCGTTCGATTATTTAGATCTGACAGAACGTATTTTTTATCATATGAATTTAAGAGTGCTACGGTTTAAAATTTCTGAAGAAAACTATGAATGTATTTTGACTAATCTTCCTCAGAATGAATTTTCTGTAAATGATATTAAAAAGTTATATGCAATGAGGTGGGGGATAGAAACCTCATTTAGAGAATTAAAATATGCTGTCGGATTAACAAGCTTTCATGCTAAAAAAAGAGAATACATTATTCAAGAAATATGGTCTCGCCTAATATTATATAATTTCTGTGAGATTATTACCTCTCACGTAGCAATTAAAAAATGTACTAAAAAGCATACATATCAAATAAACTATACGTATGCAATACATATTTGTAGATATTTCATAAGCAAAATGGCGGAGAAATCTCCGCCAGATGTTGAAGCATTAATCAGTAAAGAAATACTACCTGTTCGTCCTGGCCGTCACGACCCTCGCAAAGTCGATCGCAAGAAAGCAGTTAGCTTTCTATACTGAGTAGCCTAAACACAAATATATTATATACTTATTTTAGACAGATGAAAACATCTGTCTATTCGTGTTGCTCTAAAATCTAAAAAGAATGTCGTCTGTATATCTTTTTTTATAATCATACATATGATCTATCTCTTTTTTCTGCTATCTTAATGACATTGACTACTAGGGCGGATTAGGGACTTTCACCCACTAGAAACGTGCGCCGCTAGGCGCACATTCAAAACGGTCACATCTATCACATAGACGCGACCGTTTTATATAATCATATGAATTTATGCATTCTTTGGCTCAATATATCCCAATGCTTTAAGTAACTCTGCTGATAATACAGCACCACCTGCAGCACCACGAACTGTATTGTGTGATAAACCTACGAACTTGTAGTCATATACGCTATCTTCTCTTAATCTACCGATTGAGATACCCATTCCGTTCTCAAAATCTACATCCAAGTTAACCTGTGGACGATTATCTTCCTCAAGATACTGGATGAACTGCTTTGGAGCACTTGGAAGCTCAAGTTGCTGTGGAAGACCCTTGAATGAAACTAACTTCTCGATAAGCTGTTCCTTTGTAGGCTTCTTATCAAACTTAACAAATACAGCTGCTGTATGTCCGTTAAGAACTGGAACTCTGATACACTGTGTTGTGATAACTGGTGAAGAAGCTTTCTTAATCACACCGTCTTCTACCTTACCCCAAAGTCTTAATGGCTCCTGCTCACTCTTCTCTTCTTCGCCGCCGATGAATGGGATGATATTCTCTACCATCTCTGGCCACTCTGCAAATGTCTTACCTGCACCTGAGATAGCCTGGTATGTTGTAGCTACTACTTCCTTTGGTCCAAACTCTTTCCAAGCTGTAAGGACTGGAGCGTAGCTCTGGATAGAACAGTTAGGCTTAACTGCTACGAAGCCCTTCTTTGTACCAAGTCTTTCCTTCTGATACTTGATAACCTCATAATGCTCTGGGTTAATCTCTGGCACTACCATAGGAACATCTGGTGTCCAACGGTGAGCACTGTTATTTGAAACAACTGGTGTCTCTGTCTTAGCATATGCATCCTCGATAGCCTTAATCTCATCCTTAGACATATCTACTGCACTAAATACGAAATCTACTTCTGCAGCTACCTTCTCTACTTCATTTACATTCATAACCACAAGCTTCTTTACAGCTTCTGGCATCGGTGTTGTCATCTTCCATCTATCGCCAACAGCTTCTTCATATGTCTTGCCAGCTGAACGTGGGCTTGCTGCCACTGTCACTACCTCAAACCATGGGTGGTTTTCAAGTAATGCTATAAAACGCTGACCTACCATACCTGTTGCACCTAAAATACCTACTTTTAATTTCTGACTCATATCTACTTCATCTCCTAATATTTGTTCGTCTGTCGCGGACTTTTGTCCGCCGCATGTGTTATATATTATCATACATCTTAAAAAATGCAAGCTTTTTTTGAAAATTTTTAAAAACTATTTACACACCGGCATTTTTCCTATAATATAATGTATGCAGATATAAGCCATATAATTATATAATACTTACATGCTTCCATAGTTCAACGGTAAAACAGGTCACTCGTAATGTCCAGTTGTCGGTTCGATTCCGATTGGAAGCTTTTTTTATGCCTGTAAATGTCTTGCTAATGCTCTACGGAAGTTATCTCTAACTATCTCTATCAATTCATCTATGGTCTCTATTCTATTTCGTAGGGATATATATCCACCAGCCATTCTCTCATGTCCGCCACCAGTGCCGATACCGTCTAAGGCCTCTACAATTATCTGACCTGCATTACATCCACTTTTCTTATCTGTTCTTATAGATATTTTTATCCCTTCTGTTCTCACTGAATACACCACAGACATACACACGTCTTTAATAGCAACCATAAAGTCTGCGATTTCTGCGATAAGCGCTTCCGGACAATCACGACCTGTGTTTGCAAAGCTTACTAATCCTTCAAGCTCAATGGATGATATAGCATTGCCGTAAGCCTGTAAATCTTCTATCTCTATGGTACTAGACTCCAGTTCATTCATATCCTTTACATTAGCCATAAAGAACATCTTTGTAAACATCTCCAGGTCTAATTTATTCACACCTCTTGTAAGCTGTGCAGTATCTACCTTTATGCCGTACAATAATGCTGTCGCCACTTCACGCGGCATCTGAATATCATTTTCAAAATAATAAGATGCTACGATAGATGCACAAGCTCCGACCTTTTCTCTTATATCAGAATATATATATTCATAGTTCTGCACCACTGGATGATGGTCTATACTCATCACTTTATCGCACAACAAATCATAGACATTACCACTATTTTTCTGAGCATCTATAAGAATTATCTGACTATCCGCCGGCAAATCGCCTAGCCTGTCCACATTAATCGCCTTTATATCAAATAACTCCATCATCTTTCTAGTGTTATGTCTATCTATCTGTCCCTTATAGCATATAGTCGCATTTATACCATGCATCTGTAGCAAAGCCTGCAATCCAAATGCACTGGATATAGCATCAGGGTCTGGAAAATTGTGAGTTTGAATATATACTCTACCTGATGTAATATTAGAAATTAATTTCTTCAAATTACTCATTGGCCACTTCCTTTTCAAAAATTTACCATCAATATATTCTATATTACAACAAAAAGGGGCGCTTTGCACCCCCTTTTTTGTGGTATTTTCAGTTTTCCCTTATACAGCTACAATTATTCCACCATCATTTGCATAAAGAGTTGATACTCCTGCTGTATCTGCTATGGTTATATCCTTAAATTTAGCAAGCTTTAATATCTCATCTTTTACCCACATAGCACGTTCCAGACAATTTACATGAGATATAGCCAATACCTTTTCTTCTATATTTTTTGTATTTGTGACAATATATTCTATCATTTTTTTCAAAGAACGTTCCATACCTCTAGCTTGTCCTAACTGAATGATAATTCCTTCATCAGTAGCACTCATAAAAGGCTTAATATTAAGAACCGAAGCCACGATAGCCTTAAGATTTGATAAACGTCCATTCTTTCTAAGTGGCTCTAGCGTCTCTATTACAAAATATGTCTTCATCTCTAACGAGAAGGCTTCAACCTGCTGCACTATCTCTTCAAAGCTTAAATCCTTTTCGGCCAGTTCATAAATCTTCTGTGTCAGATTAGCCTCTCCACAAGAAGCAGAGCATGAATCGAATACATGAATTTTCTTCTTATCATCAGCATGCTCCTCATAATACATATTTTTACCTGTCATGGCACTGTTGTAGCTTCCACTAAGATTTCCCGACAATGTCACCACAAACACACAGTCATAATCACCTTCATAAGCATTCATATAGCTTTGTGGTGAAGGACAAGCCGACCTAGCACAATCGCTTGCTGCCGCTACGTGATTGATAAATTCTTTTTGATTAAAAGTCTCATCATCTACATAATCTTTACCTTCCAATGTCAATGTAAGAGGTATAAGCTCAACCTTACCATATACATCACACTGTTTACTTATATCACAACAGCTATCAGCTACTATCTTATATTTCATTTGTTATACACCTTCCTTTTCTCATTAACAATGTACTCATTTTTTATGTAGTATTGATTACTACATAATATAACACTCTACTTCCGCCAGTGTCAATATCTATATATCTATCAAAATCTTCCTTGTAATATTAGCAATAAAGTTTTAAAATATTGTTAAGATTTTATTAATTTTTATAAAATATTTTATTTCAGGAGAGGTTTTATTATGGATTACATCGAAATAGAAGATTTGGAAATATTTGCAAAGCACGGTGTGTTATCTGCCGAAAATCAATTAGGTCAGAAATTTTTAGTTTCTACTAAGTTGTATACAGATACAGCCAAAGCCGGTCTTACCGACTGTCTTGACTATTCTATCGACTACGCAACAGTATGCGCCTATATAACAGATTATATGCAGGCCAACACCTTTAAGCTTATCGAAGCCGCTGCCGAGAATATGGTAAATGACCTTCTCTTAAGCTTCCCTATTATACAAAAAATCGATATGACTATCAAAAAGCCTTGGGCACCAGTAGGACTCCCACTTAAAACTGTGTCTATTAACATCTCTAGAGGCTGGCACACTGCATATATAGCCCTCGGATCAAATATGGGGGATAAGGAGAATTACCTAAACGATGCTATCGCCGCTATCAATTCAGACCCTATGTGTATAGTAGATAAGGTTTCTGATTTTATAGAAACTAAGCCTTACGGCTATACAGAGCAGGACGTATTTTTAAATGGCGCCATCAAAATTCAGACCCTCTACTCACCTAAAATGCTTCTTGATTTCTTACAGAAAGTTGAATATGATGCAAAAAGAGTGCGCACCGTTCATTGGGGTCCTCGCACTCTTGATTTAGATATTATATTCTATGATGATGAGATAATAGACGAGGATACCTTAATCGTTCCTCATCAGGATATGACAAACCGAGATTTTGTATTAATCCCGCTTAATCAGATTGCACCTCATCATATGCATCCTGTGTTTAAGAAGCCTATATCAGAGCTTTTAGCTGCTCTTACTGAGAAAAATTAACAGCCTGGATACTAGTTCCGTTAGTTTTTACTCTATACAAGGTAACATTATCTACACTTGCTCCTGTGATTTTATAGAAGTAAGTGTAGTTTTTTGTTATATGTATATCCATACAATCACCTTCTGTAACTACAACCTTCTTATCACCAGACAATGTCATTCTGCATAACGCATGTGCGTCTTCATTTTCAAGCTGATAATATATCACATTTTCTTCTTCATTTACATTATAATTTATACATTTTCCTTCATCTAGCACTACTTCTGTATCGTTTGATAAATTCACTCGTGTAAGTTTCATTCCGTCAGCTAAATTAATGTAATACATATACCCTTTTACAAACGTAGGCTTATAATAATTTCCCTCTGACGCTGTTATGATTCTGTCATTTTTTGTATCCATCCTCATAAGGTTATGACTATTTCTAATCTCTGTGAAATAGATATCTTTTCCGTTTACACATATTGGCTCATAATCCTCATCACTTATAGTTTTAAGTCCTGTGCCATCGATTTTAACCTTCTTAAGCTGTATATGCTCTTTATCATCATATGCCTGGAAATAAAGATAATTTCCAAGCATTCTCATAGAAAGCACTAAGCCATTGTATATCTGCTCCGCTTTCTTTTCACCTATCTCCAATCTAAATATTCCGTAAGGTTGTCCTCTCAAAACAACATCCTCGCCGTTTTTATTTGTTCTCACATAGTAAATATAATCATTAATAACCTGTATATACGACACGCTATCCGGATGAATTTTTTCCACATTGGTTCCATCTGACTTCATTCTGTATAAAGAATCGTCATCCGCCTTGTTGGAAAAATATACATATCCCTTATATTCACAAAAGAGACCGCTGTTATAAAGATTTCCAGTGGTATTTCCCACATCTCCCTCTTTATTATATCTAAGCTTATCGTTAAGACTATTATAGATAATCAAACCTATAAATAATGCTAAAAGCAAGCCACCTATAGTGATTCCTATTATTTTTTTCTTATTCATCATATCCTACGCCTCCATTATGGCCTTTGTCATCCTTATAACCCTGTAATTTTCCTTTACATCATGAACTCGAACTATAGAACAGCCCTTCATAACTCCCATAATTGTCGTAGCCAAAGTACCTTCCAGTCTATCCTCCACCGGTAAATCCAGTGTCAAACCAATCATAGATTTTCTAGATGTTCCCAGTAAAACTGGACACCCTAGCTCCCTTAATCTCTCCAGATTATTCATAACCACCAGATTATCTTTTAAGGTCTTACCAAATCCTATACCTGGGTCTACGATTATCTTATCCCTTGATACTCCATTGGATATCCCAAGGTTTATAGAGCCCTTCAAGTCCTTTATCACATCATTGATTAAATCCACATAAGGTCTACGCTCATTATCTCTATTATGCATAATGCAGCAAGGCACGTCATACTTTGCCACCACCTTAGCCATATTGTCATCACCCTTGAAGCCCCATATATCATTAATCATATGTGCACCTGATTCAAGAGCCTTCTCTGCCACATACGCTTTATATGTGTCCACTGATATAACAGTATCAAAGTTTTCATTAATCTTTTCTATAAACGGAGCGATTCTATCCACTTCCTCCTCTGGCTTTACTGGTGTATAACCTGGTCTTGTGGATTCACCGCCGATATCTATAATATCCGCACCATTCTTAAGCATATCCTCCACGTGCTTCAGGGCTTTATCCATACCATTCCACTTGCCACCATCTGAAAATGAGTCCGGAGTGACATTTAAAATCCCCATTATATACACTTTATTATAAAAATCAAACTCTTTATTCCCTATTATCATTGCTCTTCTCCTTACATATTCTCTTAAATTCTCCAAGATACGATAATGAACCAAATGCCAATATGGCTTTCTCGCCAGATATATCCCCAAGCTTTTCCATGGCTATATCATAGGCTTTCTCTATGGAATCTGCTGCCTGTACTCCCTCATTATATTTTTCCACAGTTTCCTTAAGTATACTCGCTTCCAATCCTCTGGCATTTGGCGGTGTAATTGTGATAATATACTCGCCCCTGTCCGCCATAGTTTTTATAACCTCATCAAAATCTTTATCTCCAAGGACTCCTATTATATATACAAACCTTGTGTCCTTATATTCTACATCTATAGTCTCTCTTAATCTTTTAGCTGCATCAGGATTGTGGGCTCCATCTATGATAATACAAGGCTCATCAAAAATCCTTTCAAATCTACCTGGCCACTTGGCATTGCTAAGCCCTTTGTCTATATGTTCATCAGTTATATGGAAGCTATGTTCATTAACTAATACCTCCATAACCTTTACAGCCACGCCTGCATTATACCTTTGCCACTCTCCCGCAAGACTGACTTTTCTGTCTATAGCATCTGCTTCATAGACTGTGGAATTTTGCTTTTTAGCTGTTTTTCTTATAACCTCTAATACATTTTCCTGCTGTTTCATAGCAATCACTGGGTAGCCTTCTTTTATAATACCTGCCTTGTGATAAGCTATCTCTTCTATAGTATCTCCAAGAAATCCCATATGGTCTAAGCTTATGGAAACTAACACACTTGCAAGAACCTTACTACACACATTTGTAGCATCCATATCTCCGCCCATACCAGTTTCCAAGATAACCACATCACATTTTTTAGCATTAAAATATTCAAATGCCATCGCTGTCTCTACTTCAAATATAGTAGGCTGCATTCCCTGTTTTTCCAATTGTTCTAACGCTTTTTTCACCTTACTTACAAGGCCAGCAAATGCTTCTTCATCTATATTTTCATCATTAATTTGATATTTCTCAAGATATTCAAACACAACTGGCGATGTATACTTCCCCACCTTATAGCCAGCTTCCTTCAATATACTTCCCATAAATGCAATAGTTGAGCCCTTGCCATTTGTGCCCGCCACATGTATTACATTTAACTTCTCTTGGGGATTATCAAGTAAAGCAAGTAAAGCCTTGATATTATCAAGGCCTAACTTACTTCCATATTTATTAAGATTATCTATATATTCTCTCGCTTCTTTAAACTCCATATTATTCCACTATATCTTTATTCTTCTATCTTAGCTATAACAGCTACATTTGGTGTTTCCACCTTAATAGGTGCCCCATTCATAACAAGAAGTCCCTTCTCATAATCAATCTTAAAGAATGTAATCGTATTTGATTCATGATTCATACTTGCTATATGTTTATCGTCTGGGAATACACATATCTGCTTTGGATAATCTCCACTTATAGGTAATACCGAACGCTTTGTTAAAAGTCCTGTCTCCACATCTCTCTCAAAGAATGCTACCGAGTTATCTCCTGCATTTGATACAAATAACTTTGTGCTATCACTTGAAAATCTGAGAGCTGCTGCCGCACTCTTGTCATTGTAGCTCTTACCCAATGTGCTTATCTGCTGAATCTGTTCAAAACATGGCTGATTGCCTTCTGAACTGTACTTATATACATTCACACAGTTCATAAGCTGACAGATAAGATATGCATACTTTCCATCTGGACTAAAAAGCATACTTCTTGGTGCTGAATTAAGTTCACATCTCAGTATATCTACCAAGCTTATGCGACCATTAGCCTTATCAAACTTGTATATCTTAACCTGGTCAATTCCCACGTCACAAGCTACCATAAACTTCTGATCTGGTGTAAGTCTGGCACATGTAATATGTGGTCTGAAGTTTCTCTCAGCTATACTACCCATACCTTTGTGCATAACCTCTGATGTCATCTTTCCTACGCTGCCATCCCCATTGATTTTAACAACTGTAGCCTTGCCATCATGATAGCCTGCTGTAAATATATATTCATCCTGCTTGTCCACACTGATATGACAAGCTCTCATACCATTGATAGTGCCAAGATTCATAAACTCCAAGTCACCATCCTTAAGTATCTTAAAGGCTGTGATACCTAAGTCAGATACTGAATATAAAAATTTACCATTATTTGCTATACGAAGATATGAAGGATTTCCTACTTCCACTTCTTTTCTTGGAATAAACACACCATTCTCCACATCTACATCACATATAGTAATTCCCTTAGCTTTTCCATGAGTATAAGAACCCACGTAAGCTACATATTTACTTTCGCTCATAAAATTGCCTCCCTGCTTATAACAAATTTTCTACGATTTAATTATATATATTGTACCACTTTTCCTGCATTTAGACAATTATTATCTAACTTTTGTTCCTTTTCCGTCACGCTTTGTAGTCTTAAGCTTTCTAAGTTCTACTTTCTTGCCCTTGAATTCCACTTCCATATTGTCGCCGGCATCTAATACATACACATCTGTTATATAATCATCCTTATCAAGCTTAATGCCTCTTACACCGATAGCGCCCTTCTTCTTCTCAGGAATTTCACGGAGTGGAAATCTTAAGAACATACCCTTAGCAGTCTGAAGAACTACTATCTCATTTGTAAATATGCCTTCTTCTCCCTCTCCTGCACCTTCTTCACTTAAGCCAAACTGCATCTGCATGCCACTATCAAAGCTAAAGTCCATACCGAAGCCGTCATCGAAGCCTCCGCCAAAACCATCATCCATTCCGCCAAAGTCGTCCATACCACCGTCAAAGCCACCGCTAAGCATTACTGGTTCTATAACATCCTCACTCATACTTTCTGCAACTGCTTTTTCCATAGCATCTGTCATCTGTACACTGAGAAGCTTATCACCATCTCCAAGCTTAGTAGCTGCGACAGTCTTCTTTGTCACATCAAACTCTGCTGCATCCACAAGCTTCATCATACCATTTTGTGTAGTGAATAAAAGCTTTCTATCCTTGATATCTAAAGCTGGTGCTATGTAGATGATATTTTCATTGGCACTATTATAATTACCCACATTATCGATAGGAGTTCCCTTATCTCTAAACTTCACAAATGGTAAATCAAGTATCTTAATCTGATGAAGCATACCTGTATCTGTAAACAAGCAAAGCTTATCTGTATTCATACATGGGAATATGTACTTATTCTCTGCGTGAACTGCCTCCTTATTTCTCTCATATGTAGCCATATCAATAGTCTTAGCATAAGAGAAACGATCCATTATAAACATAACCTGCTGTTCTTCTATCTTCTTTTCCACATATACAGCTGTTTCCGCATCCTCTAAAACTGTACGTCTCTCCACGCCATAATTTTTCTTAATTTCCTGTAAATCTTTCTTGATTACCTTCTTCATAGAAGCTGGATTATTGAGAATATCTTCATATTTTGCAATACGATTGACTATATCCTCGTAGTCTTTCTGAAGAGCTAAAATCTCAAGTCCTATTAGCTTATATAATCTAAGTTCTAATATAGCCTGCGCCTGCTTGTCTGTGAAGCATAACTGGCTTGCATATATTTCTGATTCCTTATTTTTAAACTTAATATTTGTTGTATCTCCCTTTGTAAGGCAAGCCTTTGCATCCTTTAAGCTTTGAGAACCTCTTAAGATTTCAATTATTAAGTCAATAATATTGCAAGCCTTTATAAGACCTTCCTTAATCTCCTTCTGTTCTAATTCTTTATTCAAAAGAGATGTATACTTTCTTGTAGCAAGCTCGTACTGGAACTTAATATTGTGCTCAATAATCGCCTTAAGTCCAAGTGTCTCCGGTCTTCCGTCTACTACTGCAAGCATATTTACACCAAAGGTATCCTCAAGCTTTGTCTTTTTGTAAAGCATATTTTTAAGGTTTTCTATATCAGCACCCTTCTTAAGCTCCAATACAATTCTTATACCTTCCTTAGAAGACTGATTTGAAATATCAACTATATCAGATGTTTTCTTTGTTTCCACAAGTTCAGCCACGTCTGATATGAATTTGCCGATTCCCGCGCCTATCATAGTATATGGAATCTCAGAGATAACAAGCTTGTCCTTCTCGCTTCTGCCTTTTCCTTCCTCGAATTCCACCTTACCTCTAAGCTTTATCTTACCATTTCCAGACTCATAGATGGACTCCAATTCACTCTTATTAACCACCAATCCTCCTGTAGGAAAATCTGGTCCCGGCATATATTCCATAAGCTCTCTTGTAGTTATATCTTCATTATCTATGTAAGCGATTACCGCATCTAACACTTCCGAAAGATTATGAGTAGGAATACTTGTAGTCATACCTACCGCGATACCCTCTGCACCATTTATAAGAATATTTGGCACTCGAACCGGAAGTACTACTGGCTCTTTTTCTGTCTCGTCGAAGTTTGGCATAAAATCTACTACATTTTTATCCAAATCAGCAAGATATACTTCCTGTGTAAATTTCATAAGCTTGGCTTCTGTATATCGCATAGCCGCAGCTCCATCACCTTCGATGGAACCAAAATTTCCGTGACCGTCTACAAGGGCCATTCCCTTCTTAAAATCCTGCTCCAACACAACCAACGCTTCGTATATAGAACTATCACCATGTGGGTGATATTTACCCATAGTATCTCCTACGATACGGGCTGATTTTCTATGTGGTTTGTCATGGTTAAGTCCTAGCTCATCCATGGCAAATAATACTCTTCTTTGAACTGGCTTTAAGCCATCTCGTATATCTGGCAATGCTCTGGCACATATAACACTCATAGCGTAGTCGATATATGACTTTTGCATCACATCAGAATATTCAGTTTTTAAAATCTGTTCAGCCATAATATATCTCCTTTTTTCTCAAGAATTCATGTTTCTCCAATCTGGTAGCGAGTGGTCTGTCCCTTTGGTCCAGCTTCCTCGCTACTTACCTATGCGTCTATCTCAGCATCATGTGCATGCTCGTGTATAAACTGTCTTCTTGGCGCTACGTCATTACCCATAAGCATCTCTGTAACCTCTGATGCCATTCTGGCATCTTCTATTTCTACCTGCTTTAATATTCTAGTCTCTGGATTAAGTGTTGTCTCCCATAACTGCTCTGCATCCATCTCTCCAAGACCTTTATATCTTTGTAATGTAAAGCTTGTTCCCTGATGTGTCTTTCTATATTTCTCAAGCGCCTTATCATCATATAGATACTCACCCTCGCCCTTCTTTGGCACTACCTTGTAAAGAGGTGGCGTAGCAAGATAAATGTGGCCTTCATTGATAAGGTCTGGCATAAATCTATAAAAGAATGTAAGTAAAAGTGTAGATATATGAGCACCGTCTACATCGGCATCTGTCATAATGATAATCTTATTGTATCTAAGCTTAGTTATATCAAAATCATTGCCGTAGCCTTCAGAAAAACCACATCCAAATGAGTTAATCATAGTCTTTATCTCAGCATTGGCAAGAACCTTGTCCATAGTAGCCTTTTCTACATTTAGAATCTTACCTCTGATAGGAAGAATAGCCTGTGTTCTTCTATCTCTGGCAGTCTTTGCCGAACCACCTGCAGAATCACCCTCTACGATAAATACTTCGCACTCCTCCATCTTTCTGCTCTCGCAGTTGGCAAGCTTACCATTGCTATCTATAGAAAACTTTGGCTTTGTGAGAAGATTTGTCTTCGCCTTCTCCTCCGCCTTTCTAATCTTTGCCGACTTCTCCGCACAGGCTATAACTGTCTTTAAAGTCTCAAGATTCTTATCAAAATAAAATACAAGCTCCTCACCTGCTACCTCGCCTGTCACCTTACCTGCGTCAGGGTTATCAAGCTTAGTCTTAGTCTGACCTTCAAATCTTGGTTCTGGATGCTTTACTGCTATAACCGCTGTCATACCATTTCTTACATCTGTACCTGTAAAATTTGCATCCTTTTCTTTAAGAACACCTATCTCCTTAGCATACTGATTTATAACAGTTGTATACTTAGTTTTAAATCCTGTAATATGTGTACCACCCTCCTGAGTGTAGATGTTATTACAAAAGCCCAAGATATTCTCCTGAAACTCATCTACAAACTGGAACGCAGCCTCTATCTCTATTCCGTCCTGATTACGCTTAAAATATATTACATCATGAAGCTGCTCTTTTCCCTCATTTAATTCTCTTACATAAGCCCTTATTCCATCCGGCTCATAGAATACTATCTTTTCTTCCTCGCCATATCTTTTATTTTCAAATGTAATCTTAAGCTCTGGATTAAGATAAGCTGTCTCATGAAGACGGCTCTTTATAGCCTCCGCCTTAAAATAGGTCTTTTCAAATATCTCCTTATCTGGAAGGAAGGTTACTGTAGTTCCTGTATCATTCTTTCTACATGTACCTGTCTCCTTTAAATCATACATTATACGTCCCTGCTCATAGCGCTGATTGTACACCTTGCCGTCAGTTCTTACATTTACTTCAAGCCACTCCGAAAGCGCATTTACAACAGACGCACCTACACCATGTAGACCACCGGAAATCTTATATCCGCCGTCACCAAACTTACCACCTGCGTGCAGCACTGTAAATACTACTTCCACAGCCGGTCTTCCTGTTTTTTCATTTATACCAACTGGAATACCACGACCATTATCCTTAACTGTCGCTGTTCCATCCTTTTCCAAAGTAACTGTTATCTCACTACAATGTCCTGCAAGATGCTCGTCCACCGAGTTATCTACTATCTCATATATGAGGTGATTTAATCCCTTTGTAGATACACTTCCGATGTACATACCCGGACGTTTTCTAACTGCCTCTAAGCCTTCCAATACGGAAATACTATTGGCATCATATTTTTTCTCCACTGTTGTATCTAGGCCTTTTCCCGCCATTTTGCACACTCCATTTCTTTTACTTTATAAACTTCTATTAAAATATTTTCTAAGCAACATCGGTTCCGCTTCTATATGAGCAAAATCATTTAAACGCTCCAATATAAAATTCCCTGTGACTTCGTCATAATCAATTTCAGTTATACTACAATTTTCCAAATCCTTAGCCACACATAACTTCTTAGCAAAATCTGCCTCTAGGATTCCTGCCACCACGCTTCGTATAAGTCCTCCATGAGTGACTATGGCTATATTTTTCATCGTCGTTTCTTTTGCTTCTTCTATAATATTTCTTATAATCGGCATAGCGCGATTATACACATCCGCTCCCGATTCCCCTCCTGGACAAGGCAAATCCTCTTTCGCCATCTTTCTTCTCTCTAGAAAATCTCCATATCTGGCTTTAAGCTGTGCACTGTCTAATCCTTCCATATCACCGTAGGAAATCTCTCTTAAATCTTCCTCTATGTATGCTTTTAAATCAAGCTCTTTTCCTATGATATCTGCAGTCTGCTTTGCTCTTATCAAACCACTGCAATACAACCTATCTATATCATATCCCTTTAAGCGCTTAGCCACAAGCTCTGCTTGCTTTTCCCCAGCTTCATCCAAAGGTACATCCACATTACACAGTCCACTATTCTGTCTTCCATGTCTGATAAAATATAGCTTTATCATGTCCTTCTCCTATCTTATAAATACATAATCATACCAGGTCCAAGATTTTCTGTAGGTCTCGCTATAAAGCCAAACTTTTCGTAAAACCCTTCTCTTCCCTTAGCACACATAAGACATAGCATAAGCTCTGTCCCTTGTATCTTTATCTCCTCTGCATGTCCAACTAGTTTTTCCATCAGCACCTGGCCTACCCCCAGCTTCTGATAGGAAGGATGTACCACCAAATCCTGAATATAGCATATCACGGCTCCATCTCCTACCATTCTAGCCATTCCTACCACCTTGTCATCTATGGTAGCAGTCAGGGTATATATACTATTCTTAAGCGCCATAATCGCCTGCTCGTTGTCAAGTTTTTTCCAGCCTACAGCTGCTCGTAAATTCAAATAAGTATCTATATCTAATTCATTTTCATGTAATTTTAACATTTTTTTCTCCTTGCTGCACGCCTTTTTATTCTAAATTTTTGCACTTTAGTATATATCATTCCCAACACAAAATCAATTGATCTTATTATATACCCTATAATCAATGTGACCATAGCAAATATAAAAACATATTTTATCACATACCATGGTCCATAGGTCTCCACATCCATAAAGAAATATGGATATCTCTTAATGCCTATTCCATAAGTAGCCGGCTTTACATATCTTGCCTTTATCATAATAAATATAAAATATAAAACCGGTGCCAATAACCACCTTAGTGGGTCCACAAATTTAAAGCTTCCCTTTGGTTGAAAAACCAGGAATTCTATCCAAGTTAGCGCTGGCACAATAAAGTGAACTATCTTATCATTTAAAGATAATGCCGCACTAAATCCTGTAGTCATACTAAAACCTGTACCAGTCAAAACTAGATTATATGTTAAAAATGTAATAGTAATCATTACAAGGGCCAACCCTTTTAAAAACAGATGCACTCTGGCATAGCTATGATACACTTTCCTTCTTATAGATATAAAGGAATGACCAATGCTACAAAGCATAACAAAAAAACACACAATGTTACTCTGTATGGTAAAATACGATAACATATTTATATTTTTTATTTTATCATGTAAGCTCAAATGTCGTACAATACCAAAACCGCAAATAAAAAGATATGTTATACGAAATATTAAATTTATACGATTATTCTTAATATACATATTCCAAAGCCCCCGGCTGTGTAGTTGTACAAAATCGTAGTCGCTTTGCAACTGCGATTAAACTTAATAAACAGTCTACCACAAATATCACAAAAATAATAGCAAGTATTTATCTCTATTTTTTCTTATTTTAATATTATTACACATATTTTAATCTTATTTCATTCATAGTATTGACAAATTTTATTTATAATAATATACTTTGATAATCAAACTATTTATAGCGCTTTAAGTCTTTAGACAGGAATGGAGTTTTTAATGAGAATATTAGGTAGTGGTCACTATGTACCAAAAAATATTGTTACTAATGATGATTTATCAAAAATTGTAGATACAAACGACGAGTGGATTAGTTCAAGAACCGGTATTTCCACCCGTTATATTTCTGACGGCGAAGGCGTTTCTGATTTAGCTAGTAAAGCCGCACTTCTCGCCTTAAAGGATGCCAACATATCTGCTACAGATATTGATATGATACTTCTTGCAACTATGACTCCTGATTCTATGTTGCCAAACAATGCAAGTATTATTCAAAAAAATATAGGCGCAATCAATGCAACCTGTTTTGATATAAACGCTGCCTGCTCAGGCTTTTTATTTGCGTTAAACACAGCACACGCTTATCTTTCTAACGGTATGTGCAAAAACATCCTTGTAATCGGTGCTGAAACCTTATCTAAAATCGTGGATTGGTCAGACCGAGCTTCTTGCGTTCTCTTTGGAGACGGCGCTGGCGCTATGGTAGTCACAGCCGATGACACAAAAGCCTTCTACTCTGTATCAGGCTCTGACGGTTCAAAAGGTCATGTACTAACAGGTGGCGCTACTCTTCTTAAAAATATGCTTGTTAACAGCGAAGAAACTAACATTATGACAGATAACTATTATATGCATATGGACGGTCAGGAAGTATTTAAATTTGCAGTAACAAAGGTTCCTGAATGTATAAACGAAGTACTTACAAAAGCAAACTTAACTGCCGAGGATATTGATTGCTTTATCCTCCACCAAGCAAATGTACGTATAATCTCTTCAGTTGCAAAGAGACTTGGCGTATCACCAGATAAGCTACCAATTAACTTAAATAAGTACGGCAACACATCTGCTGCTACTATTCCAATTCTTTTCGACGAGCTTAAGAAATCTGGCTCACTTGATAATGCAAAACGCGTCATATTCTCTGGCTTTGGTGGCGGTCTCACATGGGGCGCAAGTCTTGTAGAATTGTAAATTTCCTTCGCGGAGCGTTTTTTATTATATAGGAAGTTCAGAGAACTTTCCTATATAATAAAAAAGTCTCGGAGTTTATCCCTCCGAGACTCTTTTTATAATCAGTAACGTTACTTGCCTTACTTATGTACTTATACTATACGGCTACTTCGCCATCTTCTTCTAACTTATTAACCTTTTTATCTAATTCATCTAAAATAGTCATAAGCTTATCTGACTGCTCGATAGCTGTCTGAAGTGCCTTTCTAGCTGCATCCTCATTATCTGCCTCTATAGCTTCTATAGCTTTTCTACCCTGTAAATGGAATGACTTATGAATTTCTGCTATATCCTTCCAGTTATCTGCAAGTGAATCATGTCTAATATTTATAGCATAGTAGAAATGTCCAAACATACACTTGCGATGCTTAAGCTGAATAGCATCTACCTTCATATTCTCTACCATATGCGAAAGATTATCAATCCATATCATATGTGCTTCCTTAGCTTTCACTATAACATCCTTGAATTCTGCATTGCTAATCATAGACACGCCATCATCGATACCCTTGTACATATATGTAACTGTATCTGTAAGGTTGTTATCTATCGTTTCAACTGTCTTAGCGTAAGATACGCTCTCTCTAGCATCTTCACTAACAATCTTTGTTACGTGTGTAATCTGTTCTGCATCCTTGCTACACTGCTCCATAGCCTTGTTAACTTCTGCTGTAGCATTTCTGATATTCTGCATTCTGTCACTGATATCAGCTACCGAATCAGTTACTTCCTTAAGCATATCTATATTGCCACCAACTGTCTGGCTAACCATATCAATCTTAACACTCATCTCATCAATAGAGCTAAGTGAACGCTCCATAGCATCTGTACCATGCTGTGTAGCCTCATAAATCTTAACCACGAATTCCTTCATGCTCTCAAGCTGAGCCTTTGTATCGTCTGCAAGTACACGTACCTGATCAGCTACTACTGCGAAGCCTCGACCCTGCTCACCAGCTCTAGCAGCCTCGATAGAAGCATTAAGTGATAAGAGGTTAGTCTGATTAGCTATCTTCTGAACACTTTCTACGATATCTTCAATACCACGAACCATCTCTACAAGTTCATGCATATTAGTCTGAAGGTTCTGTGAATTATTAAGAACTGTTTCCTTAAGCTCGTCTACTTCCTGTAAGATTTCACGGCTCTCATTATTCTTATCTGCAAGCTTCTCTGAATGCTCAGCCAACTCCTGAAGAGTATCTGTTGTAGCATCGATATTATCATTAACCTGGCTGATAGTTGCTGTAGTCTCTTCCACTACTGCCAAGTTAGATTCACTTAAATCTGAAAGACTTCCAGAAACATTCATAAGTCCTGTAGACATATGCGCAAGCTTTACATCAAATGTAGAAATAGTACTTACTGCATTTAATACCTGCTTTGATGACTCCGACATTCTACTACCTTGTGAAACTAATGTATCAATTCCTACAAGAAGAGTCTGTAAATTCTTATCTTTAACCATCGGTTTCGCTGGTTTCTTTCCCGCTAAATAATCATTGATATACTCCGTTAAAATTACAATTTCCTTGCTAGCTTTTGCCATTTTTTTCTTCCTCCTTAAATTATGTAAAATTAATTAAGACTCTAAAAAAACCTGTGGAACCTAACGTCTAACGCAGACTTAGGTTCCACAGGTCTACGCTCTTCTCTTAATAATGCATTATATCACATTTTTAAAAAAAAGTACACCTTATGGAAAAATTTTTATTATTTTTTTAATTTTTCTGATTATTATTTTACTTTGTCCCCATCTTGCCATGCATAGTTTCCAACTATATAAGGCACATACATATCACTATAGCCTGAATTAACTGGAACAACTATAGAGACAAATCCATTATTGACATTTATCTTTATATCCTCCCAATTAATACCTTTAAACATCTTTGATTCACCATTAAAATCACAACCTGTGATAGTATCACCACTCTTTGTTATATGGAAGGTCTCTTCTAATATAGGCGCTAATACGTTACCTGTATCATATATTTTTGCACCATCACCTACTAAAAGTTTCTTCAAAGTAACAACTTCCGAATCACTTGGATAAACCGAATTCGGTTCTGCTACATATACCTTCATCGCTGTATGTAATGAATCAAGCGCACTCATATCCTTGCCATATCTTGAGTTATCCACGTGTTTAAGAATTCTTGTACCAAGAATGCCTATAAGCACAACCATAATAGCAATTACCACGATAAGCTCCACAAGCGAAAAGCCTTTATCATTTTTTCTTATTTCCCTAAACTTCTTCATTTTCCTTCTCCATCCCTTTTTTACATCCACCTCAATCAAAAGTGATTTTCTCTTTTGTTAGGCACTTTTGATTACTCTTCATCTTCTCCTACTATTTCGTCGTACTCCTGCTCATCAAGCCACTCATCAAAACGATCAGCTACTACTTCGTACTCATCATCTGATTCGATGTTCTCTAAGATAGGATTGCCTTCTTCATCCTCGCTATAGCGATAAAGATATACTTCACCTTCATCTTCATTCTCGTCATCGATTGGAAGAAGTGCTATGTAATCCTTCTCACCTGCTTCAAAAATAGTTATCACTATGCACTCTACTTCTGTGTCATCATCAAGTGTGAGTGTTACAAACATTTCATCATCATTGTTTAATTCTTTTCCTGCCATATTAATACCACGCCTTATAAAAGGCTTCCTTTCATATTTTTTTCACAATTTTCAGTCTATCAGATTTTGTAAAAAATGTAAATATTTAACCTACTATTTAGAAATATATTTATCAGTCTTTTTTCTCTACTACTTTTATTTCTCCGACAAACCTAGATACATCCGTATCTTTACCATAACGTTCTTTAACACTTAATATATGTAATCGTTCCCTGGCCCTAGTCATCCCCACATAAAACAAGCGACGTTCTTCCTCTATATCTTCCTTTAACATTGCTTTTTTATAAGGTGCAATACCCTCATTTGCTCCTAGGATAATGACAACTTTATACTCAAGTCCCTTTGAACTATGCATAGTGGATAATTCTACACCGTCCTTTGCATTAACCTTCTCCGCGTTTTGTCTCTTAAGTTCTTCTCCATACTCTACTATATGTTCAAACCATTTGTCGTAACTCTTGTATTCACTGGCCATTTCCTGCAACTCGTCCAATATTTCGTACAATTCTTCTGGTCGCATCTTTCTATAATTTGCATACTCTAATACATACTCGTCATAACCTATTCCATGGCGAATATAATTTATCGCCTCATATGGTGACATACGTTCTAGCCACTGTAAATCATACTTTAATCTGTCGATTCTTTCTATTACATACACCTTGTCACTATAATATTCCTTAAGATTCCAGAAAGAAACTTCCTCCTCATAAAAAGCATCTCTGGCAATGTATCGCTTAGGTCTATTGATTATCTGCAGAAAATCAGCTCTATTTCTGCTCCCCAACGCAATTCTTATATATGTGAGAATGTCCCTGGCAATCCAATGCTCATATATATTCGGAATTACATCCTTCATACGAAACGGCAGATTAAACTCTAAAAGCTTATCTACTAACTGTCGTGGATTTGTATTGGTTCTATACAGTACTGCTATATCATTATATTCATAGCCCAATCTAAGGTAGCTATCTATAAGTCTAAGAATATACATAGCTTCTTCTTTGTCATTTTTAAGCGTAGCTATCTCCACTTTTTCTCCCAATTTATCGGTACCTTTTATAGCTTTAAAAAATCGCTTTTCATTGTTATTTATAAGCTTAATAGCAGATTGTATAATCTCATTTGTTGACCTATAATTTGTACTTAGGCATATCTGTTCCACATTCTCATAATCTTTCTTAAACTGGAACATTATCTCAGGTTTTGCTCCTCTAAATCTGTATATTGACTGATCATCATCACCCACTATAAAGATATTATCCTGTGGTTTTGCCAGAAGCTTTATTACTTCATACTGAACTCGGCATATATCCTGAAACTCATCTATCAATATATACTGATATTTCTCCTGCCACATTTTTAAAATATCTGGTCTTTTAACTAATAGCTCATAGCACATAACCAGCATGTCATCAAAATCTACAACATTTTCCCTAACCAGCCTGTCATTGTACATTTTATATAATTTCCTAAAGCTTTCGTCTGGACAGCTTTTAGAATAATAATTATTCAAATCAAGCATTTCTCCCTTTACTAGACTTATCTCCCCAGTAACTTCTCTCACAAAGTCATTGATATCATCTATCTCAAGGCGAAGCTTTCCTATTATCTCTTTTATATATTCTATTTTCTTCTCTTCTCTTAATATATTATCAGCGCTATAGTTATAAGCATATTTTAGAATCTTAAAATATACTGCATGAAAGGTTCCAAAGGACACAGGATAATACTTTCCATCCATCAATCTTGTAAACCTATCCTGCATCTGCGTAGCTGCTGCTTTTGTAAATGTTATTACAAGTATATTTGATGGATTCACACCATATTCTTCTATTAACTTTTTTGTTCTGTGGGTTATTACGGTAGTTTTTCCTGAACCTGGACCTGCAAGAACAAGCGCCGGACCCTTGAAATGATTAATCGCACTTATCTGCGCTTCATTGAATTTAGATTTCATATTTTAGTACTCCTTATATGATAAAAAGATTATAAAATTAAATCCGTAACTTTTCAATCCCATATAACATTTTTTATCTTATTTTCTCATTGTTTTATAGATTTTTATGTTGTATACTATTGAAGATATTATTTATGGTTTGAGATGAAACTTATGGAATGCATAATTTTATACATATAATCGTATGTTTCATCTGCACAGAAAGGATGTTTTATGAGTAACAAAATTAGAACTCGTTTTGCCCCAAGTCCAACAGGTAGAATGCATGTTGGTAATTTAAGAACTGCATTATATGAATATTTAATCGCTAAGCACGAAGGCGGCGATTTTATCTTAAGAATAGAAGATACTGACCAGGAACGTTTAGTAGAAGGTGCTGTAGATATTATCTATCGTACAATGGATAAGACTGGTCTTCACCATGACGAAGGTCCTGATAAGGACAAAGGCTTTGGTCCTTATGTTCAGAGTGAGCGTCAGGCTACAGGTATGTACCTTGAGTATGCTAAGCAGCTTGTTGAAAAGGGTGAGGCTTATTACTGTTTCTGTACAAAGGAGCGTCTTGATTCCTTAAAGACTGCTGTAGAAGGTAGTGAAGATGGTAAGGAAATCACAGTTTATGATAAGCATTGTCTTTCACTTTCTAAGGAAGAAATCGAAGCAAACCTTGCAGCTGGTATTCCTTATGTAATCAGACAAAATGTTCCTCGTGAGGGTCAGACTACTTTCCACGATGAAATTTATGGAGATATTACTGTAGAAAACGCTGAACTCGATGATATGATTTTAATCAAGTCTGACGGATTCCCTACTTACAACTTCGCAAACGTTGTAGATGATCATTTAATGGAAATCACTCACGTAGTTAGAGGAAACGAGTATATTTCTTCTTCTCCTAAGTACCAGAGACTTTACGATGCTTTTGGCTGGGAATCACCAAAGTATGTACACCTTCCACTTATCACAGATGAGAACCACAAGAAGCTTAGCAAGCGTAGCGGACATTCTTCTTACGAAGACCTTATCGAGCAGGGCTTTATATCAGAGGCTGTTGTAAACTATATTGCACTTCTTGGTTGGAGCCCAGAAGATAACAATGAAATCTTCTCATTAGAAGAACTTATAAAGATGTTTGATTACCGTCACATCAACAAGTCACCTTCTGTATTTGACATCGTTAAGCTTAGATGGATGAATAGCGAATATATCAAGGCTATGGATAACGAGCGTTTCTACGAATTGGCTATGCCTTATATAAAGGAAGTTATCACAAAGGATTATGACTTAAAGAAGATTCTTGACTTAGTTAAGACACGTATCGAAGTTCTTCCTGATGTAAAGGGACATGTAGATTTCTTTGAAGAGTTACCAGATTATGATATCGAAATGTACACACACAAGAAGATGAAGACTGATTCAGCTATCTCTCTTGAAGTTTTAAAGGATTTACTTCCACTTCTTGAAGCTACAGATGATTTCTCTATGAACAATATCCATGACATCTGTATGGAATATGTAGCTAACAAGGGTATTAAGAACGGTACAGCTCTTTGGCCTCTTAGAACTGCAGTATCTGGAAAGCAGATGACACCAGGTGGCGCTTTTGAGATTGCAGAGATACTTGGCAAGGACGAGAGCATTAGAAGAATCAAAATTGGTATCGAGAAGTTAGAGAAAGCATTAGCATAGCTTTAACCAAGGGATAATTACCTATTTATTTTCATACAAAAATCAAGAAAAGGCAGATGCACGTCATCTGCCTTTCTCAATGAGAAAATCTTTATTTAATTATCTCTTTTCAAGTTTATTCACTGAACCCATTTTGATATAAAGAACAACCATTCCGACTCCAACCATAAGAAGTATCCATGTCCACGCTGAAGCTGTATCACCTGTCTGGTTCATCTCTACTTGTACGTCATTATAAATCAAAGCGTAAGTTGAGAATCTATCTGTTTCAAATGTAATTTCACCTGTATCTTCGTTAAATTCAACATCAATAATCGATGTTTCACCTTCATGTACTCGAACTATTTTATACGTTCTTGTTACAGACACATCTCTGTTAAGTAATTCACTTGAAACCTGGAAGGTAATTGTAACAAGTCCCTTTGTATTAGGAATCTTTTTTAATTTATTTTATTTTCATTTTTTGTATTATTTGCGCCCTACGGCAACATAAACTACTACAATTTTATTATACGACTGTACGTGGGACAAAACGTAGGACAAATCACAAACTTTATTTGGAAAAATTTTGTATATGGATTAAAAAAATGCTATAAAAACAACTATGTTTTTATAGCATTTTCAAAACGTAAACAAAAAGGTGTCAAAATATTCCTCTTTGCTCTATCTAACCTCAGCTACTAACTTATCACCCTCTACTTTTATAAGGATTGTATCTCCTTCGTGAAGTCCATCGCTAAGTATAACTCTAGCAGCCAATGTCTCTACATGCTTCTGTAAATATCTCTTAAGCGGTCTAGCACCATACATAGAGTCATAACCATTCTCTACCACATAATCTTTAGCATCCTCTGTAAGCTCTATCCTTATCTGTCGGTCTGCAAGTCTCTTATTAATATCCTTAACAAGAAGTTCTACTATTCCAGCGATATTTCTCTTAGTTAATGGCTTAAACATTATTATCTCATCGAGTCTATTTAAGAATTCTGGTCTAAATGATGCCCTAAGTTGCTCCATTACTAAGTTTTCATTTTCTGGGCGAATATTGCCCTCTTCGTCGATTCCTTCTAACAAATATGATGAACCAATATTTGATGTAAGGATAATAATTGTATTCTTAAAATCTACGCATCTGCCCTGCGAATCTGTTATTCTTCCATCATCAAGGACCTGAAGTAATACATTAAATACATCTGGATGAGCCTTTTCAATTTCATCAAATAATACTACCGAATATGGTTTTCTTCTAACCGCCTCTGTAAGCTGGCCGCCTTCATCGTAACCAACATATCCCGGAGGCGCTCCTACAAGTCTAGATACTGAGTGTTTCTCCATATACTCTGACATATCGATGCGAACCATATTAGCTTCATTATCAAATAAATTCTCCGCAAGGGATTTCGCCAGTTCTGTCTTACCTACACCTGTTGGTCCTAGGAATAAGAATGAACCTATCGGCTTACTTGGATCCTTTATACCTGCTTTAGAACGGATAATAGCTTCTGTTACCTTTTCTACTCCTTCATCCTGACCTACCACTCGCTTATGGAGTTCATCTGCTAGATTTAGTATCTTATTTCGTTCTGACTCTGTCAACTTAGTAACTGGTATACCTGTCCATCTAGAGATAATCTTTGCTATTTCCTCCTCAGTTACGCTTTCCCTAATAAGAGATAAGTCCTGATTCTTTATCTTATCTTCCTCTATCTCGAGTTGTTTTTGAAGCGCAGGCAATCTGCCATACTGTATCTCTGCCACTTTTTCCAAATCATAATTTCTCTGTGCAATTTTCATCTCATTATTGGCAGTTTCTATATCTTCTCTCAACTTACTTAACTTATCTACAGAAGCCTTTTCATTTTCCCAAGTAGCAAGCTTATTCTTAAATTCATCTCTTACTTGAGCTAATTCTCTACCTATAGCCTCTAATCTTTCCTTGCTAAGACTATCTGTTTCCTTCTTAAGGGCTGCCTCTTCTATCTCAAGCTGCATCACTTTTCTTCTTATATCATCAAGCTCTGTTGGCATAGAATCCAGCTCCGTCTTTATAAGAGCACATGCTTCATCCACTAAATCGATAGCCTTGTCAGGCAAGAATCTATCTGTAATATATCTATTAGAGAGCATAGCGGCTGACACAAGGGCTGAATCAGTAATCTTAACACCATGAAATACTTCGTAACGTTCCTTTAAGCCTCTAAGGATAGATATCGTATCCTCAACTGTAGGCTCATCCACCATAACAGGCTGAAATCTACGTTCAAGCGCTGGGTCCTTTTCGATATACTTTCTGTATTCATCAAGAGTAGTTGCACCTATACAATGAAGCTCACCACGAGCAAGCATAGGTTTAAGCATATTACCTGCATCCATAGCACCATCAGACTTACCAGCACCCACTATAGTATGAAGCTCATCGATAAAGAGAATAATCTCTCCTTCACTCTTCTTCACTTCATCAAGAACTGCCTTAAGTCGCTCTTCAAACTCACCTCGATACTTAGCACCAGCAACTAATGCCCCCATATCCAAAGCAAAAATCTTTTTATCTTTAAGTCCTTCTGGAACATCTCCTTGAACTATACGCTGTGCAAGTCCTTCTACTGCAGCAGTCTTTCCTACACCCGGTTCACCTATAAGAACTGGATTATTTTTTGTCTTTCTAGACAGTATTCTTATAACATTTCTTATCTCATTATCTCTTCCTATTACAGGGTCAAGCTTCTGGTTTCTAGCCTTTTCCACCAAATCCGTACCATATTTACTAAGCGTATCATAAGTAGCTTCTGGATTATCTGATGTCACTTTCTGATTTCCACGAACTGTAGCAAGAGCCTGAAGAAATCTTTCTCTTGTAATACCGTATTCACCTAAGAATTCCTTCATGGCACGATTAGGATTCTTAAGTAATGTTAAAAATAAATGTTCTACAGAAACATACTCATCTCCCATAGCCTTAGCTTCGTTCTCTGCAGTCACTAACACTTTATTCAAATCATTACTTATACGAAGCTCGCCACCCTGAACCTTTGGTTTTTTCTCAATATAATCTACTATACGCTTCTTAAAATGATCAAGATTAATCTCCATCTTCTCAATCATCTTAGGTATGAGTCCATCCATTTGATTAACCAAGGCACATACCAAATGTTCCTGATCCATCTCCTGATTGCCATACTCATAAGCTAACTTCTCAATATCTTGAATAGCTTCAATTGATTTTTGTGTAAACTTATTAATATTCATGTTATACGCCTCCTTTTGCAATACCCTGATTACCACTTTTTCCTACGCCAAAAACGGCTATGTAAGTTTCCTTACATAACCGTAATATATCACTAGTTGTTAGCACTGTCAAGAGGTGAGTGCTAATTATTTTTTATCCCCTTAATTTGGTCTTGCCAAATAATATCCCTGAACATACTCAATATCCGTATTATCTCTGATATAGTTAAACTCTTCCTCTGTCTCCACGCCTTCGGCAATCATCTTGATTCCCTTTTCCTTAAACTCTTCAACTAATTCATCAATTCTATCCTGCTTATCTTTATCCATATGGATATCTGTTATCATAGAACGATCAAATTTAACATAATGTGGCTTAAAATATTCTACTGCGTATATATTATTATTACCCGTAGAATAATCATCTAAAGCAAGTCTCATATCATATCCACTTATCTCTTGCTTCTTTACACTCCACTTACGTCTACTAAGTTCTGTATACTCTACCATCTCTACGATAATTTTTCCTTCCATCTCTGGAAAAAGCTCAAAATACAAGCCCATCTGGCCTTCATTTAAGTATTCACTAGGAAATGAATTAATACAAATATCATAATTATATCCGCGCTTCTTATACTCCATAGTAGAGCCAAAGCAAGTTGCTATCTCTATTACATGCAGCTTTTTCTTCTTCTGATATTCATCAATCAGTTCTAGTGGTGTCATTCCTTTTGGACGCATCAAAGCCTCAACCGCTATTATCTCTAAATTCGTAGTATCAAAAATAGGTTGAAAAACAAAATTAATATCTAATTCCTTCAGTTCCTCTAAATCATCTGACTGAAAAGGTAATTCACTAAAATCAATCATCTAGTCACCGCCTTCTTATGCTTCTTGTTACTTTATATTTTTTCTCACAAATACGCTTGGCTTCATTCTAACATATTTTTGTTATTTTGGCAACTATTTGAACATATTATTTTACTGCTTTTTATAAAGATGAGCACCCTCATATTCATCCGAACATTCATAGGCAATATCATAGCCCTGATTCATATATACCATACCATCACTATGAATCATATCTACTTTATTATAATCCAGATGCATATATCGGTTCTTCAATTCATAATCAGTCCCCATTAGCAAATTACTATAGAAATCCTCCAAATACTTTGTAGTAGAATATACTCCATTCTTCCAGTCATTATAATTAGCACGTACCAATGCATTTCTAAAATACCATGAATATTTTTTAAATACATCATTATTCACATCAAATCCAAAACTCTTTAGATACTTAATCATAAATACCGCTGTGGCTCTAGTGTTACCTTCACAAAAAGGATGTATCTGCCATATATCAGATGTAAACTTTGCGATATGCTTTATAGATTCTTTAAGAGTTAAATCTTCATAAGAAAATGATTTCTCTGTGTTAAAATCATACTCCAATATTTCTTTTATACTATTCCAGGCAGCATATACTACTGTATCACCCTTTAATACCCATTCCTTTTTAGTGATATTATATTTTCTAATCTCACCAGCATGGTCAAATACACCTTCAAACAATCTTTTATGAATTGATAGCCACTCAACGTAAGAAAACTGAAATGTCTTTTCACCTAGCAATTTTGCAATTCTGGTTGATACAATATCTGCTTCTCTTGTACCATTTTCTATATCTTCTCGTTCAGAGCGTTCTTCGTAATAAGATTTAATACGCTCCTCTATCTCCGCTATTCCAAGTTTGCCTTCAATGTGGTTTTTAGCATTACTAAGTAAATATTCAGATGTATTTAGTCCATCAACTGCTTGCAAGCCTATAGCCGCCTGCCAAGCATAAGTTTTTTCAATTTGTTCTGGCTCACCTTGACGAAGGTATTCATCGAGCTCAAATTGCCATTTATTGTCAGACATAGGGCACATCCTTTCATATACTTATAGTAATATTTTTATTCTATTATTATATCATATAAATAGTATTATTGGTATTCCATTTTCAATTTTTAATTTTTCAAAATTTTAATTTTATAATTTTGAAAAGCACTCAATTATTAAAGATTTTTCTCCTAAATACATCATAAAAAAAGAGATGGAATTGCTCTCCAACCATATTCCCATCCTCCTTTTTGTTATTTTTATATCTTCTTTAGTTTGTATCACTTAAAGATACTTTCTTAAGATTGAAGTTTTCATCAAAAATCCAACAATAACCTTCTCCAACCTTCTTCATTACATATAATCCATAATCTCTTATATCATAATGAATTGTTGCAGCATCATTATATCTTCTTTGCATTCCAATGGTTAAATACCAACCATCTGGAACTTCAAGCTTACCGACTAATTTTTCCATAAAAATTTCATAAGCATCCATTTCTCTTTGTTCTCTTGAAACACCTGCTTTTGTTCCCATAATTGTATTCTTTACATCGTAAGAGCTATCGGCGTTGTGAATAATAACATACTTATCAGATTTATATTTATTAGGATTTGCTTCTACCTTTTCCTCATAAGACATTTCGCCTGAAGGTTTCTTTGTAGTTGTCTCTTCATTCTTATTACTACTTCCACCACTTGGCTTCTTTGTAGTTGTTGGCTTTGGTGTTGTAGTTTCAACAGGTTTATCCTGTAAATAACTATTACTTACATAAGCTTCTGTTCCATTGTATTCGATACGATACCAACCTGTTTGGTCAGATTTACCTGTTACCTTTACCTGCTGGTTAGCCTTTAAAGAACCAAGCCTCTCAAACTCCCTATTAGGTCCTTTTCGTACATTTACACTCGACTTCACATACATCACTTTATCTAAATTTGTTACTGTATATAATTTAGTTGTCGTTTCCTGTATCTGCTGTAAAGTTGTTGTTTCAGGTTCCGTTGTAGTCTCTTCCTCTGTTGTTTCCTGAATCTCACTTGTCACTTCTTCTGTCTGTGCCTCTTTTGAACTCTCTGTATCTACCTCAAATGTTGTTTCTAATTCCAAATTCAACTCTTGCATTTCTGATATGCTTGTATCTATTGCCTTCTGTTCTTCTTTCTTACAACCAACTGCATTCAAACTTAACGCAGCTACTAAAAACATAGCACTAATCATATTAAATTTACGCATATACAATATCCTCACTTCTATATCAAACCAAGATATTACTTATCATCCGCCGAGATAAAATAAACATCATTTTTACCAAAACTACAATATTCATCTAACATAAATGGTCCAGCATTTTCATCAATTTCTTGATTATATGAAATCTTTCCTGTACTACTTCCACACACAAATACTACACCATCATAATCTTTAGGAACTGCAATACTTCTAA
Source organism: Lachnospiraceae bacterium (assembly GCA_045125245.1). Lineage (GTDB taxonomy): Bacteria > Bacillota > Clostridia > Lachnospirales > Lachnospiraceae > SVEL01. Next base: position 30,859 of record JBGVNF010000089.1, read on the forward strand.
CATATGTATTTGCGCTCATTGCTCCATCAAAATAGATCGTAACTTCCTTTCCGTTTATCATTCTTTTAGAGCTTAAATATCCATCTCCTGCATCCCCAAACCCTGTAACATACTCAATTCCTGTATATTTATCAAAAGCACATAAGCTTATCCAATTTTCCTCTCCATCGGTAATCCAGCATGTTATCCACTTATATTCCGGATTTTCTTCCCATATAGATTCCTCAATCACCAAATTACATTTATATTCTTCTCTAGTTTCATTACCATTTATATCATTCAATACAATAGACTTAGCAGTAATCTTATATCCCATCTTCTCAAACCATGTCTTTGGAGCTTCCGGTGCCTTAGTTGTTGTTTCTGGTTGCTTTGTTGTCTCTGGCTTCTTTGTTGTCTCTGCCTTCTTTGTTGTTTCTGGCTTCTTTGTTGTAGTTTCCTTTTGAATAGAAGTATCTATTATCTTCTCTGTAGTTGTGCCTTCTTCCACTTTAGATGTAGACTGTTCCTCTTTTACAGATGTCGACTCATCTACTGATAAAGTAGTCTCCTCTAAAACTGTTGTTTCTGTACCAGTTGTAGTTTCATTTTTCTTTTCTTTATCATCCTTACAGCCTACCATTGAAAAACACAATGTAACTGTTACCATAACTATTCCTAATTCTTTAATAATCTTTCGCATACTTCAATTCCTCCGATAATAAATATTATTTCAGTAAACACTTTTATTATATCATTACAATTCCTTTCGTGCAATACATTATGCGTTGCACTTTGCAATGCTTTATTTCTGTATCTTTTGCAATAAAATAATATAAAAGGAGGTTTCTTATTATGTCATTTCAGTTAAAACCTAACAGAAAAGAAACAGAAAACAAAACTATCCGTTTTCCTGTTTCTCTTATCGAACAAATAGATACAACTATAGAAGGGCAGGATGTATCCTTTTCCTCATTCGTTATTCAAGCATGCGAATACGCCCTAAAAAATATGGATAAACCCCTAAAAAAATAGCAAAAAAATCAGCTTGCACACTCTCTTGCAAGCTGATTTTTTACTATTATCTTATCCTATCTCAAACAACTCTCTATCTCTTCTCTGCTGTACCAGGCCTCAATCAATCGGAAATTACCTTCAATCATTAATTCTTTATACTCCGCCTCTGTAATCTCTACTTCTCCGTCCTGAGTACCCTTATAATACCTATCGATTCCATCTTTTTTATATTCGCCCCACTCTACTACAAGATAATACATAAGCTCCAATTTATTATTATCATTTAATTTCTTAAATGTAACAATATTCTCACCAGCATTACTATCGTTATTTTTATATATATTTTTTCCTGGTATATACTCATAGCCATGATTTGCTCCAGCGCCCCAGCTCCAATCATCCATAAGCTGATATACGTTACCATCCTCGTACACATAGAAACTGATTCTGTGACCACCTCTCTGACAAATCAATTCCAATGTATCATCACCATCAAAATCTATAAGAGCGTAGGTTCTACTCATATCCTCCTCAGTATCCTTCTCAAACTGCTCTATGATTTGTAAATATGCCTCCCTACATTTCTTATCTTTTATCTTTACCAAATCTGGCTTTTGTAACACCCTATAAATGTCATACAAATCCATCTCGCCCTGAAGATTTTTATATTCACCTTCTATCATAGCACCTACATATTCATCTACATTTACCTCTTTGTCACCAAGATAATAACGCACATATTCATCGCTTACCTCCTCGTTATCATCAGGTACACCGTTACCATTTACATCATCAAAAAATGTCTGCTTAAGATAAGAAATATCCTCCACTACGTTTTCGCCACTGAGCTTAATATTCCAATAGGTTTCATACATTATTATTCCAGCATAATCTGTATTATAATTTCTTATTACACTCTTACCTGGTATATATTCATAACCATGATTACCGCCTGCTCCGTATCCCCAATCATCTACAAGCTTATATACCTTGCCATCCTTGAAGGTATACATAGTAATACCACTATTCACATCAGCCACTAACTCTAGTACATCATCACCGTCGAAATCCACTAATGCATATTTCTCGTCATATCCATATGCACGCTCATAAACCTGCAACATATGAAGATATGCTTCCTTATAAGAATTATAGCCCACTTCAAAAATCTGGTTTTTGAGGACCTCTCTATATGCAAGTTGTTCCTCACTTGGTTCATCTTTTTCTACTGGCTTCTTCGCTGTTGTCTCTTCCTCTGTAGTCTTCTCTTCCGTAGTTTTCTCTTCTGTAGTTTGCTCTGTATCATCTTCTATTTCAGTTGTTATCTCGACACTTGTAATATCCCTTGTGGTTTCTTTAGAATTTTTATCTTTATCCTTCCCACTATTCATTAACACTAGTATAAGTGAAATAATAATTATCACCGATATAGCTGCTATACCACCCACAATTAAACCTTTTTTCTTATTCATTTCTTTTACCTCCTCGTATTTTTTTGCCTTAGACATATAATACAGTTTTCTTATCTTATTGATAACCGCCGGAATGAGAGCTACGATAAATGCTGCTGCCATAAGAATAACATCTCTCATTTCCTTTTTTATCAACTTTTATATTTTTTTCTCCGCCCTATTTCTCATATATACCAAAAAGTTCCTATCCCAAAGTCCCACTACTTCATTATCATTAGCTAACTCCATAGCTTGTTTCGTAAATCTACTATTTGTCACCACAAGACAACTATCACAATCATAATGCTTCATGGCCGATATAGCTTCTTGAACTGCCTTTACACCTACTGGCTTAGCATATCGTTTACATTGCACGGCAATATTTTCCCCATTTTTCGAAGCAATTATATCTGCTCCAAAATCACCTGTAGTCTTTGTCATCTCTATGACTTCATATCCATTTCCACGAATAACCGCAGCCACAAATTCCTCAAATTCTGCGCCTGTCATATTATCGATTTCTTGTAAGGTTCTGTCCGCTCCTGGCGGTGTTAATTTCATTTTCTTTAGTATCCATCTACAAAAGCTCCATAATATAATCAACACCCCTAATCCAATTAGGAGTGTTGATAATTCAAGGTTATTCCAATAATTTGCTATTTTTGTTACAAACTTATCCATATAAACCCTCATTTACCCCTTTTAATTCTGTTCTTCTGTTATTTCCTTTTTAGCAAATACATGCTTTAACGCCTGTAAACCTAAAATCACAGCGCCTCCTATTATGAAGAACACTACATTGAATGTGTCAAAGCTCATAGCTGCCTTTGGTGTCTCTAAGCTTGTTGGTCCCATTACAATTGAATAAAGCGAGCCGAGCATCATACCCACTATGGCATAAAGTGTAGCTGTTCTAGCCTTATCCAATGCTACTTTCAAGCCCTTAATAGTTGTAAATACACCAGTAAGTATACCAAATCCAAAAATACATAAGCCTACTACATACTTAAATTCCATATGTAAGAAACCATCTATAGCGTCCATTACTGGCTGATAAATTCCAAACACAAGAAGTATGGTTGAGCCGGAAATGCCAGGTAAAACCATTGCTGAAATAGCTAACATAGCTCCTACAAAAAGAATAATTCCACCTACAAAATCAAACTTTCCCCATGCTAAGCTTGTTGCACTTGCATCTCCAGAGAAATATGTAATAGCCACTACGAATGCAGCTCCGATTACTACCCATATAACATTGTAAAACTTAGTTTTAAAAGCTTCCTTCTCTTCTATAAAGATAAGAGGAATTGCAAATAATACAAATCCTAAGAACAATGAGCTAATCTCATATATGTTTTTTTCAAATACTGCTGTAATAACAAGTACTGCTGAACAAAAGCCAGTAACCCAACCTATGCCAACCTTTATTAAGAATTTAAATGCTTTTATTCGTTTTTCTTTATCTCTTGAAGCAATATCGTTTAACGAATTGATGAAATCATCATAAAATCCCATCAAGAAAGCAATCGTTCCACCAGAAACACCTGGTACGCTATCAGCAAGGGCCATTAAAAAACCACCTAAAATAATCAAAAACATATTAATTCTCCTTCATAAACACTTTTATAGCATCGTACAATTTATTCATTTCTTCATCTGTTCCTATGGTAATTCTTAAATAATCCTTTATAAGTGGATTATTCCAGTGACGAACATAAATGTCCTTTTCTCTTAAGTATTCATAAAGCTGTGTCATATCGAACTTTTTATGTGTAACAAATAAGAAATTCGACATAGAATCTGGGAATTCAAAGCCCATATCGGCCATTATCCTCTTCGCTTCTTCTCTAGTATCTATAATCTTTTTACATGTAGCCTCAAAATATTCTCTATCCTTAACAGATTCTACACCTGCCATAATAGAAGGCATATTCATAGTGTAAGAATTAATAGAATATTTTACATCCTGCATAGCACTTATAAGCTTCTTATTTCCTATGGCAAAACCTATTCTCATACCTGCCATAGAACGAGACTTTGAGAATGTCTGTATAACAAGTAAATTCTCATATTTCTTTGTTAATTCAATTGCTGAAGTTCCGCCGAAATCTATATATGCTTCATCTACGATAACGACTGAATCACTATTATGCTCCATTATATCCTCTATAAAGCTTAATGGCTCATAGATAGATGTTGGCGCATTAGGATTAGCAAATATAATTCCACCATTTTCCTTATAGTAATCTGCTGGATTAATCTTAAAATCTGCTGAAACCTTTGGTGTCTCATACTTTATGCCATACACATCTGCCCAAACTGGATAAAACGAATATGTTATATCAGGGAATAAAATAGGCTTATCCGAATTAAAAAATGTCAAAAACGCATTTGCTATTACATCATCAGAGCCTACTCCTACAAATACCTCATCACTTTCCACTCCATAAAAGGCTGCAATCTCCTCCACAAGCTTGCCAACTGTTGGATCTGGATAAAGTCTAAATCTATCTGCATCCATACCTTCTATAACTGTCTTTACACCTGGAGCTGGTGGATATGGACATTCATTTGTATTTAACTTGACCATATTTGGCTTATTTGGCTGCTCACCTGCCACATATGGAACTACTTTTCTTATATTATTTTCCCATGCTCCCATAACTGCCTCCTATAATCCAAATTCTTCAGCTAACTTCTTAAAGCTTGGAAGTGAACGTTCGATTGTCTCATAAGCTACGCAATATGCAATTCTTACATATCCTGGACAAGCAAATGAACTTCCAGGCACCATAAGAATATTGTATGCCTTAGCCTTATTACAGAATTCCTTCTCATCAGCCACTGGCGATTTTACAAAAAGGTAAAATGCTCCTTCTGGCTTAATGCACTCAAAACCGTATTCCTTTAAGCTTCCATATAAAAGCTCTCTATTTCTATTATAATATGCAATATCTGTCTGTTCATCTATAACCTTTGCCACAGCTCTCTGGATAAGAGATGGCGCATTTACGAATCCTAAAATTCTATTTGCAATACTAGCTGCCGCAAATACATTCTTGTAATCTGGCATTTCAGTTGGGATAACTAAGTAACCAATTCTCTCACCTGGAAGTGAAAGGGATTTACTAAACGAATAGCCTACAACTGTATTAGCATAATACTTTGTAAGATATGGAACCTCAACTCCATCATAAGCAAGCTCTCTGTATGGCTCATCTGAAATTAAATAAATCTCTGTGCCAAACTCATTTTGCTTATCCTCCATTATCTTAGCAAGCTTCTTAATAATCTCCTCTGAGTATACAACACCAGTTGGGTTGTTAGGATTATTTATAATAACTGCCTTAGTCTTAGCTGTAATCTTTTCTGCAAACTCAGCTAGGTTTGGCATAAAGGTTTCTGTATCTGGTGAAACCTCTACAAGCACGCCATCATAATTATTTATGTAAGAACGGTACTCAAGAAAATAAGGTGCAAATGCGATAACCTCATCACCTGGATTAATAAGTGTCTTAAGGATTACATTAAGTCCACCTGCTGCTCCAACTGTCATTATTATATTATCTTTAGTAAATGATGTCTCAAATCTTCTGTTAAGAGACGCTGCTATAGTCTCACGAACATCTTCGTAACCTGCATTATTCATATATCCATGAACAAATGTAGATGTCTCCTCGTCAAGAATTTCCTTAATAGCAGTATTTAATCCTGCTGGTGCTGGCACATTTGGATTTCCAAGACTGAAATCATATACATTCTCTGCACCAAACTCTGCTGCTAATCTCTTGCCTTCTTCAAACATCATACGAATTGCTGAATTGTTATTTACAAGACCTACCATTTTATTTGCTATCATATCTATTACCTGGCCTTTCTTCTTTTATAAATCATAAAATCCTTTTAAATATACTACATTTTAAAAATTCAGTCCATAGGCATTTACTACTTTTTGTATAGATTTGGTAACTTTCTTTCAAGATTTTTTTGCAACATATTGCTGAGAAATTTTCCATATGATATACTCCTAAATGTTTAATCGACAAAATATAATTAATTTCTGGAGGTTATTTTGAAAAATATAGATAATAATTTAGATACAAACAATCTATATGATATAGATAGAAATATGAAAAAACTTAATAAACTGTTCTTTACTTTAACTATAGTATGGATGGTGGTAATCTTTATATTTTCTGCTCAAACTGGCGACACCTCCGCAAATCTTAGCGGTGGCATAACAGAAGCCATTATCTCTCTAATCTTTAGGGATTTTGATTCTTACTCACCAGAGAAGCAATTATCTATTTTAGAGACTGCACACTATATCATACGAAAAGGAGCTCATTTCACAGAGTATGGAATTCTTGGAATTTTTAGTAGTCTTACCCTTCTTACATACGTATGTGCAGAAAAAGCTAGATTTGCTCTTCGTCGTATAAAGGGACATATGGTAAGGATTATTCCTATATCTCTTGTCTTTTGTATCTTATATGCTGTCTCAGACGAAATACATCAAGGCTTCACCGATAACCGATACCCAGCTTTAACCGATGTATTAATCGACAGCAGCGGTGCTTTGTGCGGTATACTTTTTACAACAATAATGTTTTATCTCTTTCATATAAAAAAGAAGCGGAACTAAATGTCCGCTTCTTCTTATATGTACCTTAGAATCCTTTGATTCTAATTCTTTGCTCTTCACTAATGAACTGATCTATAGCCGGTGTCGACATCATAGAACATCCATATAAAACTCTTTTCTCTTGCTCTACCATACGAGCTACTGTAACCTTCATCGTGTAATTGACATTTCTAGCACTAAAATTCAGCACTACCTCCTGTCCTATAGTAAAACACTTTGCATCTAACTCTGTTAAAAATGCAATACCATTATTCGATATATCGTGAATTATAATGTCGCCACAACCAGCTATGTTTCCTCTTATATCAAGTGGTAATCTATAGTTATGTCGTCTGTTATAATCTACTCCATCTGCTATAGAACGAACCAATACAAAGTTTCTTCCATTGATAATAGCATTACTTACTGCCACGTTCTTCCACAAAAGTGGCTTTCCCTCTTTCTGCAAATAAACAAGATTTATCACGTTCTCATTATTCTTAAATGATAATGCCTTTCCCTCTATAATCACAGGATATAATACCAAGCCGCTCTTAGACACCTGGGCAATCTGTACATCAAGATATAATTTTTCCTGTCCAGCCTCAAATTCCAACTGAACTGAACTATCATTAGTTAATTGGTTTAGCTTCATAGTAATCACCTTTCAAGTCAATTTACACAATTCAAATACATACTAATATTATATGAAATTTTCCAATTATTTTCAAGTACATTTTATACTTCGATGGAGTAAATTTACTGTCAGTTAGTAAACAAAAGAGAGACCCTAAGACATAAGATTTCACTAATTAGTTTTCACAAGTTTACAACAGTTTTCCTCATTTGTCAAAAGTGGCGTTATAGCACTCTTAATCATTCCTGCTT
>JBGVNF010000090.1:0-2717 GCA_045125245.1 Lachnospiraceae bacterium
CGAAGATAAGATCCGTATTATTATAAAAAAATATGCTGAATTTGAAGGTTATGCTATAACTGAAGCTTCCAATGGAATGGAGGCAATAGAAGCATGTCAAAGAGAGGATTTTGATTTGATAATCATGGATGTTATGATGCCGGAGTTAGATGGATTTTCTGCTTGCAAGGAGATAAAGAAAATTAAGGATATACCGGTTATTATGCTTTCTGCTAGAGGTGAGGAGTATGATAAGATTCACGGATTTGAATCAGGTGTAGATGATTATGTGGTTAAGCCATTTTCACCTAAAGAGCTTATGATGAGAGTAAATGTAGTGATTACTAGAAATGCTAGAAACAGTTTGAACAATAGTGGAGAAAAAGTGAAAGAGCATGATGTGTATAGATATGAAGGCCTAGAAGTAGACTTTACTAGCAGAATAGTAACTGTAGACGGAGTAGAGGCAAGTATGACACCTAAGGAATATGACTTACTGTTCTATATGATAAGAAATAAAGGTATAGCTCTCACAAGAGAGAAGCTTATCACACAGGTGTGGGGATATGACTACTTTGGAGATGATAGAACCTTGGATACTCATATAAAGCTTCTTAGAAGTAATCTAGGAGAATACAGGGGGCTGGTTACAACTCTTCGCGGAGTGGGATATCGATTTGATAGTGTTAAGTAGTGAGAATGATAATTACATAGATGTTAGAATCTTGGAAAGGCATAAATTATGAAGCTTAGTATAAAATGGAAAATATTTATATACATGCTCGGTTTCACAACAATACTTTTAGGGCTATTATGGCTTTTTCAGACGGTTTATCTTGAGGATTTTTATAAAAAGATAAAGACGGATGAATTGGAGGATGCTTGCGAAAGTGTTATAGAAGTCATTGATGATGAGGATGACAGTGAAATTGAAATAGAAAAGGCTATAGAAGCTATTGGTGCAAGCTATGATATATGCATAAGAGTGATAAATACTTACGGCACTGATATATATACTACAGAGCAAAATATGCAATGTAATGTACATAAGTTAAGAAGAGAACAGCTACTTGGATTGATTTCGGAAGCAAAACGTAATGGTGGCTCTTATAGAGCAAGACTTGAAAAGAAGATGCATGATTTCTTTAAGCCTAATGACATGGGTGTAACTGATATGGAAAACATATTAGGTAAAGATAAATTTGAAAATATGCCTAAGGCGTCAGAGGGAGAAAGCATAATAGCAGTAGATATAGTGAAGGATAAAACGGGCAGGGAGCTTGTAGTTATGATAAATACCATAATTACACCAGTGGATGCAACAGTTCATACCCTTAGAGTACAGCTTATATATATTTCGATTATTATGGTGATATTGTCACTTGTTATCGCCATTGTTATATCCTTAAAGATTTCAAAACCTATAATAAAGATGAATGATTCGGCGAAGAAGCTTGGTAAGGGCGAGTATGATGTTCATTTTGAAGGAGAGGGTTACAAGGAAATAGCACAGCTGTCGGAAACACTTAATCAAGCGGCAGTGGAGCTATCAAAAGCGGAAGGCTTGCAGCGTGAGCTTGTAGCAAATGTTTCACATGATTTAAGAACACCGCTTACTATGATAACAGCTTACTCAGAAGTGATGAGAGATTTGCCAGGAGAAAACACACCAGAAAATGTTCAAGTTATTATAGATGAAGCAAAACGACTTACAACATTAGTAAATGATTTGTTAGATGTATCAAAATTACAGGCGGGTGTAATGGAACTAAATGCGAAGCAGTACGATTTGACAGAAAGCATAGAGTCGGTTTTGGCTAGATATTCGAAGTTTTTAGAGCAAAATAGGTTTACAGTTGATTTTGAATATGATAGACATATAGTAGTAGAAGCCGATGAAGACAAGATGTATCAGGTAATTTATAACCTTGTAAATAACGCTATAAATTATACAGGTGACGATAAGAAGATTGTCGTTCGTCAAAGAGTCAATGGTTGTATAGCTAGAATAGAGGTTATTGATTCAGGCGAGGGCATAGCAAAGGAAGAATTGGCTAATGTGTGGGAACGCTACTATAAGGTAGATAAAAATCACAAGCGTGCGGTGATGGGCACAGGTCTTGGACTGTCCATAGTAAAAAATGTGTTGAAGCTTCATAAGCTACAGTTTGGAGTAGAAAGTGAAGTGGGTAAGGGAACCTGCTTCTGGTTTGAGATAAGCATTATCATACGTTCATAAGAAAAAGGAGGAAAGAATGGCTATAGAAGTTTTTAGTCGGTATGAAAAAAAGTACTTGCTAGATGAAGAAAAATTTAAATACATACTTGATGCTATGCAGGGGAAAATGATTGCCGACAAATATAACAAAGATAACAAGCTATATAATATCGCCAACATTTATTATGACACGCCTGATGATGCACTGATTAGAGCATCCATAGCAAAGCCAGTGTATAAAGAAAAGCTGCGACTTAGAAGCTATGGTGTGCCAGAGCTACAGGATAAAGTATTTCTGGAGATAAAAAAGAAGTTTAAAGGCCTTGTAAATAAGCGAAGGACGAAGCTTGTTCTTGATGAGGCATATAAGCTTATGTTAGATGGAGTGGAGCCTACACTTAAGGATTATATGAATGAGCAGGTTTTAAATGAGATAAAGTATTTTCTTAAGATTTATAATTTACAACCTAAGGTGTATCTGGCATATGACAGAATGGCGTTCTTCGAGGATGGAAATAGT
>JBGVNF010000091.1:0-2279 GCA_045125245.1 Lachnospiraceae bacterium
CTAGTGCAATTTGCAGGTTTATTATTTAAGCGAATTGACGTTGATACATATCAATTAATGCGCAGCTGTAATCAGTATGTAAGTACAAAAGTATGTTTTCCTTTTATGGAATACACAAGCATTACAAATACTTTTTTAGAAAGCAATGGCGTGTCATTAAATGATGTGCAAAAAATTATTTATGATGATTTTTTAGCAAACGTTGACTTAAAAGATGTAATGGTTATTAGTCATGGTTTAAAAAATGACCGTATGATACTACTACAAAATGGTATCAATTTATCATATCGAGATGGTCGCAAAAAATATCCTGTTGATGGATATTGTACTTTTAATAATGCAAAAACTATACTAGAAAGAGAAAACCACTTAACTGCCAAAGATTTAGCGTTAGAATGTGGTTACTATATACATCAAGCACATAATGCTTTTAATGATGTTTGGGCTGAAGTAGCAATTTTTACGTTCTTAAAAAAAGTAGAACAACAAAAGGAGTTAGACAAATGCAATTTGTAGATTTAGATAAAATTAAAATCAAAAAATCATACTCATTTAAAACAAATGAATTAGAGATTGATTTAAATAATACAACAACTATTTTTGATATTAAGGAACGAGTTCGCCAATCTTTTAATTATTTTATTGAAGAATCAGGCATCGAGAACTATTATCAAATCAATATTGATAAAATTGATTTACAAGACGATGATTTAGAAGGATACTTTATCACAGTTGTAAATATTATTTCGGCAATCTTTTTTGATATGATGTGTACCACAAAAGGCCGCCCAAGAGAACGTAGATTAGATGTACCAGAACATTTAAAAGTACTTAAAACCAATATGAGCCTACTTAAACGAGCAATTAATGCTAAAACATTAGTTGATAGTTTTAATTTATGCATCTGTTGGAATATTAATGATGAACAATTTGTATACGAATTAGTTCCTCAATCTAAGGAGGAAGAATAATGATTATTAGAACATTAGATTTTTATACAGATGGTGCTTGGTCAAGCAAATCAGAAATGGGTGGATGGGCATGCATTTGTGTTGAAGAGGGAATTGTAATATCTACCAATACCGGTAAAGAACCATATTCTACAAACAACCGTATGGAACTATCTGGATTTTTATGTGCGCTTGAACAAGTCAACGAGATAGTGTCAAAAAATGTAGCGGTTAATATCTACGTAGATAGCGCATATCTTTGTAATTGCATTAAGGACAAATGGTATCTCAGATGGATGGAAAATGGATGGCGAACTGCAGATCGTCAGGATGTTAAAAATCAAGATTTATGGAAACGCATTATTGCACTTTACATTAAAAACAAAAGCCGTCTTGAATCGCTTGAAGTGATTAAGGTAGAAAGCCACAATAAGAAAGATACTAGCGAACAAGCAAAATGGAACACTTATGCGGATTTGCTAGCCGTTCGTGCAAGAAAGGAGCTTGAAGAATAATATGAAAATATTAGTACTAATGCCTTGTGATGAACAGCACATTTATGCCGCGTCTGGTATATTTAAGGCACTTCCAGATGAATTGAAGCAGGTGACTTTTCCAATGCCAATGTTTATGGAGTATTTGATAGCTGCTAAGGTTGCCGACGATTGGGTTGGTGCACTATTCTATGCACTGCTTTCTGCTAAGAAATTGGCAATGGCGGCGGCTCAAGAGGCTGATCAGGACAATAATCATTTGATTATCATAGGAAATGTCGATGCGGATTTAGAGTTTGATGCAGTGTTTAGTTTCCAAGATATTGAAGAAACAATGGAATATAAAGATGTATTTATAGAAAAATTGATTGACTTAGTGGCTTCTGAAGCGCCGCTTGTTAACCAATTAAAACACTTGCACACTAAAGAAGAAGTAAAATTACCGCTTATGGATTGTGTTGCATCTGCGGATTTTTTAAGTAAATATATTAAAACAGGTGTAAAAACTAAATTAGAAAAACTAAAACAAGAATATGAAGAAGAAATTAAGAAAGTAAGCAAATTGAAAGGAGTGAAATTAGATGTCTTTCCAACAAGCAAACAAGGATAATTATCAAGACAAAATAAATAACTTGGACAATTCTCAGTCGGATGCGGTTTTCGCAGAAGCTGATAACATTGTCATCAAAGCTCCCGCAGGTAGTGGTAAGACACACACTCTTTTAGCCGCGGTAGCCAATTATCGTTATGAGCATCTAAATGACCGCATCTGCGCCATTACGTTCACTCGCGCCGCGAGAGCCGAGATGGAAGTGAGACTTCGTGAGATGGGCAT
>JBGVNF010000092.1:0-20701 GCA_045125245.1 Lachnospiraceae bacterium
TATTCAATTTCTTCATAATGATCTTTAAAAATGGATTGTAATATATTCATATAATTATTATCGGCAGAAATTAGAAAAAAACAAACTACCCCTCAAAGATTGAGGGGCAGGGGAGTTGAAGTGTCGAAGACACTTTTTTATTGTTATAGGTCTTGACTATGTTGAGTTTGTGAAGCGTGCGAAATAATTAGAAAAAATGTGTTAAGGAATGGTTATATAAATAATGTAGAAATCATAGTTGAAAACTTAACATAAACTTTACATATGATGTATTTTTCATTTAACATACGATGCTTAAAATAAAAAGTGTACAGAATAAAAAGTTTGAAAGAGAGGAAAAATCCAAATGAAAAAATTATTTAGTATGCTACTTATTACAGTTATGTCAGTTGCAACATTAGTAGGTTGCGGAAGCAATGAAAGTGGTTCGAAAGGAACAGTTACAACAGACGGTTCAACATCAATGGAAAAGGTTATTGGAGCTTTAGGAGAATCATTCCAGAACGATACAGGTATTAGCTTTACATACAATCCAACAGGTTCTGGAAGTGGTATAAAAGCAGTAACGGAAGGTAGATGTGATATTGGTTTATCATCTAGAGAGTTAAAAGATGAAGAAAAGTCATCTGGATTAACAGGAACAGTTCTTGCGTATGATGGAATTGCAATCATTGTAAACCCAAATAACCCTGTAAAAGATTTGAGCTTAGAAGATGTAGCTAAAATTTATAAAGGTGAAATCACAAATTGGTCCGAAGTCGGTGGAGATGACGCTGAAATTGTTTTGATAGGACGTGAAGCAGGAAGTGGAACACGTGATGGTTTCGAGTCTATTACAGATACAGAGGATAAATGTAAGTATCGTCAAGAATTAACATCTACTGGTGATGTTATTACAACAGTATCTCAGAATCCGGGTGCAATCGGATATGCATCAGTTGCATCAGTAAAGAATACAGTTAAAGCAGTAACAATTGATGGAATAGCCGCCACAGAAGAAACAATTAAAGATGGTAGTTACGTTGTTCAGCGTCCATTTGTATTGGTTACAAAGAGTGATGCAAAACTTAGTAAAGAAGCTCAGAAATTCTTTGATTATATCACATCAAAAGAGGCTAACGATGTTATTTCGGCAGCTGGAGTGGTACCAGCAAATTAATAGGAAAATCTTAGCGACGGTAAATTTGCCGTCGCTAAGGTGATGTGAGGATAATACGATGAAGAAAAATCAAATGTTAGAGAAAATAATACATGGTATTTTCTTGTTGTTGGGACTAATTACAGTAGGATGTGTTCTTATAATAACGGTATATCTAGTTATTTCAGGTTTGCCAGCCATTTTTGAAATAGGGATTATAGATTTCCTTTTTGGAAAGGAATGGGCATCTACTGCAAAGGAACCTTTATATGGAATACTTCCATTTATTTTGACAAGCGTATATGGTACTGCCGGAGCAATCCTTATAGGTGTACCAATAGGATTTATGACAGCGGTTTATTTATCAAAGATAGCGTCGCCAAAAGTGAAAGAAATAATGCAATCGGCAGTTAGTTTATTGGCTGGTATTCCATCCGTAGTATATGGATTGGTGGGTATGTTAGTGCTAGTGCCGGGAATAAGGAAAATATTTCATGTGCCAGATGGAGCAAGTTTATTTGCTGCAATTATTGTGTTAGCAATCATGATTTTACCATCCATTATTAAGATGTCTATTACAGCTTTGGATGCTGTACCAAAAGAGTACGAAGATGCATCGCTTGCTTTAGGCGCAACGCCCATAGAAACATATTTCAAGGTATCTGTACCTGCTGCAAAAAGTGGTATAGCAGCGGCAGTAGTATTAGGAGTAGGACGTGCAATCGGCGAGGCAATGGCAGTGATGATGGTTGCAGGTAATGCATCAAATATGCCAGATTCACTTTTTCAAAGTGTACGTTTTCTTACGACAGCAGTTTCCAGCGAGATGGCATATTCCAGTGGATTGCAACAACAAGCATTGTTTTCAATAGCACTAGTTCTCTTTTTATTTATTATGCTGATAAACGCAACATTGAACTTTTTACTGAAAAGAGAAACGGAGTAGACTATGCTAAATATATCGTTATCAAGAAAAAGAAAATTTTTTGAAATATTAATGAGGCTTTTAATGTATATTTCTGTTTGCATAACAGCGGCATTGGTACTTTTCTTATTAATATATGTTTTAATGAAAGGAATTCCTAATATTACTTGGGAATTGTTATCTACAAAACCTAGTTATTTAACTGAAAGTATTGGCATTTTACCGGATATTCTAAACACAGTCTACATAGTAATTGCAACACTACTTATTGTTTTACCTTTGGGTGTAGGAGCTGCAATTTATCTGACTGAATATGCGACGAATAAAAAAATGGTAGGGATAATAGAATATGCTGCCGAAACATTGTCAGGAATTCCTTCTATTATCTATGGTTTGGTAGGAATGTTACTTTTTTCAAATAATATGGGAACATGTCTGATGGCAGGCGCATTAACATTAGTTATCATGAATTTGCCAACTATTATGAGGACTACCCAAGAAAGTTTAAAAACTGTTCCACAATCTTATAGAGAAGGAGCGTTTGGACTGGGGGCAGGTAAATGGAGAGTAGTTAGAACCGTAGTGTTACCGGGTTGTGTAGATGGTGTAATTACGGGTTGTATTTTATCTGTGGGTCGTATTTTGGGTGAATCGGCAGCTCTTTTATTTACAGCAGGATTTGCACATGCTGTAAACGGAATTGTTGATGGTCTTGCTGCGCCAGGAGCAACACTTACAGTAGCACTTTATGTTTATGCAAAGGAGCAAGGAGAATTTGGAGTTGCATTTGCAATTGCGGCAATTTTAATGATACTTACAGTTTTAATCAATTTAGTCGCAAATCTCGTACAAAAGTATTTTGAGAAAAGGAGAAGTCTATGAGTAACATTATTTCAGTTAAAGATATGTGTTTGTGGTATGGGGAGCATCAGGCACTTAAGAATATAAATATTGACATTCCGGAAAAGAGTATCACAGCCTTTATTGGACCATCTGGATGTGGAAAATCCACTTTTTTAAAAACATTAAATCGTATGAATGATTTAATTCCAAGCGTAAAGATTACAGGTGATGTGAGATATGATGGGGCAGATATTTTTTCTAGAGAGGTAGATGTGAATCACCTTAGAAAAGAAATTGGTATGGTATTTCAGAAGCCAAATCCATTTCCAATGAGCATTTATGATAATGTTGCTTATGGTCCTCGTACTCATGGAATTACAAATAAAGTAAAATTGGATGAAATTGTTGAAAATGCTTTAAGGGACGCTGCTATTTGGGATGAAGTGAAGGATAGATTAAAGAAGAATGCACTTGGTATGTCAGGAGGACAACAGCAGAGACTTTGTATAGCAAGAGCTTTGGCTGTTCAGCCTAAAGTATTATTAATGGATGAGCCCACATCTGCGTTAGACCCAATTTCTACAGCACGTATAGAGGAATTAGTTATCGAATTAAAGGAAAAATATACGATAGTAATGGTTACTCATAATATGCAGCAAGCAGTAAGAGTATCAGATTATACGGCATTCTTCTTACTTGGTGAATTGGTTGAATTTGGAAATACGGATAGTATTTTTTCACAACCACAGGATAAAAGAACAGAAGATTATATAACAGGAAGATTTGGTTAAGGAGGACATATGAGAAATCGTTTTGATGAGCAGCTATTTGAACTGAATAAAGAAATTATTGAGATGGGAGCAATGTGCGAAGAGGCGATTGCGAAAGCAGTAAAAGCTCTCAATACAGGGGATGTAGTACTTGCAAAAAGTGTAAAAGATGGAAGTGGAGGCATTGACCAAATGGAACGTGCAATTGAAAGTAGATGTATGAAGTTATTATTGCATCAACAACCAGTTGCAAGAGACCTTCGTTTGATTTCTGCTGCTTTAAAGATGATAACTGATATGGAACGTATCGGCGATCAGGCGGAAGACATCGCCGAGATTGTTACATTTCTAGATGGTAGAACAGTAGGAGAGATGAAACATATTAGTGATATGGCTAATAAAACTATTGAAATGGTAACGGAAAGTGTAGACGCCTTTGTAAGAAAAGATATGAAGCTGGCAGAAGATGTTATTGCACAAGATGATATAGTGGATAACTATTTTTCTGAAATGAAGTGTGGTATAATCAATTGGGTAGCAAATAATCCGTCGGACGGAGAATTTGCATTAGACCTTTTAATGATTGCAAAATATTTAGAGAGAATTGGAGACCATGCAACCAACCTTGCAGAATGGGTAATATATTCTGTAACAGGTACTCACAAGGAGGGATAAGCGTGATTTGGTGTGTAGAGGATGACGCAAGAATACGAGAAGTAGAATTGTATGCACTTCGTTCGTCTGGCTTTGAAACAAAGGATTTTGAAGATGGTAAAACCTTTTGGGAGATGTTACAAAAGGAGCAGCCAGAATTAGTTTTGCTTGATGTTATGCTTCCGGAAATCGATGGGATTGACTTACTTAAAAGAATGAGGTCGCATGATAGATTTAAAGGCATTCCGGTCATAATGGCTACAGCTAAGGGTGAAGAGTATGATAGAATCAAAGGTTTAGAATTAGGGGCTGATGATTATATCGTAAAACCATTTAGTATGTTGGAGATGGTATCAAGGGTAAAGGCTGTATTACGAAGAACTCAGCCTATGAAGTCGGATAATGTATTAAGTGCTGGTGGAGTGGTACTTAATATAGATGAGCATACAGTGATGGTGGATGAAAGTAGAGTGCAACTAACATATAAAGAGTTTGAATTATTACGTATTTTTTTAAATCGACCAGGTAAGATATTTACTAGAGAACAACTGTTTACAAGTGTTTGGAATTTGGAATATATGGGAGATAGCAGAACTCTAGATATACACATAAGAACCCTTAGACAGAAATTAGGAAAATATGGGAAAATGATTGAAACAGTTCGTAATGTGGGTTATCGATTGGAGGTAGAATGTGACTAAAAAGATATTTAAATCAATTTTTATTGTAGCAAGTATTACTTTGTTGTCTGCTATTACTGTTATTACAGGCGTATTATATCGATACTTTAATGGAGCTCAACAAGCTCAATTAAGAAGTGAATTACAATTGGTAGCTGAGGCAACAGAAAAATTTGGGATAGAGTATTTTGATGGAATGTCATATGATAGGCATCGAATTACTTGGATAGATAATAGTGGTAATGTGACATATGATAGTTATGTAGATGCTGAAACTATGCAGAATCATAGTGATAGAGAAGAATTTATTGAGGCATTAGAAAAGGGAAAAGGAAGCAGTACCAGATATTCGGCTACTTTGACAGAAGAAACAATTTATGAGGCGATACGATTGAAAGATGGTAGTGTTCTTAGAATTTCAACTAACTATGCAACTGCTTTAGCGTTAGTTGTAGATATGTTACAACCTATAGCTTTTATTCTATTAATTGTGGTTGTTTTATCAGGATTCTTTGCACACTTTATGGCAAAGAATGTAGTAAAACCATTTAATGAATTAGATTTAGATGCACCATTAGAGAATGATGTGTATGAAGAATTGTCGCCATTATTACATAAAATTCATTCACAGCAGAGTGCAATTAAACAACAAATGTTTTTGTTAAAAAATAAACAAGAAGAATTTAAACAAATCACAGAGCATATGAAAGAAACTTTAGTTTTGTTAGATAACAAAGATAAAATTATAAGTATGAATCAAGCCGCTAAGGAATTATTTTGTGTAGAAGGTGATTGTGAAGAGGAAAATTTTCTTGCAATAGACCGAAAAGAAGAAATGCGAGTAGCATTGGACGAGGTTAAAAAGAATGGAAAAGCATCGTTTATAGCGAATAGAAATGGAAGGGATTATAATTTTGAATTAAGCCGTATTGATGCTGATGAAGCAACTCAGGGCGTTGTAATATTAGCATTTGATGTTTCTGATAAGCTAAATGCAGAAAAGAATAGAAGAGAGTTTACTGCTAATGTATCTCATGAATTAAAAACGCCATTACAATCTATTATAGGAGCAGCTGAATTATTAGAAAACGATATAATAAAAGAGGAAGATAGACCACATTTTATTAGTAATATTCGAAAAGAAGCTTCAAGATTAGTAGTTTTAATAGAAGATATAATTCGACTTTCTCAAATGGATGAGCATTTGGAAATGGAAAAAGAAGAAGTTTCATTATGTAAAATTGCAAATGAAGTGAGAGAAACATTACTAGATGCAGCTATTAATAAAAATATAGCTATAGAAGTATATGGTGATGATGTGAATATGCTTGGAGTCCATAGCTTATTATATGAAATGTTATATAATCTTTGTGACAATGCAATAAAGTATAATAATCCTGGAGGGTATGTGAAGATATTTATTGAGGATGCGAATAATAGTATTATATTGCGTGTGGAAGATAATGGTATAGGTATTTCAAAAGAGCATCATGAAAAGATATTTGAGCGTTTTTATCGAGTTGATAAAAGTCATTCGAAAGTATCAGGTGGCACAGGATTGGGATTGGCTATTGTAAAACATGCAGTTTTGATTCATGATGGAGAAATTATTGTAAAGAGTAAAGTAAATGAAGGAACTGTTATAGAGGTAATATTTGATAAATGTTACGCATATGATATTAGATAATTTAATAAATTCTTATCTATAGGAGATGTTCTATAATGATAAAAAGAGAATCTTGGTAGAATTAAATTTCTATCAGGATTCTTTTTATTTAATGATACTATTTAAAAAAATTTACGTATCATGTATTTTTGATTTTACAAACTTTAATTAAACTAAATTTGTACATAAAAAAGAAAGGTTTAGTTTGAAAGGAGATTTAATTCTAATGAGAAAAATGTGGAAAAGAATTGGATGTACAGCAATGGCAATATTGACAGCAACATCTGTATGGCAAGCAAGTGTGATGGAGGAAGTTTTTGCAAAGGAAGCTACAACGGTAAAAATGGAGGGATATGAAAATGAAAATGAAAATGCTTTAAAGTTAAGTAAGTTAGGGAGTTATATAACGGGTACTTCTAATAAAGATGGTGGTGTATCTGAAATTATTTCTTACGATAGTAAGAATAATAAAGCGTGGGTTGTAAATGGAGCAACTGGTTTACTTGATGTGATTGATTTATCAAACATTACATCAGCTGTATCTTCAGAAATGTCGGCATCTACAATTGATGTAAAAATGGTTGTAGAAGAAGTAGTAGAAGGATTTATATATGGAGATATGACATCAGTATCTATCCATAGCGAATCAGGTTATGTAGCGGTTGCGATACAAGAAGAGGCATATGATAAAAATGGTTGTGTTGCAATTTTAAAGAATGATGGGACATTTATTACCGCATTCGAAGCTGGTATACAGCCGGACATGATTACATTTACACCTGATGGCAGTAAAATTTTAGTTGCTAATGAAGGTGAGCCTAGAAATGGTTATGGAGATACTGTAATAGACCCAGCAGGTTCTGTTACAGTTATAACTTTGAATTCTGAAAATATATCAGAAAGCGAAGTTAAAACAGTTGGTTTTGAAAAGTTTGATGATTCAAGAGATAAGCTTGTATCAAGTGGAGTTATGTTTGCAAAAGGTAGAAATTCTTCTACGGATTTGGAACCTGAATATATTACAGCGACAAATACAATGGCATATGTAGCTCTGCAGGAAGCCAATGCAATAGCAGTTATGGATTTGAATACAGGAGAATTTGTAAGGATTTTAGCGTTAGGATATAAAGATTTAGGTTTTGAAGAAAATGCAATGGATTTATTGTCAGATGATGGATACAATGCTAAAACATATAAAGATGCAGTATCAGCTTATATGCCAGATGGAATTTCTGTATATTCTGTGAATGGAAGAGACTATATATTAACAGCAAATGAAGGTGACGCTAGAGAGTGGGGGACAGATGAAGCAGAATATGTAAATGAATCGAAAGAAAAATTGATAGCAACAGATGGGACAGAAGCTGAGAAGATTCGTGTGATAGATGAAGATGTTGTGGATGGAACACCAATAGGAAAAAAAGTTTTATTTGGAGCACGTTCATTTTCGATTTTTGAAGTAGAAGAAGATAGATTAACACTTGTATTTGATAGCGCAAATGATTTTGAAAAAATGTCGGCATATTACTTACCAGAGTATTTCAACGTATCTAATGATGACAATGAAGTGGATAGTCGCTCACAGAAAAAAGGTCCTGAACCAGAATCAGTAGTCGTAGGTCAAGTAGATGAAAAAAGTTATGCTTTTGTTGCTCTTGAACGTATTGGAGGAATAATGGTGTATGATATTACGAATCCGGTAAATGCAACATATGTAAATTATATTAATACACGTGATTTTTCAGAGGACCCAGATAAAATAGGAGATAGTATTAATTATTTAAAAGGAGATGTTGCTCCAGAAGGTATGTACTTTATCAGTGCAAATGAGTCTCCGTCAAAAACGCCAATTTTGCTTGCTGCTTTTGAAGTAAGTGGAACAGTAGCCGCTTATGCAATAGGAGATGTTCCTACTAAAAATGAAGAAAATAATACTATCATTGATAAAGAGAATACAGATGGTACAGTAGATAATAATTCTAATGAGAATAGTACAAATAAAGAAGAGAGTGAAGTACCAAACACAGGTGATGAAGTGAATGTTTTACCACTAATCGTATTGATGATATGTATAATAGGGTTTGTTGTATTGATTAAGTTATCTAACAAGAAGGTAAGATAGGAAAATTATTTTGTATGCAACAATAGGCGTAGACTTTTATTAATATTTAGTATTTTTGTAGTTTTGTGTTCTCAGCGTTGGGATTGTCAAGAATCTTAGAGTTTATAAGGGTTTGTGACAATCTCAAGGCTTGGATAGTAAATTCATATATGGTAAAGGCTCTTTACATGAGAAGGTATGTGATAGGCTTATTTGCCAAGGCAGCCCCTGCAACGCAAGGGAACTGTACCGATGCCATAGGTCGCATGCCGAGTCATCAGATTTTGTAATGGACAAGTATAAATAGGATGCAGTGATCACATCACTAAAAGTTTCAGAGTTTTCTAACAGTGTCTGTGGTTCACTGCGGTACGGAGATATTGTAGATGTCTATGCGGTTGACCCGGCAACGGATGAGCTTGTGTTTGTAGTAGGAGATGTGTATATCTTAGCAGCATACAACAATTCTGGAGAGAAACTTAATACATCAGAGGGAACTGCAGTAGCATTTATAGTGCTTGCCACACCAGAGGAAGTAATAGATTTGAATAGAGCAATTGCTTGGGAAGGGATTCAGTTATATTTGAAATAATACGATAGCCAGTTTGGAACCAAAAGATTCTAAGCTGGCTATTATTGTGGGAATTATGAAAAGGGTTTTTAAAACTATGAGTTTCTACTTGTTTAAAAGGTAGAATAACATAATGGTTGTATCAAATTAGTAACAGATTTTTAGAAGCTTAAAGCTTCTTAAATAACCTGTATTCAGGATTAGTTTGGACTTTTAGAAACGGTATAAAGCGCGATTGAAAAAGTCTGCATAAAAGTCAAGTAAGTTGTTTATGAAGTTCTTCATGCTGTTGTCCTCCTTTCTTGTTTTCATGGCTTAAGTATAATATATGAATTTGAATAATACTTGCCAAAATCAATTAAGAAGTGGACAAATCTTGTAAGACACATTAGGCATGAATTAGCTACAACATATGATGCAACTACTAATAAGTTAACATTTGAAACTGATAAATTCTCAACATATGCGATTGTATATAAAGATGCAACGGATAACACGGGTGCAGGAAATCAGACTCCAGATACAGGAAATCAAACACCAGATACAGGAAATCAGACACCAGATGCAGGTAATAAGGCTCCGGATACAGGAGACAAGGCTCCAGTGGCAGGAGATAAGACTCCAACAACAGAGAATAAGGCTCCAGATGCAGGTGATTCTTCAATGGTAGGCTTATACATTGCAATAATTGCAGTTGCAGCGGTTGCAGTCGTTATGCGCAAGAGAGTTACAAGTATGTAATGAAATAGTTTTAATAACGACAAAATACGATTAATTTATAAGGTTGCTCTAGAAGCGACCTTATTTTTTCGTACCAGAACCTTAATGGTGCTGGTACTTTTGCGTTAATGGAAAAAGAAATAGTTTTTGGTTTTTCAGACCCGAATAACGGACTGTGATTGGTGTAAAATTTAATCAACATAAGAAAATTGCTACTAAAGGGAAATTTCAAAGTTACATCGGTAAGGCACACATAGAAAGAAGGATTGTTATGTCAGGAGTAGAGAATGGTATAGGTGTATATTCGGGGAAACAGGTAAGAATTATCACACCGGATAATAAGATATTTGAAGGTTATGTATCTGAATATATTTATGACGATGACAATGAGAGTGGAAATGAATCTATTATTATAGATATTAAGGATGGTAGATTGATTGAATTTGAAACAATGGACATACAAGAAATAACAGTAATAGATGGAGAGGAGGCAACACATATGAGCGAAGCGAAAGAAGTAAATAATAGAATTATTGTATTTCCAGATTTTCAAAAGTTAAAAGATGATGTAGAGAGACTTAGAACGGAATTATCTATGCTTATGTTGGAGCGTGATGAACTGCGATTTGTTATCTGTAAAAATATTGAAACGGAATATATGCTTAAGCTTGGCAGTTTGGAATATAAAGCGTATGAAGCTCAATGTGCGGCACTTAGATTAAAAAGAAGAATCGAACTGATTCAAGCAAGAAAAAATAGACAGGAAGCAATAAATCTTACAGTTATTGATAAAACGCTTGATGAAGAGTTTTTGGAATATGAAAAGAAATTAAATGAGCAAGTGGATAAAATGAATGATGCCCTAGAGCATAGTAAGGGCGACTATCTGTCAGAAGAGGATAATAAGGAATTGAAGAAATTGTATCGTAAGATAGTAAAAGTTTTGCATCCGGACATTAACCCGGAAGTGACAATGGCGCAAGTAAAAATGTTGGATAATGCTATAAATGCATATAAGAATGGAGATTTGAAGTCGCTTCGTATTATTGATGAAATGGTGGGCGACCATAAGCTACCAGAGAAACATCAGGATGCACTTACTCAGCTTAAAGAAGAAAAAAAGCGTTTGAATAGAATGGTTACATCTATTCAAGAGAGCATTAATAAAATTAAGTCAGAGTATCCATATTGCGTTAAGGATATTTTGGAAGACGAGAAGAAAGTGGAACAGAAGAAAGCGGAGCTTGAAGAATTGTTGAAACAGTACATGGAGCTTGTAGAAACATACAACGCCAAAATCAAGGAAATGTTGAGGTGATATTATGGGCGACCTTATAAAACCAGAAGGTAGTGGAGTGGTTAGTCTATTTCACGGTGGAAATGGTGGGTTGGTTATACCGCAGCCATTTGAAAGAGACATATTTCTGTTTGATACATACGTAGCTGGAACTACTCATATTGAGGGTATAGAAGAATTGGAGCAGTATCTGAATATAGAGGATAAGCTTGATTTTTTCCGTGAACCGGATAATCAGTATGACAAGCAAGCGATTATGATTAAGACAGTAAGTGGCGTTAAGATTGGTTATGTACCAAGGCAAGATAATATGGTTTTTGCAAGGCTTATGGATGCGGGGAAACTTCTTTTTGGAAGAATCACTGCAAAAGAGAAAAAGGGAAATTGGGTAAAGATTAACATTAAAGTGTATATGCATGAGTAGCGGTGTTGTGATGGAATCTATTTATTTTTCAAAAGTAGATTTATTTTATCTTTTATAACGAATCTAATAGAAAAGGATACTATCAAAGATTTATTAACAAACAAGATATTCGAGATATGGGCATATACAGCATAGCAAGCAGAAAAGCAGATGGATATAGTATAGTTTTTAGAACGATAAACGATTAACATATGAGTATAAATTTTTTTGTTAATAAATAATACGCAAATATGATATTTGCGAAAAGTTTATTGAAAAATGTTTGAAATCGTTAATATAGAGCTTATTGCCTAATAAATAATAATATATTCGCAAAGATAATATTTGCAAATATATTATTGAATAAAATTCGTGGGTGTGGTAGTATATTTTTGAAAGGTGGTAATGATGAATGGAAAAATTATCAGCATTAGAAAAGAAATATATTGTTATTGAAGAAAACTTAAAAGAACAGGCCACTTTCTACATGGAAGATGTACAAACTCTCTTTCCAGATATGAAACAGTCATCGATATATTGGAATCTGTCCAAATTAGTAGAGGCCGGATATTTAAAGCGTGTACGAACAGGGGTATATGCATTTAATGAATGGAAGGGTAAAACGAAAATAGTGCTTACAGATGATATAAAAAGAGTTCAAGAAATACTTGATGAATCAGGATTTGAATATTTTATATCGGGGTTAGATGTGCTTCAGCGGTTTATGCAGCATGTGCCTGAGCAATATCCGATGCTACTGTTCGTGGAAAAGACGGCACATGAAGAGATTGTAAACTATTTGTTAGATGGTGGATTTAATATTGTTAAACCATCAGAGATTCGTCAGCAATATGAAGATGCGGTATTGTCTGGTAGTGATAAAAAGCAGATAGTTGTATACGACACGGAAAATTTTGATTATGAAGCAGATGGTATTGCAACCATTGAAAAAGCATTTGTTGATTTGTATTTTTCAATTACTAGAAATGGATATCCGTTGTCCTTACAAGAGTTGGTTCGTGTATATCGGAATTTAGTCAGATTGGGAAATATTGATAAAAAGAAAATGATTACGGTTTCGACGAAAAGAAATCTCCAAAGTGATATACGACTCATTGTGGAAACTCCATATATTACAGATGCGGCAATGCAATTTGCAACGATACTACGAAAGGAAGAATAGGATGGATTATACGAAACTTTTTCATGATAAAACAGCGTTCGAAAGAGAATGTTTGCAACAAAGAATGGAACTTTATGGGTTTAAGAATATGGCAAGGATGGAGTTGTTTTTATGGGATCTTGAACTGTTTCTTCAAATTCAGAAACGATTGGGAGAGCATATTGTCTTAAAAGGCGGAGCTGCAACACAGTTCTATCTGCCTATAGAGGCACAAAGAACAAGTGTTGATATAGATATGATTTTCTGCGGTACATATGAAGTAGTGAAGAGTACACTTGATGATATTACGGCAGAGCTAAAAGAGAATGGCGAGTTTTTCTGTTTCAAAGAACATATTCCAAAGAAGCCGAAGACAAATTTGCCTATGCATACATATTTTGTAGATGTACCATCTGTTTTATCAAATAAAGAACGTAATGCTGCAGAAGGAACTGTTGACAAGCAGGAGCTTAAAATAGAATTCATTATTGACACAGAGGATTGGGAGTTTACAAGAAAAACAGGAGAAAATATTTTTGCGGTTCAGAGTTCTTTTGAATATCAATTGCTTCCAGTGGGTCATTTGGTTGCAGATAAATTTACAACAATAGGATGTAATACTATTGGTGTGCAAAATGATAGAATGGATGAACAGGTTAAGCAATTTTATGATGTTGTAATGCTTACCATATACCGACTTGATGAATTGGATATTAGTGAAGTTCGTAAAAAGTATCTGAAAAGGGCAGAGAAGGAATGGTACGATAGGAAAGATTCTCCATATGACCTTGAAGAAATTATAACGGATGTAAGAAAACAGTTATATAGATATTCTATGGTTGATAGTGGAGAGGATGCAGAACTTAAAAAATATATCAATGATTTCAAGGCATTATATTTAAATAGCAAGGTCGAATTTAATCCTCAGTTTGTAGCGTGTGGAGCTGCGTTAGTTCGCTTAATGTATGAAGCTATATTAGAAGGCGAAAATTGGGATTCCGTGAAAAAGGCATTGGCAATTGAGGAACTGCTAGAATTGAACCAGTATGATGGAAAAGAAAAAGGAAATAAGATAAAAGAAATTCGACAAATGTTGGTTCAAGAATTTGCAAGCTATTCAGCAATTCCAGCAAATATTCTGAAAGGGAAAAATCTGAAGAGAATATTGTGGGCGATAGTGGATAAGGATAATTTGGATGAGATTCGGGATAAAGTATTGTTGCTAATAGAGTGATTTGTAGGAAGATTTTTTTTCGAGGTTCAAATGGATGAGAAGTTTGTGGAGAATCAGCAGGTAATAAAGACTTCGATTGTCAGAAACGGAAAGCAGGCGACGGTTAGATATGCACCGAAGGTTCGGAAGGGCTGGAGTTAATTAGTACGAGGAGGAAGTGCGAATGTTACCAACAATTAATGGAAAGTCGTTTCTTGAAGTAACAGAAGACGATTTGAGAGTGCTTGTTGGAAATGCAGATTATAGAGAAAATGATTATATAGATTACAAACATAATTTTGCATTTTTAGAGGTTACTAAAGAAAAGAAACAAGAGAAAATAGCCGAATTTCGAAGTGATGTATGCGCTTTTGCAAACTTGGAAGGTGGTTATTTGTTTTTTGGTGTGAGTGATGAGAATGGATGCGCATCAGATATTCCTGGTATAGATATTCCAAATGATGATACGGATAGATTTGAACTTGATAGACGAAATAATCTTATGCCAATCAATCCTAGAACACCATATCTTAAATTTCATTTTGTTAAATTAGAAAATGGGAAATATGTTGTTATAATTTATGTGAAACACGACTATTAGCCACAGGCATATCGTTATCTATGGTAGCATCACTCAGTGCATGTGGTGGAGCGGTAAAACAAAAAGATATAGATGAAGCAGAAGAGATTACAAGTGTGATGGAAAATGAATCATCGGAAGAAGAAAATATAGGTGAAACTGAAACTACAAGTGGAAATTCTAAACAGGAGACAACAGTAAAACCTGAGGAATCAGAAGAGCAAATTACAACAAAAAGACCAGAGCAGACTACAACAAATACTCCGACGACCTCAGTGAAGCCAACAACAACTAAAGCACCAACAACAACTAAGGCACCAACAACTCAGAAAACTACAACTAAGACTCATACAACTCAGCCACCTACTACCAAGAAGCAGGAAACAACTACGAAAAAATACAGGACTGAAAAGTGCATTTAGTTGCAAAAATCAGTCCTATTTTAAATTATTAAATCCATTTAAGGAAAATTTAATAATTAATGTTGTATAGTATCACCATAAGATAAAGGAGGCAAAAAAATGAACTTTAGAATACTAAAAAAAGATTTAAAACGTAAGAAGTCAATTAATATTATTTTATTAATATTTATTGCATTGGCTACAACTTTTATAGCAAGTAGCGTAACTAATATGT
Organism: Lachnospiraceae bacterium; assembly: GCA_045125245.1. Taxonomy (GTDB): domain Bacteria; phylum Bacillota; class Clostridia; order Lachnospirales; family Lachnospiraceae; genus SVEL01. The sequence goes on from JBGVNF010000092.1 coordinate 15,360, forward strand.
CAGTTATTTTAAACGCAACAGATGACTTCTTTGAGGCGGCGGAATTATCGGACCATATTATCATTACTATGAGTGGTACAAAGGATGAAAATGATAATGATAAAGAGATAAGAGAATTTTTGGAGAATCAGAAGAATGTAACATCATTTTCTACAGATAATGTGATGTGGTTTGGTAACAGTTATATAGAATGGGAAAATCGAGAGGATATACAGTTGAATAATAGCTGTATTATCAGTAAATACAATGTAAATCAGCAGAAGTTCTTTGATATGGATGATAAGAAAATCACAAATGTAGAAGATGGAACTATTTACATTAGTCAAAAGGTTATGGACGCGCATAACGTTAAAGAGGGCGATGTAGTATATCTTAAGGACAATTTAGGATATAGAAAGAAATTTACAGTAGTAGGTTGTTCAAAGGATGCATTTCTTGGTTCATCACTTATGGGACAGGAGCGTTTCATAATAAGCGAAAAGGATTACAATGAACTTGTTGACAATGCAAAAATTCCATACGCTTATGGAAAGATGTATTCTGTATGGGTAGACGATTTGGATGCATACGAGGATGATTATTATGAGCAGGAATTTACAACAGTATTTTTCTGTAATCAATCTACAGTTGCTAGTACATATATGCTTGATATAGTTGTGGCAGCAGTTATTTTACTTGTAAGTGTTTGTCTTATAGCAGTATCTATATTAATGCTTAGATTTACGATTTCATTTACCATAAGTGAAGATTACAAGGAGATAGGAATACTTAAGGCGATAGGTTTAAAGGATCCATCTATTAGAATGTTGTACACTTCTAAATATATGATTATATCTGTACTTGGTGCTTTAGTAGGAGCATTTGCTAGTATTCCATTTGGTAAACTTATGATAAAGCAGGCTATGGTTAAGATGGTTATTCCGTCATCATCAGGCAGTTTTATAGTAAATATTTTATTAAGTATTTTAGTAGCGGCTATAGTCATATTCTTCGCATATTTAAGTACAAGACGTATAAAGAAAATGACACCTATGGATGCCATAAGAAGCGGACATACAGGAGAAAGATTTGGAAAGAAATCATTGCTTAAGCTTCACGGTTCTAGAAAAAATGCCAATATGTTTATGGCGTTAAATGATATCTTATGTGATTTTAAGAAATACATAATATTGTTTGTAACAAGTATAATTGGTATCTGGCTCGTAATTATGCCAGTTAATACAATTAATACATTAAGCTCTGAAAAGGTGGTTCCTTTATTTGGAGTGGTAGATAGTGATTTTTATATTTTAAATCCAGAGAAGATAAACGAAGTAATCGGTGAAGGTACAAAAGATGCATTCCTTGCTCATATGCAAGAGATTAAGGATGAGTTGACAGAAAATGGTATAGAAGTAAAAAGAGTATTCGGTGAAGGATTCTTTAGATTGAAGATAAGATATGAGGATACATCATATCAGTCTATAGCATTGCAGGGACTTAATACATCTACAGATGAATATGAGTATATGGAGGGAACAGCACCAAAGAAGGACAATGAGGTGGCTATAACTCATGTGATAGCAGATGTTTTGGATGCAAAGGTAGGAGATACAGTATATATCACAGTATCAGATAAAGAGGTTCCTTTTGTGGTAACAGCTATTTATCAATCAATGAATAATCTTGGTGAGGGTATCAGATTTACACCTACATGTGATCTTGATTATAGCAGATTAACAGGTTCGCCAGGAGTACAGGTAGAATTAGTTAACTCTTCAGAGAAAAATATTGAAGATGCCATTGAGAAGGCAGAAGAAATTTTTAGTGATGCACAGGTATATGACACAGTAGGTTATTTGGATAGCATGCTAGGTGGTATTACAGGTATAATTAATGATTTGAAGCTTATCATCCTTGCTATTGTTATGATTATAAATATTTTAGTAGTAGTACTTATGGAGAAGATATTTATCACAAAGGAAAAGGGACAGATAGCAATGCTTAAGGCAATAGGATTTGGCAGAAAGTCAATATTTAGCTGGCAGTTACGCAGAATCGGTTTAGTGTTAATATCAGGTATATTAGTAGGTGTTCTTACTTCAGAGATATTTACAAAATTAACTTCAGGCTTAGTATTCAAATTTATGGGATGTAAGTCAGTGGAATTTAATATTAAACCAATGGAAGTATATTTGTTGTATCCGGTATCGTTGATAGTTGCTACTTTATTGGTATGTAGCATATCAATTAGAAGAATAAGAAAAATCAATGTTCAAGAAGTAAATGATATGGAATAAATAAATTAGTATATATCAAATAAATATAGATAAGAGAGGAATAATCATATGAGTACAGTATTACAGGTTAAAGATTTATGTAAAACATATATTACAAATAAGAGACAGAACAACGTTCTTAAGAATGTGTCTTTTAGCATAGACGAAGGCGAAATGGTAGCTATTATGGGACCTTCTGGTTCTGGTAAATCGACATTATTATACAGCGTATCAGGTATGGATAAGCCTACAGCGGGAGAGGTTACATTAGGGGATAAGAATATTGCAACACTTAATGACAATGAGTTATCAGAAGTAAGACTTAAGTATATGGGATTTATCTTCCAGCAGATGCATATGTTAAAGAACCTTTCTGTTATTGATAATATATTGCTTCCTGCATATAAGCTTACAAATGATAAGGCAAAGCGCAAAGAGATTGATGAGTATTGTAATGAACTTATGCGTAAGCTTGATATAAGTGATATTGCTGATAATGATATTACAGAGGTTTCAGGTGGTCAGCTTCAGAGAGCATGTATCTGTAGAAGTATGATAAATAATCCTAAGATATTATTTGCTGATGAGCCTACAGGTGCGCTTAATAAAAGTGCTTCAGATGATGTAATGAAGCAGCTTACAAAGATAAATGAAGAAGGCACAAGTATAATGCTTGTTACACATGATATGAAGGTTGCTGCAAAATGTACTAGAATTTTATATATAGTTGATGGTAATATAAAGGGAGAGATAAATCTTGGTAAATTAGTGGATGATGAAATTAAAGAACGCCAGCGTAAGGTAAGTAACTGGCTATACGAGATGGGCTGGTAGAAAGAGGTATATATGGCAGACATTATAGTAGTAGAAGACGATAAGGAAATAGGCGAATTATTGATGGACTTCCTTGTGGCGGAGGGGTATGATACATACCTTGCTCCCACAGGGGAGGAAGCCCTTGATGTATATGAAGACGAAGGGGCTAAATTGATTATACTAGATATAATGCTGCCAGGTATGGACGGCTTAGCGGTGCTTGGCAGTATCAGGGAAATGGGGAATGCTCCGGTTATTATAGTAAGTGCCAAGAATGCGAAAGAGGATAAATTGGACGGGCTTAATCTAGGCGCTGATGATTATGTGGAAAAGCCATACGATATAGATATATTGTTGGCTAAGATAAAGGGCATATTTAAGAGAAGATATTCATCAGATAACTTGATTGATGGTAATATTACTATAGATAAAACCGCGCATAAAATATATCTTGAGGGCAATGAGGTAGGCGTGACAGTTAAGGAATACGAGCTGTTAGTATATCTTATGGAGAATAAAGGGAAGGTAATTAAGAAGGAAGATTTATTTAATGCTATATGGGGATTTGATAGCGAAAGTGAACCACAGACATTGACAGTACATATTAAGTTCCTGAGGGAAAAGTTCGAGGAGGATCCAAAGAATCCAAAGCGAATTTTGACTGTATGGGGTGTGGGATACAGATTTGAATAACATATAGTATTGATGGAGAAAAACTATGAAAAAATTTGATAAGTTAATGATACTAGCACTAGGGTTATCCATAGTGCTAGTTGTAGCTTTTAATATTGCGATACAATATATTAATGTAAGCGATAGCAATGAAGGAAGAGAATATAGAGTATGGATTAATAGAATTTCCAGTGACATAGAAGAGTACGAGAAGGAAAAAAATATGCCACCAGAAAATGTAGAAGTCTTACAGGAGTATTTTGATGTATCAGACTATCCATATGTTGATGAGATAGATGTTATAAAATTAGAAGAATTATCGGATAATCAGGAGTTCTTAAATGTAGAGAACAAGGATTATATAATGCATATTACAGATGATTATTTATATAAAATAACTTATTCTGCAGTTGCAAAAACAAATATAATCATATGGGTTAATATTGCATTTGTAGCTATGATAGCTGTCTTATGTTTTATACTTTTATATATTAGACAGTCGGTTATAAAGCCATTTAATAAATTTGAACAGATGCCATATGAATTATCAAAGGGCAATCTGCTTATGCCAGTTAAGGAAACGAAGGGTAAATATTTTGGTAAATTCTTATGGGGAATGGATTTGCTTAGAGAAAATATTGAGGAGAATAAGAAGAGGGAATTAGAATTACAAAAAGAGAAGAAGCTACTATTATTGTCATTATCACATGATATAAAAACACCGTTAAGCGCTATTAAGCTTTATTCTAAGGCATTAAGTAAAAATTTATACAAGGACGAGGGAAAGAAAGCTGAGATAATCGAGAATATCGGCGTAAAGGCAGATGAAATAGAAGGCTTCGTATCTGAAATAGTAAGGGCATCTAATGATGACTTCTTATCATTTACGGTTACAAACGGTGAATTCTATATTAAAGATGTATTAAGTGAAGTGGAAGAATATTACTGTGATAAAATGCAGCTTAATAATATTGGCTTTAGTGTGAAATGCAAATCCAATTGTTTGCTTAAGGGCGATACTGATAGAGCCTTAGAGGTAATTCAAAATATAATAGAGAATGCTATAAAGTATGGCGATGGAAAAAATATTCAGGTCACAGGCGAGAGGGATGAGGATGTATATCAGGTATCTATCATAAACACAGGGTGTGAATTGGATAAAAGAGAACTACCACATATATTTGACAGCTTCTATAGAGGAAGTAATGTGGAAAAGGAAAATGGTAGTGGATTAGGCTTGTATATTTGTAAAAAGTTGATGCATTTAATGGAGGGTGAGATAACTGGCAGGATAATAGAATGCGAGAGTGGCAATAAAATGCAGGTGAATGTATTGTTTAGGATGTGATAATAAAAAATGTGAGGCGTCCCTTTCTTGACAAACTATCGTTACAACGATACAATTATGTTAATGAATTAGCTATCGTTATAACGATACAAAATGTGAGAGGAGATAAAAGTTTGAAACAAATAAGTAGAGGACAGCCAAGGAATAAAGGGCATGACAAATAAACCATCGTAAGAGGTGGCTTTGAAAAGTAAATATAGACACAACACCTAATCAGACAGCAGAAACTTCGTCATCTGTGATGACAT
>JBGVNF010000093.1:0-1585 GCA_045125245.1 Lachnospiraceae bacterium
CGTATAATCCAATTATCCTCTTTTGAGGGTAATGGATTATTCTCCTTTCTCCCAAATCTCTTGGGTTTTATTGAATACTCCATTATAATACTTAAAGCACTGTGGATCTGTACCTATAATACTACAGCTTTGACTGTTCGGAGGTGACTCAGACCACAGCTTTTCGTCTATTACTGGTAATTAGTTTGTTAACGCTTGACGTTTCTATTTACGTGATTACACAGTCGAATTCTCTGTGGAAGACAGCAGTGCTAAATATTATTTCAGGAGGTAAATCTATATGTCCATGTTCTTTGTTGGAATTGATATTTCCAAGTACAAACATGATTGCTGCATTATTTCTGCAGCTGACCAACAAATTGTTTCTAAATTTACCATCGCTAATGATAAAGATGGCTTTGAACAACTGCTTACTACTCTTAATTCTCTCTCCAATCCTGAGGATATAAAAATAGGGTTTGAATCAACTGCCCATTATGCCCTCAATCTTGAACTTTTCCTCGAGAATGCCCACCACAGCTTTATGGAAGTTAATCCAGTTCTCATCAAGGAATATAAAAAGTCTACAACTTTAAGGCGAACCAAAACCGATTCTGTTGATTGCGAATCAATAGCCCGATGGTTAATGACGGTTGAGTACAAACCCCATTCAAAAGGATTTTACCACGCTTATTCCTTAAAGTCACTAACTCGTTTGCGTGACAGGCTAATTCGTCAGCGTTCTTTTTATCTTGTGAAGATAACAAATGTTTTAGACCATACCTTTCCTGAATTCAAACCATTCTTCAATGAACGACTTTCTAAAACAGCCTTATATCTTCTTGAAAACTATGGATCCGCTGAGAAAATGGCTCGTATGAATTCTACTTCTTACGATAAACTTCGCTGTATCTCAAGAGGAAAGTTTTCTATCCAGCAGTTCCTTCGCTTAAAAGAACTTGCTGCTAATACGGTCGGTGTCAACAACTCCATTTTTGATTTGGAATTAAATAGCTTATTGACCCTGCACAAATCTCTTTCCAACGAAATAAACATTTTGGAAACTGAGATTATTAAACTAATCGAAGAGGTACATCCACATTATATGTCCATCCCGGGTATTGGTCCAATTTCAGCCGCTGTTATTTACGCTGAATACGGTGATATATCCAACTTTTCTAATCCCGGTCAGATGCTTGCATTTGCCGGAATTGAACCGGGAATAAATGATTCTGGAACAGAATCTCGTGGCGGGCGAATGGTAAAACACGGTTCTTCCCAGCTCCGTTACGTACTTCTTAATGCCTGCCTTCCCTTAATCCGTTTCGACTTAACCTTTGCAACTTATTATGCAAAGAAACGTGCTGAAGGCAAGAAACACCGGGTAGCTATCACTCATGTAGCAAAGAAACTGATTAGAGTCATCTATGCATTGGAGAGGCAGGATGTAGACTTTAACTGTCAGAAACTTCGTTAATATCTACCTTACATATATTTATCTGTTCCATCTGAAATACGGTATTTTCAGATGGTCTATTAAAGTTACCCTTTTTTATTGCACAAATTTTTTTCAAAAAACTCTTGACTATTTATAGTTTGTCACCTC
>JBGVNF010000094.1:0-13270 GCA_045125245.1 Lachnospiraceae bacterium
ACATCACCCTTAAGATATTTATGAATTTCTGTTGCTTCTACTACCTGCTTAACCTCTGCTGGATTAAGCGCTAATGCTAGGGCATGGTCTGGTTCAAAGCGATTCTTTTTATTCATACCAAGCTTCAATCCAGCTCTCTCCACCTTAAGACCTTTTAAGCTTATCATTTCCTCTGGTACAAGATATATACTGTCACCAAACATTACAAAATTGCCTTCAAATTTTACATTCAATGTCTTAGCGGCAAACTCCTCATAATATTTTAAATCCTGCTTTTTCGCCAGATTCTCCATAGGTTTTCTCTTGTAGGTCTTCTCTTCCATGGAAGGCTTCTTTTTAAATCGCACTGCAAAATGACCTTCACCCTTAAGCTTGTGTGGCCATAATCTATACATTCCATCACTCTCAGCAAATCCAGCTTCTATGATTTCTTCATGCATAGAAGGCTTTTCTATTTCAAAGTCCTTGTTTCTCTCTAAAAATGCTGCCACTGTATCTTCATTTTCTTCCATAGAAAATGTACATGTAGAATATACCATAGCACCGCCTGGCTTTAGTATCTTTGCCGCATTATCCAGAATTTCTGCCTGTCTTGCAGCACACATTTCCACATTTGATAAGCTCCATTCTTCTATAGCCACATCATCTTTTCTAAACATTCCTTCACCAGAACAAGGTGCATCTACCATTACTTTATCGAAGAATTCTGGAAATGCATCTGCTATAGAAGCTGTACTCTCATTTAACACAATGGCATTTCGCACACCCATACGCTCTATATTTTGTGACAAAATCTTTGCTCTAGAAGAATAAAATTCATTGCTTACTAGCATTCCCTTATTCATAAGTTTTCCTGCTATCTGAGTGCTCTTGCCACCTGGTGCTGCGCACAAATCACACACCACTTCTCCTGGCACTACCTCCAATAGCTCTGCTGCCGACATAGCGCTAGGCTCCTGTATATAATATGCTCCCGCCTCATGAAGTGGTTCTTTTCCAGGCTGCATAGTCGGATTATAATAATACCCTTCCTTCGCCCACTTTACCTTATCTGTAATAGCAGGAACTACCTTTTCAAAATTTTCCCTACTTATTTTCAGCGGATTATATCTTAAACCATAAGCTCTTTCTTCCTCATAGGAACGTAAGAACGCTTCATATTCCTCACCCAGCTTAATCTTCATTCTATTTATAAAATCTATAGGTAATTGCATAATTTCCTCCGTTAGTTTACTTCCTACCATTTTACTCCTTTTATCTTGTAACTTCAATCTTGTTTTTATCATTATAAATTGATATTATGATACCAGGGTCAAAAGTTTAATATAGACTCGTTGTGCTTGCACATAAGAGTCTATATTAAACTTTATGACCCACCAAAACATGAGAAATTGGTCATTTTTCAAGGAAAAATGACTGAATTTCGAATGTTTTGAGGATTTCGAATGCTCGAAGAGCTGAGAAATCTGGTATCATAATATAAGAAAACAGCCATTTTTCAAGGAAAAAAACATACTAACATAAGAGGAATACATATGTATGAGATAATTTTTAATCCAGGTAGCCGTAGTAACCATGGGGCTTCCGTCTGGAATACAATTGAAAAGATATTAAACGAAAAAGATATTGAATATCTTTTATATAAAACCACCCATGCAGGCCACGCAGAAGAAATGATTAGTGATATTACTTCTGACGGACACCCTCATACATTTATAGTAATAGGTGGTGACGGCACACTTAATGAAGTCGTTAATGGACTAAAATATCCAAATCTGGCTACTATAGGTCTTATTCCTTCTGGCTCTGGCAACGACTTTGCAAAGGCTATGAATATACCTACTGATCCAGCAAAAGCTCTTGATTTGATTTTATCCTGCACCGAAACTACACCTATTAATTTCGGTGAAACTCATCTACCTAACAGCTATAGACGTTTTATCATCAGCTGTGGTATGGGATTTGATAGTGATGTATGCACAGAAGTTCAAACCTCACGCCTTAAGCCTATATTAAATAAAATCGGTATGGGTAAGTTAGTTTATACCCTTATCGGTATAAAAAAGCTTATAACAAAATCTGTATTCTCTGGCAAAATAAAATTTGACGATAATGAGCCTTTTAATTTAGATAATATTTTCTTTCTTACTGCTATGAATACCATATACGAAGGTGGCGGATATAAGTTTTGTCCAGATGCTACACCTACAGATGATAAGCTTGATTTTCTTATGGTAAATAATTTATCTAGACCAGAAGTTCTTCCTCTTCTTCCAAAAGCGAAAAAGGGAACACATTTAGGAAAAGAAGGCATAAATATATCTTTAGCTAATCGCATATCTATACGTTTATCAAAAGCTGTATATTTACATACTGACGGTGAAGTATATGGCAAGTTTGATAATATACGTATAAACTGTGCAGCTGAACATATAAATTTCTATTTAAAGGAAAACGACAATGATAATTAATTATAAAATAATTCTTGAATACGACGGCACCAGATATAACGGTTGGCAAAAACAAGGAAATACAGAAAACACTATTCAAGGAAAGCTTGAAAGTACTTTATCAAGATTTTTTTGCCAGCCTATAGAAGTAAATGGTTCAGGAAGAACAGATGCTGGTGTACACGCAAGTGGTCAGGTAGCAAGTTTTAAAGTAAATACTGATTTTACAAGTTCAGATTCTAGCTTACCATTACAGCCCGATAAGGATTTTAATAAGGTGGATATTCTTATGTCTACCTTAAATGATTACTTCCCTGATGATATTCGTATATTATCAATGTCTATTGCCGACCATCGCTTTCATGCCAGATTAAACGCAAAAAGAAAAACTTATCGATACACCTTATGTCTTTCACATAAGGAACCCGTATTTTATAGAAAATACTGTATGCACATAGATAAACCACTTAATATAGATGCTATGAAAAATGCGTCACAGAAATTTATAGGAACTCACGACTTACTTGGATTTTCAGATACAAAAACAAAAAAATCCACTACAAGAACTATCGAGCATATAACCTTCACTGAAGAATGCGTTGACAACGATAAATTTATCCATATAGATTTTACTGGCGATGGATTTTTATATCACACTATTCGTCTACTAACTGGAACATTACTTTCCATTGGTTTTGACGAATATAGCGAAGATATTATAGACCAAATATTTTCTACTAACAATAGAAAACAGGTGCCATTTCTGGCACCCGCTAAAGGTCTTACTTTAATAAATGTTGAATATTAATAAGCTGAGGCTGTTACCTTGCTCTGCACATACTCGCGGACATATGTAGCGGCCTCACTTCCATATTTAGCAATAATCTTCACAATTGCGCTAGCTGGCTTTACCTCTGATAATATAGTTACACCATATTTCTCAGAATAAGGTGCCACCTCTCCCTGCTCTGCATATGGCATATCAGGAATAGCGATTCCCTTTACACCACACTGACTACATCTTGAAAAGAATCTTTCATAACCATACTTAAATACTGGATTGGCATAAGTTCTAAATACTAATGGCACAGACACCTTCTTACTTACTCTTTCCACCATTTCAAATATCATATCTGTAGTGCAACCACCTTCAACTGATAAAGCTCTTACATTTGCCTCTTGGATAGAATTACCCTCTGCTATAGGATCAGAAAATGGAATTCCTATCTCTATAAGACTTGCCCCTGCATTTGCCATCTCCAATATAAATTCTTCAGTTTTTTCTAGGCTTGGGTCACCAGCTGTAACAAAGCCTACAAATCCTTTTTTATCTTCAAATATTTCTCTAATCTTACTCATATAAATCCACTCCTCTATATCTTGCTATAGCTGCCACATCCTTATCTCCTCGACCTGATATACAGCAAATTATTATTTCATCCTTATTCATAGTTGGCGCCAGCTTCATCACCTGCGCAATAGCGTGAGAGCTTTCAATCGCTGCTATAATACCCTCTGTCTTAGCAATATATTCAAATGCTTGAACTGCTTCTTCATCAGTTACCGGTACATATGTAGCTCTTCCTATGTCATGCAAATGCGCATGCTCTGGACCAATTCCTGGATAGTCAAGTCCTGCCGATATGGAATAAACAGGTGCTATCTGTCCGTATTCATCCTGGCAAAAATATGATTTCATACCGTGGAATATTCCTATACTTCCTGTATTTATAGTAGCTGCAGTTTCCTTAGTATCTATTCCGCGTCCCGCTGCTTCACAACCTATTAACTTAACCTTCTCATCCTTTATAAACTCATAAAACATTCCCATAGCATTGCTTCCGCCACCTACACAAGCCATCACCATATCTGGAAGACGTCCTTCCTTTTCAAGAATCTGTGCTCTTGCTTCCTTACTTATTATACTTTGAAAATCTCTTACTATCATAGGAAATGGATGAGGTCCCATTACAGAACCAAGTACATATAATGTATCATCCATCCTTGCTGCCCATGCCTTCATACACTCATTTACGGCATCCTTCAATGTCATTGTTCCTGTCTCAACTGGATGAACCTTCGCTCCAAGTAATTCCATTCTATATACATTAAGAGCCTGCCTGATAGTATCTTCCTTCCCCATATATATTTCACATTCAAGTCCAAGAAGCGCTGCCGCTGTAGCAGTGGCCACCCCATGCTGTCCTGCACCAGTTTCAGCTATAACTCTTGTCTTTCCCATCTTCTTAGCTAACAAAACCTGGCCTAATACATTATTAATCTTGTGAGAACCAGTGTGATTAAGATCTTCTCTCTTAAAATAAATCTTAGCTCCACCCAAATCTTTAGTCATCTTCTCCGCATAATATAAAAGTGATGGTCTTCCAGCATACTCTCTAAGTAAAGTATTTAATTCTTCATTGAAGGTCTCATCATTTTTATAAAATTCATATGCCTCTTCTACCTTCTTAATTTCTCCCATTAACAGCTCTGGTATATACTGTCCACCATGCTGTCCATATCTTCCTGTCTCCATTTTTCCGCCTTTCCTTCCGCCTTCGATGCAAATAGGTATAATAAGGTATAAAAAAATCCCTGACAATAGCATAATAAACTATTGTCAAGGACGGTCTATATCACATATACCGCGGTGCCACCTTGATTTGTGGAATTCACACGCTCAGCAGAATACTATCATATTCCCGGCAAATAACGCATGCCTTACGTCATAGAATACTAGGAGCAATCGCTCTTTTGACTATGCCCTCAGCGGTCCATTTAATAGACTGCATCTCTATCGGTTCTCAGCTTATCCGACTCTCTGTAAGCGCATCTTCTATTTTTATCTCCGCTTCAACGGTTTCTTCTTTATCAATTTATCGTATCAACGTATTGTTGAGATATGTTAATTATACACTTTTATATAGCAATGTCAACCCTTTTCTTTAATATGCGAGTTAAATCATATACGCAAAATTAACGCTCAATGTACTGGATAGCTATACAGCCCGGACCACCCTGTGTTACGAATACAGGGCTTAACTGACTAAGCTTAACCTCTACATTAGCAAATACTTCCTTTATCTGTGCTACAACCTTTTTTGCATCTTCGATAACATTGGCATGAGTTACATATACGATGTGATTCTCATTTACACCAAATGCCTTCATACGCTCTATAACAGCACTAACAGATGCTGATAAAGTTCTCTTTATAGCGTACTTATCAAGTCTCTTACAATCTTCTGTAAGTGTCATAATAGGCTTGAGCTTTAACACACTACCAAACGCTGCCGCCATAGGTGTTAATCTTCCACCTCTCTTTAAGAAGCTGAAATCCTGTGGTATAAGGAACGACTCTGTCTTTTCGATTATTTTATGTAACCAATCTAAAATTTCCTTAGCGTTTTTTCCTGCAAGCTTCATCTCCTGAGCCTTCTCTACCATATATCTATGTGGACCACAAAGTGTCTTTGAATTTACAACTGTGATATTCTCACCATTATCAACTATTTCTTTAGCGCTGCACGCAGTCTGATATGTTCCTGATAAGCCATCAGCCATAGAGATGTTGATAATTTCATCCTCTGGATACTTCTCATATATATCTACCACATCACCAATTGGTGGCTGTGAAGATCTTGGAACTTCTTTTCTTTGAATTCTTGCATAGAAGTCATCCATATCAATTGCCATATCTCTGCCTTCCATATCGCCTATATTAACGCATAATGGAATTACATCCACTCCTAATTCTTTTCCTTCTTCAATAGTCATCAATACAGATGAATCAGTAACTATTCTAACCACATTTCAAAATACCTCACAATGTAGTTTTTAATTCTATATGTAATAGTTTGCACTATTTATGTCTAATAGTCAACCACTTTCTATAATATTTTCTCAAATCCCAAGAGAACTTTCCTATATCATAAAAAAAATCTCGCAACAAGTGCGAGATTTTTTAACTAACATTATACTACTAAGAAAAACTTAACTAAGAATAAGAGTGAAAGCACATAAGTAAGTACTGATACCTTCTTTGCTTTTCCTGTAAATAACATAATAAATGTATAAGCCACGAGTGCCATTCCAATACCATGTCCGATTGAGCCTGTTACTGGCATCGATATAAGCATAAGAGCTACTGGCACCATCTGAGTCATATCATTAAATTCAATATTCTTAAGACCTGATAACATTACAATTCCTACGTATACAAGAGCTGCCGATGTGGCTGGTGGTGGAATAATAGCTGCTATCGGTGCTATGAACATACATGCTGCAAAAAGAAGTGCTGTAGTTATTGATGTAAGACCTGTTCTACCTCCTGCTTCCACACCTGCTGCCGATTCAACAAATGTTGTAACTGTAGATGTACCTGTACAAGCTCCTACTGCTGTTCCTACGGCATCTGAAAGAAGTGCTTCTCTCATCTTAGGCATATTACCGTCTTTGTCTATCATTCCAGCTCTTGATGCTGTTCCTACTAATGTTCCAATTGTGTCAAACATATCAATCATACAGAATGTAACAATCATTAAAATAGCAGAAAGCCAACCTATTTCTATTAATCCTGCAAAATCAAGCTTGAATAATGTAAACTCTGCCATATCCTTAAATGGTGGCGCCCAAGATGCATTTTCCAATGACTTAAATGGATTCTCACCTAAGAAGATTGCCTGTCCCGCAAAATATACTGCTGATGATGCAAGCATACCAATCAATACTGCGCCATTAAACTTCTTATAAGCTAATGCAATTATAACAAAAAGGCCTATAAATGTTGTGGCTACATAGAGCATCATTCTCTTATATTCATGTCCACCCATAGCATCCTGTGTGAGGGAAGGTGTTAAGTTGCCAAAGAATGTTGATAACATGTAGACTGGATTTCCATTTTTATCAAATAATGTTGCATTTGAGCCTAATCCAATATTAAGAAGCATAATACCAATGGCTGGTGCTATACCCATTCTTACTCCCAATGGAATAGCCAAAACTATCTTCTCTCTTATCTTAAATACAGATAATATAATAAATAATATACCTTCAATAAATATTATACACAATGCTGCTTGGAAGGATTCTACGTATGTAGTTCCTGTAATGGCTGCAATATTTGTTACTACTACTGCAAAAAAGCTATTAAGTCCCATTCCCGGTGCCATGGCAAATGGCTTATTGGCAAGTATCGCCATACAGAATGTTCCTATAGCAGATGAAATTACTGTTGCTAAAAATACAGCATTCCAAATGCCCTGTCCCTCTGCTCCAAAACCTGTAAGCAAGTTAGGATTAAGTGCTACAATGTAGGCCATCGTCATAAAGGTTGATAAACCAGCGACTATTTCCGTTTTAACTGATGTTCCATTTTCTTTAAGTTTAAAAAACTTGTCCATATGTCTTTCTCCTTCTTATATATTTTCACCCGACAATAGGTATATTTATTATATCATCTATTTCTTATTTTTTGCAAAATATTCTTTAGTTTCTTTTGCAACAATTCCACTTAAAGCAACTAGGGCAATAATATTCGGTATTGCCATTAAGCCATTGAATATATCTGCAATCATCCATACTGCAGAAACAGTCATATATGGACCTATAAATACTGCAAAGATATATAACCATTTATATATTTTTACTGCCTTCTTATTGCCGTTAGATAAATATTCAAGACACTTCTCGCCATAATAATTCCACCCTAAAATAGTTGTAAATGCAAAGAATACAAGACACAACATAAGGATAGCCGCTGCCGCATTATCACTTATAAAATATAATCCCTTCTGGAATGCATCAGTTGTAACCTGTACACCTTCAAGATTTTCGTTTGCCCATGAGCCCATCATGACAATTGAAAGTCCTGTCATTGTACAAACAATTATTGTATCGATAAAAGTTCCCGTCATAGTTACAAGACCCTGACGAACTGTATCCTTTGTCTTTGCTGCTGCTGATGCTATCGGAGCCGAACCCAGTCCAGCCTCATTTGAAAAGATACCTCTAGCCACACCCTTTTGCATTGAAATGGCGATAGATGCTATGGCACCACCAGCAATCGGCCTAATACCAAAAGCACCATAAACAACCGCCTTAATAGCACCTGGTAACAACTGTATATTTGAAATAATCAATGTTAACGCTGATACAATATAAATAATGGCCATAAACGGAACAATAAACTCTGAAACCTTTGCTATTCTTTTAATTCCTCCGATTACAACAAGACCTACACATATTGTTAATACAACGGCTGTAATAACAATTGCAATAGAATAATCTGTTCCAAAAATATTCACTGTATTAGTTTTATCAGGGTCAAAAAATGATTGCACTGCTGTGGCAATACCATTAACCTGTGTAAATGTTCCTATACCGAACAAACCTACACAAGCTCCAAAGAAAGCAAATACTTTAGCTAGCCACTTCCATTTAGAACCCATACCATTTTCTATATAATAAAAAGGTCCACCAAGAACATTTCCATTTTCATCGATTTTCCTATATTTTACTGCCAAGAAACCTTCTGCATATTTTGTAGCCATACCAAAGAAAGCTGCAACCCACATCCAGAATAAAGCTCCTGGACCACCAGCTAAAATACCTACTGCAGTAGCAACTCCTACGATATTTCCGGTACCGATAGTTGCTGAAAGTGCTGTACATAATGCTCCAAAGCTTGTTACTTCACCTTCACCATCATCTTCATTCTTTACCATATACTTAAGTGCTTTTCCTAAATGTCTTATCTGAATACCTCTAAGTCTTATAGTCAGCATAATTCCCGTAACTATAATTAATATAATAAGAGGTAGTCCCCACACTAAATTATCTATCTTCTCTAGTATCTTTGTTAATTTCTCCATTTTTGTCTCCTATTATTTATCTGTTATCGTAATAATTTATTATTCTCTATTCATATAACGGTGTTGACAAATATCTATCTCCTGAATCAGGAAGTAGTACAACTATATTTTTGTCTTTGTTTTCTGGTCTAGCCGCTACAATACTTGCTGCCTTCAATGCAGCTCCCGAGGAAATACCAAGAAGTATTCCTTCTGTTTTTGCAAAACGTCTGCCCTCTTCATAAGCTTCTTCATCTGCTACAGTTATGACTTCGTCATAAATATCTGTATTTAATATACCCGGTATAAATCCAGCACCTATTCCCTGTATGCCATGCTTTCCTGCCGCGCCCCCAGACAGCACCGGACTTCCCTTAGGCTCCACAGCTATAACCTGTATATCTGGATTCATTTCTTTTAAATATTCTCCTGTTCCAGTTATAGTACCTCCAGTTCCTACTGAAGCTATAAATATATCAACCTTACCTTCCATTTGTCTATAGATTTCTGGTCCTGTAGTAAGCTTATGCGCCAAAGGATTCGACGGATTGTCAAACTGTCCTGCCACAAAGGAATTAGGTATCTCCTTCGCTAATTCATTAGCCTTCTCTATGGCTCCACTCATTCCCTTTGCACCTTCTGTCAATACTAACTCAGCTCCATATGCAGCCAAAAGTTTTCTTCGCTCCACACTCATAGTATCAGGAAGTGTCAGTATCGCCTTATATCCCTTAGCCACTGCAACTAGTGCTAAGCCGATTCCTGTATTGCCAGAGGTTGGCTCTATTATCGTAGCCCCAGGCTTAAGTATACCCTTCTTTTCTGCATCCTCAATCATAGATAATGCAACTCTGTCTTTTGCAGACCCTGCCGGATTGAGATACTCAAGCTTAGCAAATATATTTTTATCTGTATATTTATTTAGCTTTAGTATAGGTGTATTTCCTATAAGTTCTGTAACACTATTAACTACCATATATTCCTCCAATCTTTATATTATAGTTTGTCCATTAATTACAAGTCTAAACTGAGCAGATAATTTATCTGCAGCTTTACGACAAAGAATCATTCTATTTAGGAAAATTTCAAAATAATCCATTACCGCACATTCATTTGTATCTATTTTTATTTCTAATGTAATATGCTCATCTTTTTTATAAGTTACATTACTCTCTTTTACCGCAAAATTTACTCTGTCGTGTATATCAAAATTAGTCATATCTCGACTTCTTACTCTCGTATATCTTACATCTGTCTTATCCGCTAAAATAAGTGCTGCAGCTACCGCATTTACCGGAAAGGCTGTTGATTCATCATGATTTCCTATGGCAGTAATAATAGTTGCAATATCCTCCGGATCCGCTCCTATTTTATCTAAAATACGAAATGCCATAACCGCCCCTGACTGAGCATGGTCTGTTCTATTAATAACATTACCTATATCATGAAGATAACCTGCAATTTTTGCAAGCTCCACTTCTCTTTCAGAATAGCCAAACTCACTTAAAATTCCGCTTGCCAAATGCGCCACTTTAGTAACATGCGCAAAGCTATGCTCCGTATACCCAAGCGCTATCAGTGATTCATCAGCTTTTTTTATATAAGTATTTACAGTTTCATTATTCTTTACATCCTCAAATGTTATTCGCATTAAAAAACCATCTCCTTTAATAAAAGAACAATCATTTTTATATTTTAACACATTTTTCTTATATTAGATACCGTTTTTTACTTATTTTCCTTGAAACTTTTTTTAAATAGGTTATAATAATATATATATTTCTTGTATTTATGAAATAGGAGTGCGTAAAGTGATTAGGCGAAAACTAGTAAAAACCCGTACATTAACTCCGGGAATGAAAATTGATCAAGCTATTATCGATCGTTTAGGCCGTGTGCTCGTAGCTAGAGGCGCTGAATTAAACGAATATGTAATTGAATCCTTGCTCAAGCTTGGAATTATGAACGTTTATATTCAAGATGGCGTAGCAGACCCAGACGAAGATAAAATTGTTATCAGTAAAGCTGCGGAGAAAAAAATTGAACAATTATACACTGAGGACCGTTCTAAGGTTACTCTTTCAAATAGTGTACGTAAGCGTGTAGCTGAAGGAATTCAATTCATCTATAGTGGTGATACTTCTTCGGCTGTTTCTGATGCAACCGCTAGTATAACCAATGATTTGCTTGACGCTATCGATTCCAATGATGCTATCGCTATTGATATCAGCACTCTTAAAACTAGTGATGAATACACCTTCAAGCACAGTGTTGACGTAGCCACTATTGCTATGATTCTCGCAAAGCAGCAAGGCTTATCTAGACAACAAATATATGAAATTGGTGTCTCGGGCTTATTACATGACGTAGGAAAGACGAAAGTTCCATTGGACATCTTAAATAAACCTGGTCGTCTGAATGATGAAGAATTTGCCATTATGAAGCAACATTCTGTATTTAGCTTTAGAATGGTTCAAAATAACCCAGACTTTAGTAATGAAGTAGCTTACGCAGTTCTCCAGCATCATGAGAAAATTAACGGTTCCGGCTATCCTATGGGTGTTGATGATTCCCAGATCACACCATACGCCAAGATATTATCTGTAGCAGATATATATGATGCTCTAGTTACAGAGCGTCCTTATAAACCAGCTTTCACACAGCGTGACGCAGTGGAGATGATTATGTCTATGACACACGAACTTGATATGACTGCTATGAAGAGCTTCCTTGAAAGTATGATTTTATATCCTGTAGGAAGCATAGTCGAATTAAGTAATGGAGAAAAAGCCAAGGTAGTACGTAACAGTCCTCACTACATTCTTCGTCCTGTAGTCGTAGGTCTCACCTCTGGTAAAGTATACGACTTAGGCTCGGATTTAAAATGTGCCAACGTCATCATCTTATAAATTTACATATTTTTAATAATAAAACTACACCTCCCCATATAATAGGTATCTATATCTAAAGTAACTAATATATGAGGAGGTTTTCTATGCAACTAAACACAATTCTAAAAGCTTTATGGATAGGCTCAACTATGACAATACCTGGTGTTTCAGGTGGCACAATGGCTGTTATTGTAGGAATATATGAACAACTCATATCCTCTATAAATGGTCTATTAAAGGATCCTAAAAAGAATCTTCCTTTTATTTTTCAATTTCTCATAGGTGCTGGCACAGGCTTTATCCTATTTGCCAGGCTTATTACCTCTTTACTGGAGAGCCCTACAACTGGTCCGATGTTAAAACTCTTCTTTATAATTATTATTTTGGCAGGCATACCTTTTTTATATAAAAAAACAGGCATACAAGCTTTATCCTTTTCTCACCTTTTATATGTTCTTTCTGGCGCTTTCATTATTTATCTAATCTCGTTAATTCCTGAAGGCACCTTTTCAGAGAGCACAGGAATAACAGGGCTTTTATTTCAGTTTATTTGTGGCATAATAATCGCCATAGCATTAGTTCTACCTGGCATAAGCGTGTCACATATGCTCTTAATCCTAGGAATATACAAATCAATATTGGCAAGTGTCTATACTTTCCAATGGCTTTCACTTATTCCCCTTATGCTCGGAATACTTATAGGCACCTTCACCACCACCAACATATTAGAAAAAGCTCTCACCAAGCACCCCGATAAGGTCTACCTCATCATCATAGGCTTCGTGGCCTCGTCCCTAACTATATTAATATAACTTCAATTCACAAAGTACATTTCATAATTCTCATCATCGGAAAATCATAAACGTTATGAGGCGATTTTCTGCCACTAACTTATATGACTGCGTACGAAGTATCCATCTATTTTTCACCGCCTCTCGAGGGTTCCGATGATTTGCTTATATGCCCCACTTGATACTAAGGCTGTGTGTATTCTCATTAAAAATACATCTAGCTAGTGGTGTTTATGTGATGAAGACATCTTAGAAGATTTTCTATTTTCAATCCCCACATCTTGCAA
>JBGVNF010000095.1:0-5087 GCA_045125245.1 Lachnospiraceae bacterium
TATTACAGATAAGGCGCTTCGTAAGCAGTATGTAGATGAAGCTATTGAATTTTCTGGTTTAGAGGACTTTAGAAAATTTATTCCAAAGAAATTATCAGGTGGTCTTCTTAGAAGACTTAATATTGCTTGTGGTATAGCACATAAACCAAAGCTTATATTTATGGATGAGCCTACAGTAGCTGTAGACCCACAGAGTAGAAATAAAATTCTAGAAGGAATAGTTGAACTTAATAAGAAGGGTGCAACTATTATATATACTTCACATTATATGGAAGAAGTTGAGCAGATTTGTACTAGAATTGCTATTATGGATCAGGGTAAGAATCTTGCTATTGGAACTAAGGAACAGCTTAAGGATATGATTAAGACTGGTGAAAGTATTCAGGCAGAAATTCTTGGTTTATCAGATGAGATAATAGAGGAAGTTAAGACTCTTCCACATGTATATAAGGTAGAGTATGTAGACAATCACTTGAAGGTTCATTATACAAAGGGACAGAGAAATCTTGTTAGACTTATAGATTTCTTTAAGGAAAAAGATATTCAGTTTGGAAGAGTTTATTCAGAGCTTCCAACATTAAATGATGTATTCCTTGAAATAACAGGTAAAGAGCTTAGAGATTAGAGAGGTGATGGCTATGTTTTGGCATTTGTATAAATACAGATTGAAGGTTCTTTTGAAAGATAAAGTTACTCTTTTCTGGACGGGCATTTTCCCTATTATATTAGGAACTTTCTTTTATTTGGCTTTTTCTGATATATCCGAAAAAGCAGAAAATATTTCGTCAATAAATGTTGTGATATCATCGGAAGAGAATAAAGGCAATGCAGAAGAAATCGTAAAGAGTGATAATTCATTTAACGTATTTGTGGATAGTATGGTTTCTGAAGGGTATTTTAAAGTAGATTATACTGATTATGATGCAGCAAAAGAGATGCTGTCTGATGAAAAGGTAGATGGAATACTTCTTGTTGAATCAACTGAAAAAGGGGTATCTAGCTCATTGGTATTTGCTAAAAGCGGTATGAACCAAACAATCCTTAAGTATATAATCAATACATATAATCAGGGAATGATGGTAGCAGAAGATACAGTTATAAATGCACCAGATAGATTAGAAGCTGTTATTGCAGAGATTAATAGCAATGAAAGTGTAAATAAAACTATATCTGCTACAGATGGTGATATGGATCCATATAATCAGTATTATTTTGCTCTCTTTGCAATGACATGTATGTTTGGAGCGACTTTTGGATTGATTAATACAGCTCATAGCCAGGCAGATCAATCGGCGGTAGGTACTAGACGTGCAGCTTCGCCTACTAAGAAAATGGCTATGGTTATATCAGAATATTTTGCAGCGGTAACCATTATAGAACTTTTATTTGCAGTACTTTTGATATATCTTACATTTATTCTGAAGATAAATCTTGGTGATAAATATGGTTTGATAATTATTGCAAGTATAGTGGCGTCGCTTATGGGTGTGGCACTTGGATATTTCTTTGGCGTTGTTCTTAAGGGTAAGCAGGGATTTAAAGATGGTGTGATGATGGCAACCATTTTATTCCTCAACTTCTTGGCAGGACTTATGGATGGTAGTATGAAGTATACTATCGAGAAGGCATGTCCAATTATTAACAGAATTAATCCTGCGGCTATTATTTCAGATTGCTTTTACTCTATATGTGTATTTGACGATATGAGTATATATATTAGATGTATTATATCTATGGGAGTATGGACAGTCATTTTAGCTGTATGTTCAATTGTTATATTAAGGAGGGAAAAATATGCAAACTTATAAGAACTTTTTACGCATAGCATATAAGAATATTCCTTCTGTGATTATGTATTTTGTTATATTTGCTGTAATAGCCATAATATCTACGTCTCAGAGTAAGGAGAATGAAGAACTTATATATAAGGATGAAGCTATTAAATTTACTGTATTTAATAGAGATGGAAGTAAGACTGGTGAGGCTATAAAGGAATGTTTAACAGAAAAAAATAACTATGTGGAAATCGAAGACAGTGAAGATGCTATAAGATATGCTTTATATTACAGAGATATATATTATGCAGTAGTTATTCCAGAAGGCTATGAAGAGGCTATTAAAAATGGCGAAGATATGGAACTTATGAATTATAAGGTTCCAGATAGTGCTATGGGCTATTATATGGATATGACTGTAGAATCCTTTGTAAAGACTTTAAAGGGCTATGTAGCGGCAGGCCTTTCAATAGAAGAGGCAAATGTTAAGACAATAGAAACTTTAGCTAATACAGTAGATGTAAAATTATATGGAGATATTGAAAAAGATAAAGGAGGTTCAAGTCCTATATCAGGAAATATAGATGATAAGCCTGCTATTTATTTCTTTTACCAGTATGTACCTTATATTTTCCTTGCTATTATGATATCAAGTATTGGGCCTATCATGATAACTTTTGGAAAAAAAGATATAAGAAAGAGAATTGCCGTATCATCTCAGAGCTTTAAAAGCTATAATGCACAGATGTTTATGGGCGTGGTAACATGTGGTGTAATTCTTTTGGCATTGTTTAATATTTTGGCAATGATTTTATATGCAGAAAATATAACCTTTGCAAAAGTTATAAGTTATATTATTATAACATTGTGTTTAATGATAGTAAGTATGGCTATAACATATCTTGGTGGTAATTTATTTAGTAAGACAGCTACTATGGGAGCATTTTCAAACGTGGTTTCATTAGGTTTCTCGTTCATTGGTGGTATATTTGTACCATTAGAATTTTTA
Organism: Lachnospiraceae bacterium; assembly: GCA_045125245.1. Taxonomy (GTDB): domain Bacteria; phylum Bacillota; class Clostridia; order Lachnospirales; family Lachnospiraceae; genus SVEL01. The sequence continues at coordinate 2,785 of JBGVNF010000095.1, forward strand.
GGGGAGACTATGCAAAATGTTGCTAAGTTCACACCAACCTACTGGTATGTAAAAGCAAATGATGCTATTTTGGGCATAAAGACATTTTCAGATATTGATTTTGGTGAGTTCGCATTAAATTGTGGTGTACAGTTATTATTTGCATTGGCATTCTTTAGTGTAGGACTTGTAGTATCAAGATATAAGAGAGAGGCAGATTAAAGACAGGTTATGACAGCACTTATAGACAGAATTATTATATTTTTATTATCTATATTGCTATTAAAGGTAGAACAGGTAGACTATATGACAGTCTGCCTGATTCTTGTTGTTATAATTAGTGTTTGCATTAATATATATTTTGATAATAAGCTTATTGTATATGTTATGGCTGGTGTATATGGAATTCTATGTGTCTGTATACCACGGTTTTGCTACTTTGTACCGCTTAATGTGTATGAAAGCGGAAGAAAGAAAATAAATACGTTACTAATAGTTCAACTTTTTATAGAAATTGGTTGCTATAATTGGCTTCCATCAAATACATTTGAAGCAGATGAATTGATTAAGATTATTTTGTATATGGTAGTCGCTTTCATCTTAGGATTAAGAAGTGTAAAGTTTGATGAAATGGATAAGAAAATTCATCAGCTTAAAGATGAAGAATCTTATCTTCGTCAATATAATAGACAAAGACAAGATGCGATGCTTAAGAAGCAGGATTCTGAAATATATGCTGCGACTCTTGCTGAGAGAAATAGAATTGCAAGGGAGATTCACGATCATGTAGGGCATATGATTTCCAGAGCGATACTTCAGTTGGGTGCTATAATGGCCATTAATAAAGAGGAAAATTTAAAGGTACCAATGGGAGCATTAAAGGATTCTTTGGATACTGCTATGAATAATATAAGGGAAAGTGTTCATGACATTAAGGATGAAGCGCTAGATTTGGAACATATGATTAAGGAAACTTTTAATGACTTTGATAATTTACATATTGAGTTAGATTATGATATGAGTAAGTATACTTCAAAGGATTTAAAATACTGTTTTGTGGCTATTGTAAAGGAAGCCCTTACTAATACGGTTAAGCATAGTAATGCCACTGTAGTTAAGATAGTATTAAGGGAGCATCCGGCATTATATCAGTTACTTATAGAGGATAACGGCGACGTTAAGGAAAACAAAAACATAGATAAGACTGGTATTGGTCTTGATAATATGCGCGAAAGAGTATCTGCATTTAAAGGAAGTATTATATTTAGAAAAGAAAATGGATTTAAAATATTTATTTCCATTCCTAAGGAGAATTAGATTATGAGAGTGTTAGTGGTAGATGATGATGCATTTGTTACAATGTCGCTAAAAACAATATTGGAAAGTGATAGCGACATAGAGGTAGTTGCAGTAGGAAATAACGGAGAACAGGCAGTTGATTTATATAGTGAACATAAGCCAGATGTATTACTTATGGATATAAGAATGGATACGATGAATGGGCTAGAGGCGGCAGAAAAAATATTTGTCATAGATAAGAATGCAAATATCCTGTTTTTAACCACATTTTCTGATGATGAATATATAATAAAGGCATTAAACTTAGGGGCTAGAGGTTATCTATTAAAGCAGGATTTTGAAAGCATTATACCAGCTTTGAAAGCTGCTTATAGCGGTCAAAGTGTATTTGGTGGGCAGATTATATCAAAGCTTCCTAATTTGATGGATAAGGGTGTGTCGGATAAAGAGGCATTATCGTCAGAAAAAGATGAAGAGCAGAGAGATTTTCCGGAGGATATAACTAAAAAAGAAATAGAGGTTATGGAACAGGTTGCTATGGGTCTTAACAATAAGGAGATTGCAGCTAATTTATACTTAAGTGAAGGAACAGTACGAAACTATATTAGTACTATTCTTGAAAAACTTAATTTGCGTGATAGAACGCAGCTTGCTATCTACTATCTTAAAAGATAGAAAGTTATAAATTTAATAAAAAATGTATTGACAAGTCCGTATCTATACTGTATATATACATACATACAGTATAGATACGGACTGTTGTGCTTATTAGGAGGGATAAAATGATAAAGGTTGAAAATGTTACAAAATTTTTTGAGGAATATGGATTTACGTTAAGAAATATAAGTTTTTCTATTCCTAAGGGATATATATGTGGACTGATTGGCGAAAACGGAGCAGGTAAGACCACTCTTATAAATATGCTAATTGGTCTATATCGTCCTAACAAAGGTGAGATATACATTAATGGTAGCGATGTGGTTTTGGATGAGATAAAAGCGAAGGACCAGATAGGGTATGTGTTA
>JBGVNF010000096.1:0-2857 GCA_045125245.1 Lachnospiraceae bacterium
TCTACTGAATTTACAATTACTACACCTAGTACATTAACTCATAACCAATTAGTATTTAGTGGTAAAAATAATGTGGTAAGTGAAGTACAAGTAATTGAGGGTGATGTGACTAATATTGAATATCCATTCTTTGAGGGAATGAGTGATGTTAAATTTAGTGATAGTAAATTTATTGCTAGAGGTAAAAACTTGTTGATACCATCAATATTAAATCCTATCATAACTAATAGCACCAAAAATTATGCCGGAGTTAGTTTTACATATAATTCAGATGGTTCGTTCACCATGTCTGGTACATTTACTAATAACATAACATTGCATGGTAATGCAGATGAGTTTATTAAACTATTAAAACATGGTGTAAGATACCGAACATCTGAAATGATGCTAATGGAAGTTTTTTCACTAGATGGAAATATAAGATGGACTAATGATTTAACTTTCGATAAAAATAATCATATAAGAGTATCACCTTATTATCAATGGAGTGGAATAATTGGAAAAAGTATAAATAAAACATACTATCCACAAGTTGAAATTGGAGATAGTCAAACATCTTACGAACCATACAGAGGTGTAGAAGTACAACAAGATGTAGATAGTATTCCATTGACTAGTGGTATGTTTGAACAAAATGGATGGCAATATGATAAGATGATTAATGGAATGTCAATGCAACAATTTCCTACATTCGATAGTAAAAATAGAATACGTTCAAAATCTATGATTAAAGTTAAACCTAATACCACATATACACTTAACTCAGTAGATAATTTTAATGATGGTTCTGATGGTGGTTGGGTTGTGGAATTTGATAAGAATGGTACATACATTGGGGAAAGAATAGAAGATATAACTACATTCACAACTAGACATAATACAGAATATATTGCCTTTGTTTTATTATATTTAGATTCGTCTAATCGAGCTATTTCTCCATCAGACCTAGACTCTATGAACCTAATCCTACAAGAAGTACCACAAGAAATTGTGTTACGTAGTATTGGTGATGTTAAAGATAAACTAGACTTGACTAGAGGGGAATATATACAGAGAATTGCACATTTTACGTTTAATGGTTCTGACAGTGAGAATTGGGAACTATTTGACCAAGATTATACTGGATGGAGTACGTATTTGTGGAGATGTAAATTGGGAGTTGGCGTTATAGGGCAAGCATATGAAGGTGATGGTAAAAAAATCATATGTGATAGATTTGTGTTTGGTGCAATGTTAGATAATCAAGACTATGAGCATTATAGAAATAATGGTTATAATGCAGACGGTATAAGTCATTATTTTTATGTATGGATAAATAAAGAAAAAGTAACAACAATAGAAGGGTTAAAAAACTACCTAAGACACAACCCAATTAATATGGCACAACAGTTAGTAACACCAATCATCCATAAAGTAAATCTAACTAACACAAAAGTAATCCCATCATATGCAACTGAAACACATTATGAAACTATTACACCATCAGATTCATTAATTCCTAATATTACAATTCCATCTACATTAAACTATGATGTAGCAATTAAACCATCTACTGAATATACTATCAGAGCAAATACATCTGATAACTTAACAGTAGATTTAGGTGGAGCAACAGGAACTTTATCAAATGGTAAGGTTACATTAACTACACCTGCTACATTGACTCATAATGAAGTTAAGTTTAGTGGTACTGGTAAAGTTAAAGAATTAATGGTAGTTGAGGGTAATGAAATTAAAGATAATGTACCATTCTTTAATGGAATGAAAAATGTTGAAATGGGTGGTATTAAGTTAGTTAATATTGCTAGATATAAATACCATGCAAATGGAGTAAGTGTGAATACAAATAAAACAATAATTACGTTTGATGATGATGGTGGAGTTGCAACTACTTCATGGGGTCATTGTGTGTTCTATGATGAATTATTAAAACCTAATACACTGTATACTGTTTTTATGAATGTAAAAACAAATACATCAACAAATACAGTACCAGTTAAAATTCAGTTAGGTAATGGAGCAGAAAACTACACAAATGTTAAACAAGGATTTACGGGTAATTTTGTAGAAAAAATCGTTACAAGTTCGGATATATCAGAGAGAACGTTGGCGTTGTTCTTTAGACGTGGACAAGCAGGTGGTAAAGTAGTAATCGAAAACCTTATGATTATTGAGGGAGATTGGACACACTTAGATGAAATTCCATATATTGAAAGTGAAATGATTATTGAGCAACCTATTATTAGAAGTCAAGGTAAGAATTTATTTGATATTAACGGTGATTTTCATACTGTACCATACTTGGTAAACACAAATACAAAAACAGTTAGTGGGAATACTTTAACAATCACTGGGACATGGTACTTTGGTCAACTATTAGATTTGAAACCGAATACAGTATATACTGCAAGCTGGCGTGTACCTGAAAATACACCATACAATCGTGTCGCAATATATGCAAACAATACACAAACGCCTGTGGCTGTTGTATTAGATGATACTAAATTAACTTTTACTACACCTAAATCATATAATGATATATCAATTTTATTTTATGCATCTATATCCAATGAAACAAACACTGTTTCTTATTCAGATATTCAACTAGAAGAAGGTTCTTCTGCTACAACATACGAACCATTCAAACATCAAACTTTATCATCTAATCGTGTGATTGGATATGAAGATAGATGTTATTATACATGGGATACAGGGGCAAAAGCATCAGCAGAGTCTATCGCATCAGTAATGTCTGATGTTGAGGGATTAAATGTGGCGTATGTAACTCATGCTAGTAGTAATTTCTCATTCTACGACAAAGATGGAGTTTATTTATCAGGTTCAATGTTTTTAAGTA
>JBGVNF010000097.1:0-4413 GCA_045125245.1 Lachnospiraceae bacterium
GTTTTATCCTTACCATCCTTCTTACCTGTAAATATACAGCCAATATTTGTCTTGCCCTTAGTTCTTGGTCCAAGTGTGGCAGGGTCCGGAAGAAGTGCCTTCAAGAACTGAATAGGAACTATTTCTCTCCCCTCATACACAATCGGTGTAGTAGAAAGCATCCCCACATTTTCAAGACATTTCATATGAGTAAGATAGCTTTGACCAAATGTCATAAAGAAACGTATTCTCTTAACACCAGGGATATTCTTAGCTAACGACTCTATCTCTTCATGATGAAGAAGATACATATCCTTCATACCTACTTTATCAAATTCATATTCTCTCTTAATACTCATAGCTGGAATCTCAACCCAATGCCCATTCTCCCAGTAGCTTCCTGGCGCCGACACTTCTCTTAAATTAATCTCTGGATTAAAGTTTGTAGCAAATGGATATCCATGGTCACCGCCATTGCAATCTAAGATATCAATAGTATCAATTGTATCAAAATGATGCTTCAGCGCATACGCACAATAGCTCTGAGTTACGCCCGGGTCAAAGCCTGAACCAAGAAGTGCTGTAAGACCAGCCTTCTCAAACTTCTCCTTATAACCCCACTGCCAGCTATAATCAAAATATGCCGAAAAGCCCTCTTCCTTACAACGCTTTTCGTAAATAGCTTTCCACTCTGGGTCCTCTATATCCTCTGGCTCATAATTAGCAGTATCCATATAATTTACGCCACAGATAAGACAAGCATCCATAATCGTCAAATCCTGATAAGGAAGTGCTATATTCATAACAAGCTCCGGCTTATAGCTATTGATAAGCTCTACAAGCTCGTCTACATTATCTGCATCTACCTTTGCAGTTGTTATATTTGTAGTTGTTTTCCCCTTTAATTTTTCTGCTAAATCATCACACTTAGACTTTGTTCTACTAGCTATACAAATGTCTGTAAACACATCGCTTACCTGACAACATTTCTGAATAGCTACAGAAGCTACACCACCACAACCAATAATTAATACTCTACTCATTTTTCTACCTCACATTTTTCACAAATTTATATATACCAACATATTAATAAGCTTTCTACCTATAAATAAAATCAATTAGTTAACTATACTACAAGATAGCAAGCATTAGCTCTCTTAGCACCTTACAAGCCACCGCTGTGGAAGCCCCACTATTATCAAGCATTGGTGCTAATTCATTTACATCTGCACCCACTATATTTGTCTTCGCCACAAGCTTTATAGCATCAAGAAGCTCCATAAATGTAACGCCACCTGCCTCTGGTGTGCCCGTTCCTGGAAATACTGACGGGTCAAGGCAATCTAAATCAATAGTAAAATACACAGGCACATTATCCTTCTTAAGCCTATCTACAAGCTCCTTTAATCCTTCAAAGGAAAACTTATGCATATCTGTGTGCTCCTTCGCAAAAAGGAATTCATCCCTCTCTCCGCTTCTTATACAAAACTGATGGATTTTACCATCTCCTAATAACTCGTAACAACGTCTCATAACACAGGCATGACTAAGTCCCATACCAAGATATTCATCTCTCAAATCAGCATGAGCATCAAAATGTATTATATGTAAATCCTCATATTTTTTAGCTACAGCTCGTACACTTCCAAGTGAAACTAAATGTTCACCACCCACAAGCAGCGGAATCTTCCCGGCATCTAAAATCAACTGTGTTCTTTCTTCAATATCTTCTAGAGCACTTTCTTGACTGCCAAAGCAAAGCTCTAAATCTCCGCTGTCAAATAACTTATAGTCAAGCAAATCCTTATCCTGATATGGACTATAGGTTTCTAAGCCAAAACTTTCATGTCTCATAGCACTTGAGCCAAATCTAGCACCTGGTCTATAGCTTGTAGTTGAGTCAAAGGGTGCTCCAAATATTACAATTGAAGCCTCCTCAAAGCTTGCATCGCAACCTATAAAATTTTCTACATTTCTCTTTAAATCAATATTCATTTCTACATCCGTCCTCATTTAATTTATAACTTATTCTACTCTACCTCTTTTAACATCTCTTCAAGAAATGCTGGCAAATAAAAAGCCCCCTTATGCAATCTTGTAGTATAGTACTTAGTTCTAAGATTTAAACTATTCCATCTGTCACCATTCAAATCATCTATTGGATGATACTTTTTACTGGCAAAGCCAAATAGCCAATAACCTGCCGCATATGTAGGAATATGTGCCTGATACACTCTCGAAATGGGAAATGTACTAGCTATACGACCGTGGCTTCTCTTCATAGCATTGGCATCCTCCTTATAAAAAGGACTTCCCTGCTGATTAACAAGTATTCCATCACTCCTTAATGCCTTATAGCAATTTCCATAAAATTCCTTTGTAAAAAGCCCTTCCGCTGGACCGAATGGATCATTGGAATCTACTATAATTAAGTCGTATTCTTCCTCACATTTTCTTATAAATTTAAGTCCATTTTCAAAATAAATATTTACTCTTCTATCGTCAAGTCGGCTGGCATTTTCAGGAAGATACTGGCGACAAACCTTTATAACCTCCTCGTCCATCTCAACCAAATCTATTCTTTTTATAGAATCATACCTTGTAAGCTCATGAACGACACCGCCATCTCCTGCACCAATCACTAGCACCTTCTTAATGTTTGGATGAACTGCCATGGGCACATGTACAATCATCTCATCATATATAAATTCATCTCTCTCCGTAAGCATAATATTGCCGTCCAAAGACAATACCCTGCCAAACTCCACTGTATCAAAAACATCGATTCTCTGATAATCACTTGTATTAGAGTAAAGCTGCTTATTTACCCTCAAACTAAGCTTTACATCAGGTGTATGATGTTCACTAAACCAAAGTTCCATATTCTTCCTCCATACGTCTATAACCCTTAAATAATCTATGTAATCAATTCCTATAAATCCAATACATTCAAATACTCAATCTTTGGATCCTCTGGACCTGTCATCTGACAACCCTTTTCATGAGCATAAGAAATATATTTTAAAATATCCTTTGTAATACGTTCTCCTGGTGCCAAAATAGGAATTCCCGGCGGATAACACATTACAAACTCACTACAGATATGTCCCTCTGTTTCCATTATAGGTAGACTCTTTTTAGGCGCATAAAATGCCTCCTGCGGACTCGCCACTACGATAGGATCTATGTACTCCTGAGTAAGCAATCCAGACGGGTCAGATTTAAATCTACGCTTAATCTCAGCGAGAGCACTGACAAGTCGCTCCACCTCCTGCATTCTGTCGCCAATTGACAAATATGCAAGTATATTTCCCAAATCACCAAATTCTATCTGAATATCATATTCATCGCGCAAAATATCATAAACCTCGATGCCTGCAAGGCCAATATCAAGGGTATGTACACTAAGCTTTGTAGGGTCAAAATCAAAAACTGCATCCCCATCTATAAGCTCTTTTCCAAAAGCATAATAATCACCTATGGCATTTATCTCATCTCTGGCATAAGTAGCTAGCTCACTAACCACTTTAAATATCTCCTTGCCTCGAAGTGCCAGATTTCTTCTGGAAATGTCTAGACTAGACATCAGAAGATAGCTTCCTGAAGTTGTCTGAGTAAGATTGATAATCTGCCTTACATAACCTGCATTTACATTTTTTCCTGCAAGAAGAAAGCTTGACTGTGTAAGACTTCCACCACTCTTATGCATAGATACTGCCGCCATATCAGCTCCTGCTGCCATAGCCGAAATCGGAAGATTATCCCCAAAATAAAAATGAGTTCCATGAGCTTCATCAGCCAAACAAAGCATTCCCGCCTCATGAGCCATCTCTACTATCGCTTTAAGGTCAGAGCATATTCCATAATATGTAGGATTATTTACAAGGACCGCCACAGCATCAGGATTTTCTTTGATAGCATTAGCTACCTGCTCTCGCTTCATTCCCAATGCAATACCAAGCTTTTTATCCACCTCAGGATTAACATATACAGGAATTGCTCCATTTAAAACCAATGCATTAATCACACTTCTATGTACATTTCTTGGAAGAATTATTTTGTCTCCCCTTTTACAAGCAGTAAGCACCATACTCTGTACTGCACTGGTAGTTCCGCCCACCATAAGAAATGCATTAACTGCACCAAAAGCTTCTGCTGCAAGCATTTCAGCTTCCTTAATAACCGATACCGGATGGCAAAGATTGTCAAGTGGCTTCATACTATTAACGTCCACTCCTACACATTTCTCTCCCAAAAAGCTTGAAAGCTCAGGATTTCCCCTTCCATGCTTGTGCCCAATGTCATTAAGATAAGAGAATATGTCGTTAAGAACAGATATGAACGTTATCATGTCTGTTCTTTTTTTACATTTTTCACAGCAAAAAAGCAAAAAAAACACTTGACAAATCATCAAAAAAATGCGGCGAAGCCCCT
>JBGVNF010000098.1:0-5547 GCA_045125245.1 Lachnospiraceae bacterium
GATATTCTTATTAATAAAGAAGAGGTTGATGCCCTTTCGTATATTGTACACTCATCTACAGCATATGAAAGAGGAAGAAAGATGTGCGAGAAATTAAAAGACGAGATACCTCGTCATTTGTTTGAAATACCTATTCAGGCAGCGATTGGCAGCAAAGTAATTGCCAGAGAAACTGTAAAGGCTGTAAGAAAAGATGTTCTTGCAAAATGTTATGGTGGCGATATTTCCAGAAAGAAGAAACTCCTTGAAAAACAGAAGGAAGGTAAGAAACGTATGCGTCAGGTTGGTAACGTAGAGATACCACAGCAGGCATTTATGAGTGTGCTTAAACTTGATGATGATAAATAGATAAATAGACAAACCCGCACTTTTATAAAGTGCGGGTTTTCAATACCATAAATAATTTTTTATCCTTCGGATATAATATCGACATATTTATTGACTAACTATGTATAATTATGGTACATTATCATTAAAGGAGGTGTCAGAAGTGTTTGACCAATATTTATTAGAAACCTTTGGGTATAACGAACCAATTTTCGTAAATGAGCTAAATATTCCGTATATGAGTGAGAATGCTGTCAGACAGGCAATCAAACGCCTTGCAACAAGCGGATTCTTACAGAGATTTGATACAGGCATATACTATATTCCTAAACCATCGAAGTTATTGGGCACATCCTACCTAGACCCTCTTACTGTTATTATGCGTAAATATGTAAGAAACAATTCTGAAATCTATGGCTATATCACAGGTGCATCCTTTGCAAATCAATTAGGATTAACCACACAGATTCCTGCCGTTATCGAAATCGTGACAAATAAAGAAGCCACAAAAGGAAGAACTATAACCATAGGTGGACAGACCGTTCGCATTAAGCGTCCATCACTATACATTACCGATGAAAACGCTACTATCCTGCAATTTCTGGATACTGTATCACAGGCAGAGAAATATTCTGAGCTTGCAAAATCTGAATTGATAGAACGCTTGCAAGCATATCTGTTGAAATGCAGCTTAACAAGAAAACAACTTTACGAAGTATCTCCTGCACTTACCGGAGCTACTGCAAAAAAACTAATTGAATGGGGGATGATTTATGCATTTGTATCATGACAAAGAGGCATTTGAGGAATTGATTATCGGTGCATCTAATGAACTACACATTCCTGCAAATGTTATTGAAAAAGACTATTTTGTTACTCTCACATTAAAAGAGCTATCTACAAACCTAAAAGATATGGTCTTTAAAGGCGGAACATCTCTTACAAAGTGTTACCAACTATTAGACCGCTTTTCCGAAGACATTGACTTATCCTACACCGCAGAATCCGGTGTGCCAGGTGACGTTCGAAAGAAGCAACTGAAAAAAGCAGTTGTTTCCACCTTGGAATCGCTAGAATTTACTATCAACAATTTAGAGGATACCAGAAGCCGCAGAAATTACAACTGCTATCGTGCATCTTATCCGTCTATATATAATAATTCACCTTTCTTGAAACAGGAATTAGTATTGGAAACCTATGTAGCACTTCTTCCATTTCCAACTGTTACAAGAATGGTAGACAATTATCTATATCGTTTCCTTAAAAAGATTGATAGACTAGATATCACCGAGCAATATGACCTTATGCCATTTCCTATTACTACACAGACAATGGAACGAACTCTCGTCGATAAAGTTTTTGCCATCTGCGATTATTACCTTGATGGTAAAACAGAAAAGCACTCCCGACACTTGTATGATATCCATAAAATCTATACTAATATTGAAATTCCAGAAGATTTTGGCTCCTTGATTGCCAGCGTACGCTCGCTCCGTTCCGAGCTTGCTGTATGCCCTTCCGCAAAAGACGGCGTGGAGATCAATCAAGTACTACAGGAAATTGTAGATATGGACGCATATAAAAATGACTATGAAGAAATTACAAGTGGATTACTTTTTGCTCCGCTTAAATATGATGAGGTTATTACTAGTATTTCAAAAATCATAAATCTTCATTTGTTCTAAACACTATTTGATTTTTATATTATAATTTTGTTAATGATAGTATTATTACTTGTAACACCTTATATACATTTCAATATTCAACAACAAAATTACATTTACCATATTGACAAATCCATTCTAATGCATTAGAGTAAAATTATACTCTAACAGATTAGAGGAAGGAGAAATCATTATGGATACACCTAAAGTATTTGAAAGCGAATATCGCTTTTGCTTGATTTTATGGGAAAACGAACCTATAAAATCGAGCCAACTCGTAGAACTATGCAAGGAACAGTTAGGTTGGAAACCTACGACTACATACACCGTTATCAAGCGTTTATCAGAGCGTGGTATCTTAAAAAATGAAAACACCATAGTTACTTCACTTGTAACCAAAGAAGAAGTACAAGCCACAGAACTTAATGAAATGGTAGAAAAAACATTTGAAGGTTCATTGCCTGCATTTATAGCAGCATTTACAAAACATCAAAAAATCTCCGATGAAGATATTAACGCACTTCAGCAAATGATAGATAACTATCGGAAAGGATAATAGCTATGAACGAATTCTTCTTAAAAATATTAAATATGAGTATATCTGCAAGCTGGATTATTCTTATAGTTTTAGTTTTAAGACTTTTACTTAAAGAGGCCCCAAAATGGATTAATGTTCTACTTTGGGGAATCGTTGCAGTTAGACTAATATGCCCATTTACCATTGAAAGTGCAATGAGTCTTATGCCAAGTGTTGATATATTACCTCCGGCTCTAATTGATACGTTACAAAATACTACCAATACAACACAAGATATAACCAACACTTCACAAACTACAATCGGTACTTCACAAGATATAACCGACCCTTTGCAAAACAACTTAGGAACACCTACTGTAGATGAAACTCATCCACAGATAAACAATTCCCACACGCCAGTTATCCAAGAAGCAACAGCGACCAGTGCTAAGGATGAAAGTATTAACTATTTACAATTGTTCACATCCATCTTTTCGAAACTTTGGATTATAGGCGTTGCATTAATGCTTACATATAGCATAATAAGTTATATTCGCATAAAAAAGAAAATCAATACAGCAGTTTTACTTCGCAATAATATTTACCAAAGCGAAGCCGTTGTCTCACCATTTGTCTTAGGTATAATTCAGCCTAAGATATATCTACCATTTAATGTAAGTGAGCAAAATATAACTCCAATTATCGCCCATGAGCAAGCCCATATAAAACGCAAGGATTACCTTTGGAAACCAATTGGTTTTCTACTTCTTACACTCCATTGGTTCAATCCTTTAGTTTGGCTTGGCTATATACTACTCTGTCGCGATATTGAACTTGCCTGTGATGAGAAAGCAATTAAAGAAATGACCATAGCACAACGTGCAGATTATTCCCAAGCATTACTAACCTGCAGTGTGAATCGTCGTATGATTACTGCTTGTCCTATTGCATTTGGAGAAGTAAATGTAAAAAACAGAATAAAAACTGTACTAAACTATAAGAAACCAACTTTTTGGATAATACTAGTAGCAATTATTGCAAGTGTAATCGTTGCAATTTGTTTCCTCACTAATCCAGTAAGCAAACAGAAAAATACCGATAATAAAAAGACTATAACCGAAAATGAAACCGAGGAAGAAACTGAAGAAGAAACTAAAGAAAATAATAATTCCAACTCCTCTTCTGCTGAGGATGCTTCAAAAGATATAAATAAACTTAAAGCTAAGTTTCCAACATACTTCGGACTTGATACAACAAAAGGATTAAGTGTATATATTTGGCAGATGGCTGAAGACTCATACTCTTGTGGTCTATTAGCTAATAGTGATATTGGACCAACTCTATACGAACAGCTACAATTACAAGAAACACCTGCTACACTTGATGAAATGAGCAGTATTGTTGCATATTATTATCCTACTAATGCACAAGAGCATGTTACAATCTTCCCAATAGTTATGCCTACTTCAAGCTATGCTTATGTCATTAATTCAGACTATACTGCTAAAATAGTTGTTCTATTCTGGCGCAACGTTAGAGAAATGTATCCATATATAGTACTATCCACAACAACCGAAAAAAATACAGAAGAACAAGCAACTGAAGAAACTACCGAAAAGGTAGAACCGTTAATACCTGAGGTAATAGATAAATCTACTTTTAAACCGAATGGCAAAACTCCTCAATTGCTCAAAGATGTTCTACTAAGCAAAGCTGAGTTTACATTTGTGGAAACAGAATTGGTATTTGAAGAAAATCATAATCATACTAGTAAAAAGCTATCAGAGAGACCAATGCTTTTATCCAAATTTAATTACTGGGTGAATCAGTTTGATGATGAAGTAGTGGCTATAGATAGTTATAGAGTGTTTGATTTAGATGAGGATGGATATAATGAAATTGTATTGCATCTTTTAGGAAATAGCAAGTTGATACTTCATTATGAAGATAATAAAGTATATGGATTTATGTATTTTGACAGAGGTATAGAAGCTATATACTACTCAGGTATGTTTGATGGCTCGGCGGGAGCTGAATATGGCACATTTTCTACTATGAGTTTTGATAAGGATTCTTTTAAAGTAACACATGCTTCAATATGGGATCATGGCAAAGTTATTATAGATGGTAGGGAAACTACTAAAGATGAATATTGGAAGTATCTGCATAGTGGTAAATTTGATTATCTGATTCCATATTATAAAGATCTTGAAGACATCTTGAACATTGATTAAACAACCTATAGAAATCAGTGACGAACATAAATAAACGCACTTCAAAAGTGCGTTTATTTTATTTATCATCTTTCAATCCAAATGTACGATATAACCACTCACGACTATCCACTAGCATATGAAGTATTCGAATTATATATATAGTGTCATCTGATATAATATAGTAAATCTTATAATTCCTATAATAATCACTTCTAACACCTATTTCTGCAAGTAATTTATCTTCATCAAGTTCATTTCGTTCTGGAAAATTTACCAAAGAATTTATCTGTTTTCGATACCCTTTACAGTATTTTCAGCAGCAATAGAATTTTTCAATACAAAAAAATATAATCAGCTGCATTTTCCAAATCTTCTTCTGCCAAATCAGTAATTTCTATTCTATATTGATTCATCCCTGTATTTCTTCTCCAATCTATCACATACAGAATAAAAATCCTTTGTCTTTCCTTCTTTTATCTGCTCCAGTCCTGCTATCACAAGATTACGAACTTCTAATTTCTGTTCTTCCAAGGCTTTCTGATAATCTTTTTTTACTGCAACATCCATAAAATTAATCCTTTATCAAATATAATATATGCATCAAACATTTTCTCATCAATATCATTTCTAACTATATAATACCTTATCTCTTCTTGCATTTCAAGATTTGTTAATAAGTAAAGATTGCGTAAATTTACCTTCGGAAATAATAAGACAGATTCCACCTAAGACCTTTGGATAAAATATTAAGTTCAAACATCTTTTCTTACTCTACATCAATTCCTACTTTTTTGCAACACAAATAGCCCATATGGGCAGACTT
>JBGVNF010000099.1:0-1765 GCA_045125245.1 Lachnospiraceae bacterium
GCAGTAAAGTATGGAAAACCGATTGAATTTCATATAGTTAATAACTCACCGAGAGTACTATTTAGATGGCAAAGACCGAACCAAACATGGGATATATGTGCAGTAGTAGATGTTTTAACAGGTGTAATTATTACTGCTTTCACAAATCACACTAACGACAAACATAGTACATTACATGAGGAAATATATAATGTAGAATTAGACGTTATTTCAGTAATGAAAGGATTGATTTAATGAGAATGTTTTTAGGAGTAGTCTTTTTCATAGCAGTATTTGCAGATTTAACTTTTGTACTTATTAGTGATGATAAGAGAGTGTACACACGATTAGACAAAAAACAACTACATAGATTAGCAATAATAAAGGATATACTTAATGCAATAGTTGTTATTTCACTTAGTCTATTTGCTTTTGTTTAAGAGTCATAAGACTCTTTATCTGCGTCATTGACGCAAAATAATACAGGAGGATTGATTGGTATGATAGACAAAGAGTTGGCAGTTTTATTGGTTGATGCAAGAAAGGTTTTAGGTACACCATATATCACAATAAACGACAGAAGTTTTTACGTTATGTTGGGATATGAAGCGTTTAGATGTACACAAGAGGGAGAAAAAACAGCAGAAGATTTTGAAAGATTTAGTATTTACGGAAATACATTTTACATTACAGAAGTTACAATTTAAAGGAGTATGATTGAATGAGTTTAATTGAAGAGAAATTTAGAGAACAGGAAACAGATGTGAGGTTTGAAGTTTGGATACAGTATAGCGATAATGTAATTTGTAAGGCAACAGAGTGTACACAATTATATGACGCAAAAAAACAAGTAGAGAAATTAATTAAAAAACAGTATGTTATAAAAGTGTTTATACGTAAAGTGGTTTCAGACTTATCCATAGTATATGAAGAAAGAGCTGATAATTATGAGCGTAATATCCTTTAGGTCAAGAGAACCCGAAAAACATGAATTGAAGAAGAAACGTGATGGATTGAACGTGTTTCAAGAGGCATTACATATTATTGATGAATTGGGAGCAGAACGTGTTCACGATAGATTAGGTCAACAATACATGAAGGCATTAATGGGATACAAAGGCATTAATAAAAACAGATTTACGATTGCTTTAGTTTTAGGATTAAGCGAAGATGAATATAAAGAGTATGTCGAACGTATGTTTGAACTTGCTTATTCACTTGAAATGTTTGAGGCTACATACTCACAAGCAGATAGGTCAGATGGAATAGCAGTAGCAGTATGTTTAACAGTATTACCACGTATTGTAGAATTATTGGATTGGTTTGATAAAGTCTATGATTTAATTGAAACAAGATGGGATAGTCAACCAGAGGATTTGAATTTAGAAGTTGCTAGTTTATTCATTAAGAGTTGTGATATGTTTGGATTAGATAAAGAAGAAATAAACATTGATTATGAAAACTTATTAAATGCTAGTAGAAGTGCAGATAGATATGTTATAGTCGATTTAAACGGACTTAAAATGCGTTATAAGACGTTCAAAGACAAGGGGCAGGCATTAATGTATATCATGCAACATAGTCATTTAAAACGTGATAATTTGATTGAGAGATACTAATTAATGTCACACTTGAAAGGAGGTGAATAGTGTGGAAAGAATCAGACTAGCAGGCGATTTAATTGTTTTATACTTACAAAAAGCAATTAAAGCATTACAAATTATGTTAATCCATTTTGAAGAGATTGTAGCACATACAGAAGAAGAAGTTTCAGATTTAACAGAGC
>JBGVNF010000100.1:0-1532 GCA_045125245.1 Lachnospiraceae bacterium
ACTTCAATACTTGGGTCTATTCTTATTGGGTATACAGTTTTCTCATCCTTAAGATAGTCTGCGTCTACCTTAATAATCATCTTATATATTTCATTCTCTTTGATGGCTTCACATTCCATCTCACCCAATGTATTATTACGTTCATCTGCTGTAAATATGATTATATCACCAATAGTAGCCTTAATACTACCCTTATCATCAGTTAAAAAGTAAGAACCTTCTATATTCTCTAGTTTTAGTCCGTTAGTATGCAACAAAAAGTTATACTCTGTCTGACCTGTATATTCTTCTACTACGATATCTTCTTTAAATCCAGTGTATGTAAGGGAATACTCAAGTGATGTTTTATCCTGCCACTGGTAGCAAACTGTTTTTCCATCTTCTGAGAGGGTTGCACCTTCATTCATTTTCTCAAGTTCTATCTGTTCTGATTCGATTTCCTTTTGTAATAGTGAAGACTTAGCAGTCTTAGTCCATGAATCTTCTGCAAAATATCCCTCTTTTCTTCTATCTATAATCTCGCCCTCTACATTTTCTATTCTTTCATTTTCTAATTTTTCTTCCAAAAGAGGAGTCACAAAGTAAGACTCAACCGGTACAAGAGTAATATCTATATCCTCATACTCCAGTGAGATTCCATCTTCTTCTTTTTCTGGGAAAGTTGTTATTACAGAATTATTCTCTGTAACAAAGCTTCCGTCCTCATTATCCTTTATGTCAAGAGTTATATCCTTTTCCTTACCATCCAAATCCGTATATTTTACAGGAAAGGCAAAGACTCTCATTGTATTACTTCCATCAGCATTCTTAAAGCCTAGGGTATACTCATTAGTCTCTATATCTTTATTTCGTGAAACATATCTGTTTTCAGCAACTTCTATATCTTCTATAACATCAGGCGCAGTAGTTAAAAGAGCCTTATCTTTAATGTATGCCTCTACTTCACTATCTGAGGTAAATGTTATAGCTCTCTCTAACTCTTCATCCACACTGAAAAAGTCATTTGATTCAGCAAGTTCCATGGAAGCTGCCAGCTCTTTAGCCTCTTCTTCCGTCATTAAATCACCGGCGTAGGCAACCATCTTCTCACTACTGGCATTACCACTTTCTCTAGTGCTTTCATCTGCATATGCCACTGTACTTACAGAACTCATCACAATGGTAAATGCTAGGGTTAACGAAACAACTTTTTTAATTTTCATCATAATGTACCTCCATTCTGAAATGTTTTATTTCACTAAAATGTGTAAAGACACATACGCGAGTCACGGGCATATGTCTTTACATACATTATAACATTTGTCAAGGGCTTTTTGTTGGACATGTGCTAAAAAGTGCTAAAAAGTGCCAAAACAGTGCTAAACAACAGGTTTTAGGGACAATTTCCAAGGAATATTTGGTAATGATAGTCATTATATGTTGTTCTATTTCATATTTTCTTGTGCTCTCACACCAAATCACAACATTACATTCCTAGAAACCGCAAAAGAACCTCATGCCATTTTCGAACGCATTTGCGGGTGCAACTAAGT
>JBGVNF010000101.1:0-1936 GCA_045125245.1 Lachnospiraceae bacterium
TCTACCTTTTTGTAAAAAGATGCCTCACTCAACATATAGCCAGCCATTCGAAATGACTCTAATAGTTCTTTTCTCGTAAATCTTGTCACATCCAACAATCCATCATAATAACGTTTCTCTAACATTGTGAAACCACCTCCACAAATTATTTTTTCGGCACCATTTGCATTTTAGTGCCGATAATATAAACATAGTCTAATCCCACTTGGTACAAAAGTCAATATTTTTTCGGCAGCAAATCACTTTTGGTGCCGAAAAAATAATCATTATATACAAGGTATACTCTTCTGCCTCTTCTTCTGAATTAAACACTTCATCCTCTAAATCTCCTTTAATTAAACTCTATACTTTGACAATATTATCAATCTCCTTTCATTTTATACCTAACTGCAATTGTCACTTATTAGTTACTACGATATATATATACTATATAAAGTTTAATATCCTACTAATCCATCATCATAGATATCTTCTTATTTCCTAATAAACTTAATCCAAACGCAACTGAGCTGCTTTCTATATACTAATTACTATATAACAACTACAATTTCATCCTTTTTTCAAATCCTTCAATCTGGTATTTAGCATTATATTTTTTTCCAACTTCCTCAATAAATCCTTGCAAACTCTGAATTATCTTTCTATAATCACTTGGATATTTTTCATAACCATTTGTTTTTATCAACGTATCCTTATATTTACAACGTATACTCCATCCGTATCCATCTAAAACATCATTCTCTATCTGATACTTTTCCTTCCATTTCAGTACAGGCTCTAATAATTGTACTAACTTATCCAACTCTTTTTCTGGAATTTCAAATTCAATATTATCCATCCAACAAAATCCATTATGTGCATACCCAATTAATATATATTTATTATTACTAACTTCTATCCTATACGTTAATGAACCACCAAAAAAAGCTCCTCTTTCAAAATAAAATACCTCTTTTTTATTATTCATAATAGTCGTCTCTCTTCTTAATATCCATTTTCATTTTATTATCTTCTTCACCCCTGCAGTCGCTATAGTACTTACATACTCCACAAAAGCTACGGCATTCCTTCCACTTTTTATGTAATATTCTCTTTATCCAATATATAAGTTTTTTCATCTCCACCTCCAAATAATAGTTATCCCCTACATATCAAAATCATCTGGATCCATTCCTGCATCCTCTAATGCTTCTCTTCTTTCCCAATCAGACATATGCCATAGTTCATCATAATCCAATCCAGCATCTTCTAACTTTTGTACATACTCAGGTCTCTCTGCTTTTTCTGCCCCTATCATAAGGTCATTGAACGCCATAAAATCTAATGTTCTCTCTCCTGCATCTAACTCACCATCACCATTCAAATCGAATAATCCACCAAAGAAACCTTCATCCATAGTAAAATCCTCCTTAAAACCTATCAACTTTTATCTACATTTATTTTCAATAAAATCACAAGGGATTAATAGCACTGCATATGAACATATCCTTCTGGTTCATCAAAACCTAAATGTCTATATATTTTGTATGCTTTAATATCACTCTTTGTCATTAATTTCAAACTAAATATTCGATTTCGAAACATATTTTCTTTAAGTTTTTCTATCAGCATTTTACCAATACCATTTCCTTGAACATCACTATTAACAACAAAGGTATCTATATATAGATAATAATGATATACTTTTATCGAATTCAAACTCATTGAACAAAAGCATCCATCTCGGAAGTTGTTCTTATGATTCTTTGTATACTCTTTTCAGTTAGGAAATATGTGGTTGCAAGTGTTTTTATCGAACTCCATTTTTATGCTTTATGCATATTTCTTGGTTTCGCATTTTATAATACTGCTTTGTTTTAGTCTGGCTTCCCCAGATTTTTTTCTCCTTGCATGGAATATATATACTTTTTCCACTAACATACTGCTGAATAGTTTC
>JBGVNF010000102.1:0-15365 GCA_045125245.1 Lachnospiraceae bacterium
CCTGTAGCTTTGACTGTAAACCCTTCTTTAATGCTTCCTAATATTTCCAAATCACCCTTAAAATCAATATTTCCTACTGATAAATCTACATCACCATTTATAGTATGGAACTGCAAAACATTAAGCTGACCCATAGATAATTCAACCTTGCCATCTACGGCAGCATAATATTTCTTTCCGTCTGAAGAAATAGTAAATCCCTTTCCTCTTAGGGGTGGAATATCCTTACATCTCTTTGCAGGTAAAACTTTCCCCTTAACAGTATATCCATCTCTTCCCTCACACTTAGGAACATATATGGCCAATAAATCGCCAATCTCCACACTTTGAACTAAGCTAAGATTATGATAGTCTACTGTTCCATCAGGAAGAACCTTTGGTTTCTTACTTGGACTAGTATCAAACTGGAAATTATAAAATCCATCTCTTCCATCTACTCCTGGGGCACCGGTAGCTACTGTAACCATCTTGCCATATGTCCTTTGATTAATCATCTCCATAATAACCGATGGCTTAACACCTGCAACTATATGTTCAACATCCTTTAAATATTCAATTATATCGTCAACATTATATACATCCGGGTCATCAACCATACCTAAGAAAAGGTCAGCACTCATCTCATCTTCACTTACAACCACGGCAATATGTTTTGTAATCTGCTCATCCATATGCCTCACCTCACGATATACGAATCTTTCCTATCTTTATAGTACTATATATATCGACATTTTTCTACCTTTTCTTATATTTTTTAAATTTTTCTTGCATTTGTTTGAATTTCGTCAAATTGTATTAGGATTATCTATAATCTATTTTGAATTTTTACAATATCACACTGGGTTGGTGAAAACTTTACTCCTCGCTTTAACATTCCTAATATTTTCTTTGCCTTACGGGAAATTTCCCTCATTTCATTTTCACTTGTTACCTTCAAATGATTACCCGCTATGGCATATTCTCTTTCTATATATTGCTCTGTAACTGGAAACATATCTGCAATTAAAAGCGCATTCCATTTATCATTATCAGTTTTAATTATATGTATCGTATCACATGATTTATGCTCTTTCTTCCTTTTTTCTATTATATGCATATATTTATCCACCTTACTGCTTAATGGAATCATCCAATATACCTGTGCTTTGGCATCCCTAAAACAATAATAATGCGGTCTCTTCCCCTGCTTATTAGCTCTTAAAAATGGTTCATCAACTAATTCAAAAAAATCATCTTTTATAATATAGAAGCCACCTTCTACCATTTATTATCCTCCATATTATGTATATATTTCCCATATATAGCAAAAAACTCCCCATCTTTCGATGGAGAGTTTTTACCTACCCAACCACTTATATACCGCATATTGGTCAGCGGTCATCTGACTACCCAACCACTTATATACCGCATATTGGTCAGCGGTCATCTCTACCATCATATTAACATAATAATATAAAAAGTCAACATATCATTATTCTTTTAAATTCTTTTTTTTACAATCATTTAGTTTTAAATATAATTCTTCCATTGATATATTCAAATATCTTGATAATCTATACAATGTATCAGCTGTTATCTTTCTGGTATCTGTTTTTTCTAACTTAATATTCGACAATGTTGAATACGGCACCTTCGTCCCTTTTGATAACTCATACAAAGATATCTTATATTCTATCAAAATATCACTAAGCATTATTCCACCTCTTTTATAACCGTGTACGGTTATATTATCATAATTCTATATTTATTTCAACTAAAAAAGACCAATAATAAAGACTATATTATTCTCCATTTTGAATATTTCCTGTTTTCTCCTTACATCGTTGTTCCTATCTCAATTAAATTCCCATCTAAATCATAAAAACGGACAACCTTTTTCCCCCAACTATGCTCCATAAGCTTATTAACATATTCTATCTCAGGATACAAGTTCTCCAATTTCTCAACAAATTCTTCTATATTCTTTTCTTCAAAATATAATTCACAAGCATTGTTTTGAAAAACAACATCCCTCCCCAAAGATTCTTTCCAAATATTCTCTTCTTGCAGTACAAGACCTTCTGTTAAAATCATATTTCCATCATTATCAAGTACTGTATTCAAACCAAATAAATCATGATAAAATTTCTTTGATTTTTCAATATCTTTTACGACAATTAATATATTTTTTAATCTCATTTAGGTTAATCCTCCGAAATACCATATCAAAAATTACCTATATTAACTCACTATATATAACAAATTATCATACTCATCTGTTTCGTCTTACCTTCACAACTATCACCGGCGACAATAACGCTGACAACACCACAAGTAACCATGTATTTCCTGTTAAAATATTATAAGACTTAATCAAGTCAATAATTCCACCGCCTTCTTGTATGTATGCACTCAAATCAAAAAGATTTGTTAAAATAAACCACATAATACCAAATATGATATAATCCTTTTTTGCACAATTTTTTATCTTAGGGATTGTAAAATACGCAACAACAAAAATACATACACTTAAAATTATGCCGCTTATCGGCATCGCAAAACCACCTAACTTAACCAACACATACTGACGAAATCCTCCGTTTAATATTGCTATAGGTATAATCATAATCCATATTAAAAATGCTAATAAATACTTCTTCATTATTATCTTCTCCTCTAGTAAATTATTTTCCACACTACTTTGTCTTCTCCAACAATTTCTTATACAAACTATCCACGCACAACGCTCCAAATGGTGCTGTAATCAATATCGCTACTACTGCAACTGTCAATACCATTTCGCCACAAACCAATCCCATTGCTAACGGTATAGTTCCTATAGCTGCCTGCACAGTAGCTTTCGGTGTATATGCGATAGCGCAAAACAATCTTTCCTTTTTTGTCAAATCTGTTTTTACTAAAGACAACCCAACACCTATCATTCTAAACACCAAAGCAAGTACTACTAATCCAATTACTATAATTCCAGCCTTCAAAGCATATTTTATATCTATAGCAATTCCCACTAATACAAACAAAAATACTTCTGCTCCAAGCCACATTTTATTATACTTAACAGATAATCTTTTAGCTAACACATCATACTTTTGATTAATTATTATTCCCATACTCATAATTGCTAGAAGTCCTGACACAGGCACAACACCTTCTAATCTACTCTGAACCTCTAAAAGTAAAAATGAAATACTGATAATAATAAGTACCTTTACAGAATCTCTCATATGCCACTTTTTGAAGAACCATACAAGAATGATTCCAACAACACACCCTAACATTACACCAAGAATAATAGATACTGGTATCTGTATAAAACTAGATGCCGACATTTTCCCTGTTGACGCCAAAGTAGTTAATGCTGTAAAAACAACAATTACAAATACATCGTCTACTGACGCTCCAGCCAATATCAACTGAGGAATACTTTTTTCTTTTCCATATCCCTCTTCCATTAATTTAATCATCCTTGGTACAACTACTGCCGGTGATACTGCTGCAATTACACTGCCTATTATCGCCGCCTCTAAATAAGTAACACCTAATAATATTGGTGCAAAAATTATTGTTCCGATCATTTCAACACATGCTGGCATAAAACACATAAGTATAGCTGGTCGTCCTACTTTTTTTAAATCAGAAAGATTAAGGGATAATCCTGCTCTTGTTAATATAATAACTAAAGCAATTTGACGTAAATCACCTGAAATCATAATAATTGATTCATCAACCATATTTAGACAATGTGGACTTAATATAATTCCAACAATTATCATACCAAGCAAGCTCGGAAGCTTTATTTTTGAAAATAACCAGCCAACTAATAAACCTAATAATAAAATAATTGCTATACTCATTAACATATACTTCTCCTTTATAGCAGTTTACTCCTCATCTGGTTGCTGTCCATTATGCGGTAACCATTTACACTCTGTAACTTCCATATCTGTAAAAGTAGCCTTAAATGAAGATTCCTCTGGACTACATGCATAAATACCAAATTGAATTGTTCCGCCACCATTCCACATATGGGAAATTCTCATCTGTTTGAATGTAACACCATCTTCTGAACACTCAATACAGTAATCATCTTCTCTACGACTAAATCTGTACCACATAGACTTTATATCTGCATCAATTTCTGTAGTTGCCCAATCAGAATATCCGTTATTGGTCACAACACTTCCTAAATGCTGAAAGCTCTCATTCTCATATTCAATAGATGCCTTCAACCAGTTATCGCTGTCAAGATACATCACTATACCACACTGGTCAAATCTATGTTTACTTTCAAACATTGTCTTAACTGTAAATGAAAAATATTTTTCATCCGTTTCCATCTGCAACACAGGTGCATTATCATTTCTAAAATGATAATATGTTCGCTGCCATAAATCTGTGCGTGGCTCTGTTATAATTTCAATCATCGATTCTGAAATCACATAATTTTCTGGTTCCCTAATCCATTTAAGCTTGCTTTTATCAAAACTCATATCAAAATCTCCTAAAAAATATACCTTCTTAATATTCCATCAATGTTTTTATAAATTCGCTCCATCCATCTGGATAACAGAGAGCTCCATCTGCACTGTACTCTTTATAATTTTCACTATCGCCAAATGTTATATCATACTCAAACAAAACAAACATCTCTGGATATTCATCTGTTTTAGGCCAATATTCATCCTCTTTTTCCTTAATCTTGTGGGAATAATCCACAATATATTCTTTTAATTCATCACATTGCTCGTCAGTTAAAACTAACTCTTTTGGCATCGCATCTTCATAATTCATAAACTCTCGTCTAGTTCCTGTTTTGAGCATTTTCTCTACGAAATCTATTTCTACCAAAATATCCTCTTCAGAATTATCTTTATTTCGAGATTCTAAAGATAAAGTAAGCAAATTATCTTTTGTTAAACCCGCTATCTTCTTTTTCCCTTTATTTCCATTACCACTAATTACAATAACAACTATTAAAACCACTGCAATAATTAAAGCTATACCTATCACAGATATAATAATATTCTTTTTCTTCATATAATTTATCCTCCATCATACAAGAAAGAATCTCGCTTGCGAGATTCTCCGCCGCAGTGCGATCCTTAGCGGAGCGTTTTTATGATATAGGAAGTTCAGAGAACTTTCCTATATCATAAAAACAGGCTACAAGAACATTATACTGCCTTGTAACCTATTTTTCAATCTACTCTATTAGCTAAGCTGAGAGAGTCTTTCCTCAACTTGCGCCATCATCTGCTCATATTTTGCCTTCTTTTCCTTCTCTTCATTTAACTTAGCCTCTGGTGCCTTGTTTACGAAGTTTGGATTTGCAAGCATTCCGTTTACACGAGCAAGCTCCTTTGTAAGCTTTTCCTTTTCCTTTGTAAGACGCTCAATTTCCTTCTCGATATCTACAAGCTCTGCAAATGGCATATAGATAACTGCCTGTGGAATAACTGCTGATACTGCATCATCTGCTATTCCATTCTTGTCGTTTTGAACTACTACTTCACTTGCATAACCAAGTGTTGCAAAGAATACCTTACCATCCTCAAAAATATTTCTTACTGTCTCTTCCTCTGAAACTACATATACCTTAGCCTTCTTGCTAGGTGGTACGTTCATCTCAGCACGAACATTTCTAATATTTCTAACTGCTTCCTTTATAGTCTCAATAGCCTGCTCTTCCTTAGCAAAGTTATAATCCTCACTATATACTGGCCACTCTGAAACCATTATAGAATCTTCCTCATTCTGAAGTGTACAGAAGATTTCCTCTGTTACGAATGGCATATATGGATGAAGAAGCTTAAGGGATGTGATAAGTACCTTCTTAAGTGTGAGGAGAGCTGCTGCCTTTGTAGTATTATCCTCACTGTAAAGTCTTGGCTTAACCATCTCAATATACCAGTCACAGAACTCTTCCCAAATAAATGAGTTAAGCTTATCTGCTGCGATACCCATCTCATACTTATCAAGATTTTCTGTTACATCCTTTATAAGCTGATTGCACTTAGAAAGTATCCACTTATCTGCATCTGTAAGGTCAGATACTGGAACATCCTTAATTCCATCCTCTGGGAAGTTCATCATAATAAATCTTGAAGCATTCCATACCTTATTTGCAAAGTTTCTAGAAGCCTCTACTCTCTCCCAATAGAATCTCATATCATTACCTGGTGCATTACCTGTAATAAGTGTAAATCTAAGAGCATCTGCACCGTACTTATCTATAACCTCAAGTGGATCGATACCATTTCCAAGGGACTTACTCATCTTTCTACCCTGTGAATCTCTAACTAAGCCATGGAAAAGAACCTTGTTAAATGGCTTCTTACCCATATGTTCATAGCCTGAGAATGCCATACGGATTACCCAGAAGAAGATAATATCATATCCTGTAACAAGTACATCTGTAGGATAGAAATAATCAAGCTCTTCTGTCTTTTCTGGCCAACCAAGTGTTGAGAATGGCCATAATGCAGATGAGAACCATGTATCTAATGTATCTGGATCCTGCTCCATATGGTCATGACCACACTTTGGACAAGTAGCTGGTGCTTCACTAGCTCTTGCAACTATCATCTCACCACACTTAGCACAGTAATATGCTGGAATTCTATGTCCCCACCAAAGCTGTCTAGAAATACACCAATCCCTGATATTATCTGTCCAGTTAAAGTATGTCTTCTCCATACTCTTTGGCATAAGCTCAATATCACCATTCTTAACAGCATCTGCAGCTGGCTTAATAAGCTCATCCATCTTTACAAACCACTGCTGCTTAATAAATGGCTCTACAGTAGTATGACATCTATCATGAGTTCCTACGTTATGGCTGTGGTCTTCTACCTTTACAAGAAGTCCTAAAGCTTCTAAGTCAGCAACCATTGCCTTTCTAGCCTCATATCTATCCATTCCTTCATACTTGCCACCCATTGCATTGATAGTAGCATCATCGTTCATTACATTAATCTCTGGAAGATTATGTCTCTTTCCTACTTCGAAATCGTTAGGGTCATGAGCTGGTGTAATCTTAACTACACCTGTACCAAATTCCATATCTACATATGAATCTGCAACAACTGGAATAGTCTTGTTAACAAGTGGAAGAATAACATTCTTTCCGATAAGGTCCTTATATCTATCATCCTCTGGATTTACTGCTACAGCTGTATCTCCAAGAAGTGTCTCTGGTCTTGTAGTAGCTATCTCTACAAACTTTCCTGGAACTGCATTGCCATTCTCGTCAGCAACAGGATAATTGATATGCCAAAAATGTCCTGCATGCTCCTCATGTTCAACCTCTGCATCTGATATAGATGTCTTACAAACTGGACACCAGTTTACGATTCTAGAACCCTTATAAATAAGTCCCTTCTCGTGCATCTTAACGAATACTTCCTCAACTGCCTTAGAACAGCCATCGTCCATTGTAAATCTTTCTCTATCCCAATCAGCTGAAGAGCCAAGCTTTCTAAGCTGCTTAACAATTCTTCCGCCGTACTCTTTCTTCCATTCCCAAGCCTTCTCAAGAAATCCTTCTCTACCAAGCTCTGCCTTGTCAATTCCCTGCTCCTTAAGACTTTCGATAACCTTTACCTCTGTAGCAATACTTGCATGGTCAGTACCTGGCTGCCAGAGTGCATTATAGCCCTGCATTCTCTTATATCTAATAAGAATATCCTGCATCGTATTATCAAGAGCATGTCCCATGTGAAGCTGACCTGTAATATTTGGTGGTGGCATCACGATAGTAAATGGCTTCTTACTTCTGTCTACTTCTGCGTGGAAATATTTCTTTTCCATCCACTTGTCATATAATCTAGTCTCTATGTCGGCTGGATTATAATTCTTTTCTAATTCCTTCTGCATAATTTTTCTCTCCTTTTAAATTAATAATACAAAAACGCCCTTTCTGTACAAAACATATCATACAGAAAGGGCGTATCTAAGGTACGCGGTACCACCTTTATTTTATCTTATCATATCCTATAACGTGGACGAATCCGTCATAACCTACTAGCTTTTCTTGCGTTCAGAAATGCTGTTCAAAAGCTACCTTCAAAATCCGTTTTCCTAAGTGGTCTTCCAGCCGATGAACCACTCTCTCTTTAGGGACTAAATTTTTACTCCTCTTCATCACTACATTTAAGTATTTAATTTTATTTAACTATATTAAATAAATGATTAACTTTTGTCAACCTATTATTTTATCAATTTAATCATGTCCTTTATATTTCCATCGAGCATCTTAAAGTCTGCTGGGCACTCACTTTCAATATACTCTGGTGATATCTCAGTATGAACATAATATGCTGTAAGCCCTGCATTCTTGGCACCCTGTATATCTGCATACTGGTCATTGCCTACCATGACTGTTTCTTCCTTTTTAAGTCCATACCTTTCAATAACTACATTATAAAACTCTTTTGAAGGCTTCTTACAACATTCATTAGATGAAATAACTATTCCATCAAAATAAGGTGTAAGGCCCAATGCATTTATCTCATAACCAGTAAATATGTACTGAGCATTTGATAATAAATATATCTTCTTTCCCTTTTTCTTAAGAGTATCTAACAATTCAAACACACCATCATATACCTTTTCAAATTTCATAGAGATTACTCTAAACATCTGACCTGCATGTGTAGCCAATGCTATATCTGCATCTACTCCTTTTTCAGTAAATAATCTCTGGAACACCTTCTCTAGCTGAATTTCTGCATCATCCACACAAGATATTCCATTCTTACCCTTCATCTTTTTATATGTAGCTTCTAGCTCTTCATCAGCATATTTATGATACGCCTTTTCCATCTCCTTCGGAGTATACTTAGCACCATATAAACCATAAAACTCAGTCATCTTCTTCCATAAATATGGCTTCCATTCATTAGTTCTTATATCTACCAATGTCCCATATAAGTCAAAAACATAATTTTTTAACATAAAAAACCTCCATACGTCACAATAATATTTAAGACTATTATGTAACATATGAAGGATTTTTTCAAGCTATTTTATTAACTCTCTATCTTTTTATCCATTCTTGCATATAACAATTTCAATAAAATTGGTGTTACGATAGACGAAATAATTATAAGTAAAATAACTGCTGTAAAATATTCTGGTGAAATAAGTTTTGCGCTAAGACCCTTTTGAGCAACAATCAAAGCGACCTCACCTCTCGTCATCATACCCACACCGATAATAACTGCACTAGTCCCCTTAAAACCAAGTACTCTGGACATCAATCCACAACCTACAATCTTTGTAATTAATGCTACAACTACAAATCCAATACAAAACACAATTAAGCCTTTTGAGAAACCTGAAATATCTGTCTTAAGACCAATACTTGCAAAGAACACAGGACCAAATAGCATGTATGAATTAATATCCATTTTCTCTGCTATGTAATCTGAATCCTTTAAACTACAAAGGATAATACCTGCAACATATGCACCTGTAATATCTGCTATTCCAAAGTAAACCTCTGCAACATATGCCATCGCAAAACAAAGTGCTAAACCTAAAATAGGAATTCTTCTTGTATGTGGATGACTTGTATCATACTTTTTAAATACTACATATATAACAATTCCTACTACAACTGCAAGTATAAAGAATAAAACTGTATTTCCAACAACCTTCATAGGATTAGTTGATGAATCTGTCATTCCTATTACAAATGTAAGAACTACGATACCGATTACATCATCTATAATAGCTGCGCTAAGAATAGTTGTTCCTATTTCACCCTTAAGTTTGCCCATATCTCTAAGTGTCTGAACTGTAATACTAACTGATGTAGCTGTCATTATGACACCTATAAATACTGCTTTGTAAAAATCTAATGAACCTATAGGAGATACTCCATACATTCCCATATATAAAAATGTACCACCTACCAATGGAACAAATACACCCGCACATGCTATAGCAAGTGCCTTTAATCCTGTCTTCATTAAATCTCTAAGATTAGTTTCAAGACCTGCTGAGAACATCAATAATAAGACACCGATTTCTGCCATCTGCAATAAGAACTGCGACTGGTCAACAAGACCTAACACGCTTGGTCCAATAAGTAATCCTGCAATAATCTGACCAACAACCTGCGGTGCTTTTAAATATCTTGCAACAATACCAAATGCTTTTGCAAAAACTATTATAATGGCTAAATCAAGTAAAATTCTGTACTCCATAACTCATCCTCTTTTCTTGATATAATATATATTTATTATTTATTGGTTTCGCCTAGTCTGTTTTACATCAATATGAAATCAATGTCAAGACAGTTAATTACTTAGACATTAAACAAAACTATCAAAAACTTGTCCATTTCCATTATTTTTATATTTTTTTATAAATGTACTTGAAAAACTTAACTTTTTGTCATATTATGTTCCTTGGAGTTATTAAAAGTTTGACTATCAGGAGGTATAAGATGGCTAACACTACAAAGACAACAAAGAAGGCAGCAGTTGCACCAAAGACAGAGACTAAGGTTGAGACTAAGGTTGAAGCTACTGCTAAGACAGAAAATACAACAGCTAAGAAGGCTGCTGCTAAGACAGCTGCTAAGACTACAGAGAAGAAGGCTACAGCTAAGAAGACAACAACTAAGGCTGCTGCTACAAAGAAGAACGAGATGTTCATTCAGTTCTCTGGTTTTGAATTCTCATATGATGAATTACTTGAGAAGGTTAAGGCTGATTACACAGCACAGACAGGTAAGAAGACAATCTCTTCTACTAAGCTCTATGTTAAGCCAGAAGACATGAAGGTTTACTACGTAGTAAACGATAAGTTCATGGGCGATGTATACTTAGGTTAATTTACATCTATTATAAAAAACGCAGTTGATTTCAACTGCGTTTTTTCTTATCTAATCTGACAAATATTCTTGCATCTTTTTATAATAATCTACCTGAATTATCTTTCCAGCTGCATTCCATTGATTTCTGACTAATGAATTAATTTGCTCTATGTATTCCTTTGGTACTTCTACATCTGTAGTCTGTTTTACCTCTTCTAGCTTTGCATTATAAATACAATAATCTGTCATAAAGCCCATATCATTGAACACTACAAGTCCTGGGGAATCTGATAAAATATCCTTACCTGAATACAATCTTGAATCATATGGTATGCCAAGTAAATTTAATAATGTAGGTATAATGTCTGCACTTGAGCACACCTTATCTACATACACATTTTCCTTCATGGATGCACTCCATATTACAAGATTACTCTTCTGTAAACCATACCATTTATTTGCTTCAGCGCCAATCTCTTCTACCAATTCATCTTTCAATCCATATGGATAATGATCTGCAGCAAAGGCAATCACTGTCTTATCTGCAATTCCTTTTTCTTCAAGACGTTTAATAATATATTCAAGTGCCTTATCTAATTCAATATTACAAGCCACATAAGCCTTCATCGCCTCTGATGCTTCTAAATCCGCCACTAGATCCTTATTCTTAAAGGACATATAATTATCCACATATGTATAATTCTTATGTCCGCTTACAGTCATATAATAAGCATGGAAACGTTCTTCATTTATATACTCATCCATTGTAACTTCCATCATCTGCAAATCTGACTCTGGCCAATACTTTGGAATATCTACTCCACTTCCATTTCCTTTATAATCGTATCCCATATTAGGATGTGTCGCATCTCTATTATAATAAGTATAAGTATGATTATGATATGCGTATGTCACACAACCCTGGTCACGCATGATATTACCCATACACATTCCCATATATTTATCTACAGTATTCTCAAATGGTGATGCTTTTCCTCTACCATTGCCAAGAAGTCCTGTACATAGAATATATTCACCCTGTGTAGTTGCAGTCCAGCCATGTAAATAAAAATTATTAAATACAACACCTGAATTGACAAGCTTATACAATGTAGGTGTATACTTTTCGCTTACCGCCCATGGTGAGAATGATTCTGCTGTAAGAAGAATAAGATTATATCCTTCAAACATACCTGTATACTCATTTTTCTTAGTAGGCTCGCAAGCTTCTATATAATCATTTAACCATTTAATATTGCTATCTGATGTATTAGCCGAAAAAGAATCCAAATCAATGTTTAAAATATTTGGTTCATAAACTATAGGTTCTTCCTTTTTTTCTGTAGTGGTTTCATCTGTAGTAGAATTTTCACCTGTCTCACTCTCATTTGTAGAACTGTTTTCTGTCGTAGGTTCCTCCACCTTATCTGTAGGCTTTTCACCTAAATCAGGGATTTCCTGTTTATCCTCGATATCTTCAAGATTTTCCGTCGCTCCAAATATGAAATTCTTAAAATCAAGCTTCATAGATGTAATCACACCAAGTTTATCAAAACCTATATCTATTACAAAATGGTCATAATATAACACCTTCGCTGAATATCCTTCATTACCGCTAAGATAAAGTGTCAACAAACCAGCCATATGAATCTCTGTTATCGCAACGAGCATCCATATCTTACTCCACTTATACTGTTTTCCAAACTGATTAAGCTTTAAATCTGAAAATACAACTACCACTATGGGAAGTATGCACAATACAATCCACAGCGCATTATCACGAACCGCTGTAATAGTAAGGTCCTTAAATTCTGTTAAAGCCGCAACACCCTCTGCGCCGCCAAAGGCTATAGATATAGAAAATGGTGCAATAAATGTGTTCGTATAAACTATCTGAACGATAAACAAAACACAAACCCCAACTACCAATACGTATCCAATAATTCTATTTATAATCTTCTTCGTAAATGACGACAAAAAATTAACTATAACACCCAACGTAATCGCACTTATACAAGGATATATAAAATTAAGCGAAAAACTACTCTTAACACTTAACTTATATATTATCTCCAAATATATAAACAAAATTGGAAAAACTAAAAATTTCAATGCTCCCCTAATATTTTTCCCTTTAAGCATATTAATTTCCACCTATTTATTATTTTTCTTTAAGTAAAATACGAAAGCCTAAATATCATTCTAGCACATACAAAAAAGAGTGACAACACTTATTTATTCTGCTAAAATCAAAAATAATGATACATATTTTATAGGAGACTAATCTATATGACCATTAAACAATTTATCGAAAATGCAAAGGGACATTTACATACTATAAATTCACATAAAGTTATGGTTATGAAGCACTGCTTTAAGGTGGGACTATATAAGCAGGGTCTTCTTCATGACCTCTCAAAATATATGCCCTCTGAATTAATTCCCGGCATAATATATTATCAGGGCTTCCGTAGCCCGAACAATGCCCAGCGCGAAGCCGAAGGCTGCTCAACCGCCTGGCTACATCACAAAGGTCGCAATAAGCACCACTACGAATACTGGATTGATTATCCTTCCGATAAAACAAAAGGACTGGAAGGCATGAAAATGCCTGATAAATATGTTGTAGAAATGTTCTGTGACAGAGTTGCCGCGAGCAAAATATATCACAAAGATAACTACACAGACTCAACAGCCCTGGAATACTACAAGCTCGGCCATCACCGCTACGTAATTCACCCAGAAAGCGATGCCCTTCTACGCAAACTCCTCATCATGCTATCACGCAAGGGCGAAGCTTACACCTTCCAATACATTCGTGAAGTCGTACTTAAAAATATGTAATATTAAAAAATTGACCTTGTAATATATTGCACGGTCAATTTCTTAATTTATGCAACTTCTATATTCACTACTTATATTAATTATAATTTTATACAATACGTTAATATAAATTGCCACTATGATGTAAATTTTTTATTCCTTGTGGAAGATATTAGATTTTCTTGTGTTTTGTTCAATAAATAGCAACGCCCTAACACGAGGTTAGGGCGAGTACCATCTGAGCCATGGATGGCGAATATGGTACGGTTGCGTACGTTATCATTTACTAATCTACAAAACACTTAGAAAATCAATATCTGCAACAACAGAATAAAAAATTTCACATCATAGTGGCAATTTCAATTAATTATCCTTATAACTGTGTTGTTACGAAAATGTCATATATAGCCTTAATTGCAGCTTCGAAATCCTGATTGCGAACACCGATAATAATGTTAAGCTCACTTGAACCCTGGTCAATCATCTTTACATTTACATTTGCATGTGCAAGCGCTGCAAATATTCTAGCAGCTGTACCCTTTACAGCCTTCATACCACGACCTACTACTGCGATAAGTGCAAGGTCTGACTCGATTTCAATGTGATCTGGCTGTGTAAGTCTATGGATATCAGCAAGTACCTGCTGCTCCTTGCCTTCAAACTCTGGCTGATGAACAAATACTGTAAGAGTATCGATTCCTGATGGCATATGCTCAAATGAGATATCATGCTTCTCAAATGCTTCAAGTACCTTTCTACCAAAACCGATTTCTGAGTTCATCATTTCCTTTTCAATGTTTAATGAAACGAATCCCTTCTTACCTGCGATACCAGTAATAGTGTATGCAGATTGCTTACATGTGCTCTCTACGATTAATGTACCTGGATCTTCTGGCTTATTTGTATTCTTAATATTAATTGGAATACCTGCCTTTCTAACTGGGAAGATTGCATCCTCGTGAAGTACTGATGCACCCATATATGCAAGCTCTCTAAGCTCTCTATATGTGATAGTTGTAATAACAGCTGGATCATCGATAATTCTTGGATCTGCTACAAGGAAACCAGATACGTCTGTCCAGTTCTCGTAAAGATCAGCATATACAGCTCTAGCAACGATTGAACCAGTTACATCTGAACCACCTCTTGAAAATGTCTTAACTACGCCGTCTGGTCTAGCACCATAGAATCCTGGAATAACTGCTCTCTCAATATTAGCAAGCTTTGCACTTAAAATTTCCTGTGTTGTATCTGCATCAAATTCTCCCTTGTTGTTAAAGAAGATAACTGTAGCAGCATCGATAAATTCATAGCCTAAGTAGTTAGCCATAATAATACCATTTAAGTACTCACCTCTTGAAGCAGCATAATCTGAACCAGCCTTAGCCTTGAACTGATTTTCAATTGTTACAAATTCATCATCTAAAGATAAATCAAGCTTTAATCCCTTGATAATCTCGTTATATCTATCTTTAATCTTATTAAGTGTATTTGTGAAATCCTTGCCAGCCTCAGCCTCGCCATAACACTGGTAAAGCATATCTGTTACCTTTGTATCAGCTGAAAATCTCTTTCCTGGAGCTGATGGTACAACATACTTTCTATCCTCGTCAGCCTTAATAATATTACCAACCTTCTTAAACTGCTCTGCGCTAGCCAATGAGCTACCACCAAATTTTACAACCTTTTTCATAGTCTCACCTTTCATATTCCTTACTTT
>JBGVNF010000103.1:0-3593 GCA_045125245.1 Lachnospiraceae bacterium
CCAGAAGGTATGACACCCGAGTTAGTTAGAGACATGACCGATTCAGACTTACTCGATATGCATTACTTCATGATTGAGGATGATGACTTTGATGGCGAATTCGAAGAAGGTTTTTATATCTTCTAACAATCCGTCTGTTTCGCATGCCCGCTCCCGCGGGCTTTCTTTGTTCAAGAGTTCTCCGCAAGGAGAACTTTCCTATTAAATAATAAAAGCCTTCTGTATTAGATACTGCAGCCATCATACATTCCTTATATACACTATAAGAATCATCCCTATCCTTAAATCTTATAACTGGACTTCCATTCATTTCTGATGTTACAAAATAATATTCCTCATCTACTACAAGGCTTGCTAATATAGAATCTGCCAATTCAACAAATAAAAGACACTACTACAAAATGCATTTGCAATAGTGCCCAACAAATTACCAACAAGTTAATTCTAGATACAGTTTTATTTTTTATTTTCCAAAAACCACAATATATTGTAGTTTTCTTTTTCCCTTCAACAATTTTTTATCTTATAAACAAGTTGCCAACAAGTTACCGACAAGTTAAACTTATGCCCATATAGGAATATATTTCATATATCTAGGCGCAGTTTCTGGATCTAATGGTTTAATTAATTTCGCATCTACCGCATCCTTTATTAGACGCGAAACATTTCCAGCAGCCGATTCTTTTAAGCCAAATCGAATTCTTAAAGAACTATTTGTCAACTGTTCTCCCTGCACTTGCTTTATACAAGCATGTATATAGCATGCCCACAATCTATCTTCTGCAGAAAGATTTGAATATGTAATCTCTGCAAAAAGCGTTACTCTTGTATTGCTTTCATATAAATCAATTTTAGGCGCAGGAAGTTGGAACATTTCACAAGAAATTGCTATTTTATCCCATCCAGTTCCCAATTCTTCACACATTCTTAATCGTCTCATAAGTTCCGCAAGTTTTTCATTTCGAGACTTTGGTGGATTATCGATAATTCGACGGACATCTATAAGCGGAATCCCAGCATTAGTAATCTCTATCCTATTCTCGAAAATTTCTACAACCGGTCCCGTTCCCTTAACGGAAAAATCCTGGTGTATAAGTGCATTCGCAACCGCTTCACGTATTGCAAGCATCGGATATGCACTTTTCTTTTCGCGTAAAGCCTCTACTATCAATTCTTGTGTAGGAATCAATGCATCTATATACTTCATCAATCCCTCAAAACCGATTGCATATCCCTTATTTTCGGTATTTTCTTTTAACATCGTCAAGCGATTATTTCCCTCATACTGAACTACTCGTATTGCTTTTCTAGAAATCTTATCAAATTCAGAAAATCTTTTTGCAAAAAGGATGGCTCCCATATTTGTGATCGCATACAAACCATTATCTTGTCTAGCAATAATTTTTTCCTCTAGTAGATAATGTGCAATAGCCTCTAAATTAGACGGCATAATCGTATTTGTTAAATCAAAATACACACCATAGTCCAACATCTTCAATGCTTCTTGTAATTCTAAGTCAATTTTTGCCCACTGCTCTTCAAATCTTATATTTTTTATTTTGTCCCACAATTGTGATTCGACAGTTGGATGATCTTTCAATTTTTTTGTATAACTTCCAATTCTTATATAGTCAGTACCCTCAAATTTAATTGGCACATGTACTGCATTATATATTATGAGGATTCCTACATTTTTATTCTCGATTTCTACTTTTTTAAAATCAAACTCAGCGTTATCCGACAGTAGGCTTCTCAACCAATTCTCCAGTTCTTGATTACTCTTTCTAATACTTTGTAAATCATATTCTGTTCCAATAATTTCATGTGTTTTATCATCCACACTCCAAATCATATACGCACAACTTTTTTCATGCAATGTTGCCGAATTAGCCAATGCACTAATGTCTCTACCTATCATTTCTGGTTCATAATTATTATGCTTAAACTCTATCCATGGCGTCTCATCCGAAAGTTTAACTAGCTCACGAACTAACCTTTCTAAATTTTCCGTTATATACCTTCTTTCGTAATTTATTATTTTTATCATTCTTAATCCCATATTATCTCATTGATTCCAAGCATATCAAATTTCATTCTTTTTTTCAATATATTATATTTGACAAATCCCCGTTTAACACTTATAATTCTTAGAAAATGGCAACAAAAAAGCCTACCACAATGTGATAAGCTTCTCTATAATACTATATTAAAAATTTTTCCAACATTTATTACGTAAAAATGTACCTATAACCTCTAATGGTGCTCCCTCGTAATACTCTATCAACAATTTCTTAAACTCTGGCACTTCTTTCTCCGGTATCACTAAGAAACCATTTCCCTTTGCTATCAGATAATGGTTTGCAAATATCACGGAAGCTCTCTTATTACCGTCCTTAAAAACCTGCGTTTTCATACAATACATACACAATTCGATTGCTATATCTATCGGCTCTTTTTCTTGATTTCTTATCTCATCAATTCGTTCGATAACCACTGTCTCAATTGGAAGTGGAGGCACATAGCTTGTTCCGCCTATCTGTACCGGAATTCCTCTGATTCGTCCTCCGTCATAAAAGAAACCCTCATTTACCAACTTAGCAATATGACACAGCATATGATAGTTACTTTCACTTTGTATTACATCTCTATCGAGAATAAATTCCCATGCATGCTTTAGATTAAGAATCTTTTGTACATCCGTTGCAGATACACCATGCACCTGTCCATTTTCAATAATATCTTCTGTCTGTGGAAATGATGTAGCAACACCCTCTAAAACTGCTTGGTCATAAATATTCGCTTTCATATTTGCTCTTGCAAAATCTAAATTCTGCATCACTCTTGCTGAAAGTTCCTTGTCCTCATAACCAAGAGATACCAAATCTTTATTTATTTTACGAATATTTTTATTTAAATCTTTTCTCTCCTTTGCATTACGTAAAAGTATCTGATATAACTCATCCGAATAAACATCAACATAAGTAGATGTTAATTTCCCTGCTACTCTTTTCCTAATATATAAATACTTTGCGCCACTTACTTCTTTAATTTCCGGATTACCGTCATATGGCATTAAATTTAGTCTCGCTTGTATATCTGCTCTTTGCTGCAATAGTTCTTGAATCTCTGAATAATTTGCACCCATTTTAAACACCTCTTTTCGTTAGGGAACTTTTATACTACATATTATACCCAAATGTTCCCTAAATATCAATATAATTTTAGGGAACTTTTTGTGTTCTCTTCTCACAATAAGTTCCCTAATTTTTGTATTAACTATTAACAAACCTGAAATTTTCGAGTGTCAAACAAATTGGAATACATTTGTCTCTTGATATACAAAAGCCGTTTGCATAATATCTATCCCTTATATTCTATTATACTTTTTCTTTGCTAACGCAACACAGACTATCGCACCACCTACAACTGCTACGGTTACTATACCCCATATCCAAAGATGGAGTAAATTTACTGTCAGTTAGTAAACAAAAGAGAGACCCTAAGACATAAGATTTCACTAATTAGTTTTCACAAGTTTACAACAGTTTTCCTCATTTGTCAAAAGTGGCGTTATAGCACTCTTAATCATTCCT
>JBGVNF010000104.1:0-5294 GCA_045125245.1 Lachnospiraceae bacterium
AATACTTCTTACACCGTTCTTGGTCTTGGTAGATGAAATAGTATACACCGACTTTCCCTGCTCATCCGGTCTGTAGAGAAGTGCTCTGTTTACATGAATCAGGCTGTTTTCAAAATCAATATCCTGCCACGTCATACCAAGCGCCTCGCCAATACGACAGCCGGTTCCAAGCAAAAAGGTCATGATATTTGCCCAACCACTCAAATCCTTGTGGTTGGTGTAGCAGTCTGTGAACGCAAGCTGCTGTTCCATGGTCAGCGCATGACGCTTACGAACCTTACCATCCCATTCCTCACTTTTCTTGATATCCGTCATCGCTCCGGAAGATGGATTGGTGGGAATATAGCGAAGTCGCACCGCATACTGAAGTGCCGGATGAATCTGAGTATGTATGCTCTCAAGCGTTGTCGCTAACATCCTATCCTGTTCTAACATGGAATTGTAGAAATTCTGCACATCCATAAAGGTAATTCTACCGATGCGCTTCTTGCCGAAGCCATCCCGCACGAATTTGTTGTAGGTGTAGATGTAATTTCTTCTGGTGGAAACCTTGATACCTCTTTTCGCATGCATGTACATGTCATACATCTCGTTGAGTGTCAGAAGCTGTCCCTTGGATGCATCCAAGCCCTGATCAATCTCATAACGGATGCGATTTTCTTCCTTTCGCAAATCCGTCAGCTTCTTGGCATAGATGGAATGCATCTTGCCATCCATTCCCTTGTACTTGAATTCGTATCTGCCCTCACTTCTTTGGTACTCTCCCGGGCGAAGTGAATACCCGTGACTATCTTTTCTTGTTTTTGTCAATGTTCTTGCCATTTTGTTGCCTCCTTCTTATGTGAAGGAACAACCCACAGCGTTTTACCTAACCATTATATCGCGGATGTGCGGATTATGGAAGATAGGAAGTGGGTTGTGCCTCGTGGTATGTTATGTTGCTTTATTATGTTTTGGGTTATGCCTTTATTTGTTGCGATCTCAGAATTGCCGTTTATGAATTTAGGTCTTCTAAATACTGATACACCTTATTCATTCTCACTAAGACGATACCCTTATAGCGTTCCTTCGCTTCAGCTTCCTCTGCCAACGTCATAAAGGAATGAATCCCCATAGATAAGAGTGCTGCCCCTTCGTCGTAACGTACTCTATCATGACCGGCAGATAATCTTTTTACTAATGCGTCCATGTCTATCTTTTCTCTTGAATATGCCATTATCTTATTTCCTCCCGTTTCCTAATTCTTTGATTTCTTTAACTGCGAAATATGCTCTTTTAGTTTCTTTTGCATATTGTTAAAATCATCTACTGGCACCAGCTCGTAATCACACATCTGACCACAATAGTCCTGTCGAATGTGCCACTTATGCTCCAATAACTCCTGCGTAAAGGTCCAGCGCATCCGGTACTCACTATCATCCTTCGCCAACTGCAATGCCTCCCAGAACTTCTCCTTCGTCTTCTTGCTGATGTGATAATCCTCTAATAGCTGAATGGTAAAATCAGCATGAATGCCAGCCTCCTGCGCAAGATGAATCAGCTCCTTTTGCTCCGGACTAAAGTTGTCTCTGCAAAGAAGATATAGCGCATACTTTTCTGTGCTGGTTTTATCCGTCATCTGTAATAATTTCTCTACAGTAATCATGTTCTTATGAGGCCAGTACCGATGCGCCCATGTTTTAAATGGTCCCATTCTTTCCCACATAGCATCAATCACCTTTCCGGAGAAGAATCCATCTACTATACGCCAACGCCAATTGTGAAGATTCAGTTCACAATGTACTTTCTTCGTATCTCCGTTAAAGGTCTTTGCCACATAGGTATCCATCAATCGTTTTGTTTCATCTACTGTGGGATGTCTATCTGACATCGGGAACATCGCATCCTGATAAAAGCCAACCTGCTCCGGATTTACTCCCAAGGGTGTAAGTAGCAATGTCTTCTGGGAACACTGCAAATCCATATTCTGACTCTGCAGGAGCTCCAGCTGCTTTTCTAACATTGTCACCTGCGCTTGATGCTTTTTCTTAAGCGCTTCCATCTGCCCTTTGTGTTGCTCCTCCTGTTTGGAAAGTTTCTCCTTGTACTGCAATTCCTTTTTCTTCCATTCCGTTTCTTTCTCCTTCAGAGTATCCTTTTGACTATTCTCTCTTCTCTCCGCCTGCTCGATTTTTTCCTTTAACTCCTTTATTTGTGTATGTCGCTCATCCTTATAGCTCCACTCAAAGATGTATTCCAGGATTTCTTCCAGTTTCAAACCGGCGTTATCATCCAGCATCACATAGCCCTCCGTTATCTTAAATAAGGGACTATCCTTTATTGCCGATATATTCCCTCTGGCGGTAGACTCCGGCTTGTGGCACTGCTCAATCAAATAGCTTTTGATATCTTCCATCGAGCCTGCTCCATTTTCTGCCACGTACTGATAAACCTCCCAGTACTGCGACATATGCTTTAATACACTTTGTATATCCATGATTGCCTCCTTTCTCTCCTGCTCATGTCATACGATTCTTAAAAAGATTACTTGCAAGTTTTCCTTTTCAATTAGTACTTAGGGTTCGAAAAAGCTAGTTGCAAAAAATCCGGAAACTTTGTCAGATATTTTTTCTTCCTCTGCTATTCAGGTCACACGTTTTCAAAAAGCAACTCTTGCAAGGCTTCTTTTCATTTAGTACTTAGGGTTCAAAAATGACGATTGCAAAAAATTCCGATTTTTTTCAAATATTTTTTCCTCTACTATGTACTTAGGGTCAAAAAAAGCTGATTGCAAATTCTGCAGTAACTTTTTTGTTCCTCTATTATTTATTTGGAGTCAAAAAAGCTGATTGCAAATTTTTCGGTAACTTTTTTCTGTCCCTCTGCTATATACATGGAGTCAAAAATAAGCTAACGGCAAAAAATCCTGAAAATATTTTAAAAAAAGTACATAGAAAAAGAGCAACCTTATCCAAAAGATTGCTCTCTATCACTTCGCGAATCGCTCGCAAATGTATTTAATTTCTATCAGTAGGATGTCCAACGCTACTGAAAATCGTATTTTTACTGTTTTTAGCTGTAACTGCTCTGTTCAAACCACTTTGCACAAAGAATTCCCATAAAATCAAGGTTTGCAGCCTTTCCACAAATCTGTCCGCCGACCGGTCGCCAAAACCGATACAACAAAATAAAGGATAACAGGATACGCACATAGTTGCATTGGCAACTTGCGCAGAAACACCGCACTCCCAGGGAGATGCGCACTAGGAGGACCTAGGACCCAGGAAGATTCGCTTTTTCTGAATAAACCATAAAATTTTGTTTCTTCTGGGGATCGACATTTAAAATTATTAATGATATAATCTTTAAAGAACACTGAAAGGAGTGTCTTTATGGCAAACATATTACTACTTGAGCCAGCATATAAAAACAAATATCCGCCTTTAGGTCTAATGAAAATAGCTGCTTTTCACAAACACGTATTACATGATAAAGTCTTTTTCTCCAAAGGACCTATTCGCGAGGGGCTTACAGATATAACCACTTGGGACAAAGTATATGTAACAACCTTATTCACTTTCGAATGGAAACGCTCTATCGAAATGATTGAATATGCAAAAACACTGGTTCCAATCAATAAAATTGTTGTTGGCGGAATAGCTTCTACATTGATGCCCGATGAATACGAAAAGGCAACCGGCATACGTCCTGTAACAGGATTACTAAACGTTCCTGGTAAACTAGGTTATCCAAGTGACGATACAATTGATTCTATTACACCAGACTATACAATCCTAGATGATATAGCAAGTTATTACCACTATCCCTACGAAAATGCATACTTCATGTATAGCACACGTGGATGTGGCATGAATTGTGGATTTTGTGCCGTTAAAACACTGGAACCAACCTATATTCCATTTATCTCCATAAAAGACCAAATCCGAAAAATTGATGCAGCTTCTACATCTCCTAAAAAGGATTTGTTATTGATGGACAATAACGTACTAAAGTCCTGCAATTTTGAGGAAATTATAAATGAGTTGATCGAACTAGGCTTTGGGAAAAACGCAATTTACATTAATCCTAAAACAAAAAAGCCACAAAAACGATATATTGACTTTAATCAAGGCTTGGATGCCTACTTACTAACTGATGCAAAAGCTGCATTATTATCTCAAGTAGCCATTAAACCTGCTCGAATTGCATTCGACCACATTGAAGACAAAGAAGTATATGTAAAGGCTATTCGCACATGTGCTCTTCACAATATTAATACTTTATCAAACTATGTATTATATAATGCAGACGCATTTTCAGGAAAAGGACATTCTTACGCGGCAGATACACCACAAGACTTATATGAACGATTACAATTAAATGTGGCTCTTGCACAAGAAATCAATTCGCAAAAAGCAGA
The DNA here is from genome assembly GCA_045125245.1 of Lachnospiraceae bacterium. Lineage (GTDB taxonomy): Bacteria > Bacillota > Clostridia > Lachnospirales > Lachnospiraceae > SVEL01. The sequence continues at coordinate 4,400 of JBGVNF010000104.1, forward strand.
CAGCGAAGAAAAAATCAGCATTTTCTCCTTTCCGATGAGATACATACCTCTTGATAGCAAAGCAAGAGGTTATATTAGCAAGAAATGGAATGCCAAATATTTACGAGCAATACAAGTTATGTTAATTCCTACCCAAGGAAAAGTTGGAACAAGCGCAAGTTTCTTCTATACTGCTTTTGGAAAAGATCTTGACGAGTATATGATGATTCTGGATATGCCGGAATATATAATTAGTTTGCGTGGCGAATATAAAAAAATCGCTTCTCTCTCAGAAGAAGCGAACGCAAATAGATTAGCTCAATATCACTATAATCAGAAAATAGTTGGCGAATGGATTTCGTTATATAAAAGTTTATCAGCTAGCGAATTATACGAATTCCAATCTTTTGTTCACAAAAACAAATTTACTAAAGATATAATTTTAAAGACGAGCAATCCTACCATTATAAAATTGCTACTGTTTTATATGCCAGTAAGTGAATTACTTAAGTTATTTGATTTCTTTGATAACCATGAATGTAGATTGCATAGAGAAATTGTAGTAGACTATTGTACACAACATTTCCCTGCTGTATTAGACCGATTACTCAATTATCTTTTGCAAATAAAATCTACATCTCGCTTTTCTTTTGCATTTGTGAAATATGTGGGAATCGACTTTATTAACAAAATATATGATAAAGCTGATGATAATTCCGAAATATTACAAAAACTAAAATCCATAAATCTATAATAAATTTCTATTATTAAGATGCGGATAATCAAACTTTTTGATGGTTTGCCAAAGTTTTTGATGGTTTAACTTGATGGTTTGGCAGAAAAATTTAACGACTTTTTGATGGTTTGGTTTGATGGGCTGATTTGATGGTCTACGATGATGGGCTGGCGTTTAGGG
>JBGVNF010000105.1:0-10031 GCA_045125245.1 Lachnospiraceae bacterium
CTCTCTCATAGGGCATATATGCCTGTACATTTTTCACTGACATATACAATGTATCCGCTATTTCTTCCGTCGTCATTCCACGTTTTAATAAGTCTCCAATTTTCAAACTGGTATCACTTTCCCATAATCCTTCCGTTATCAAAATCTTACGCACTTTAACAATTGAAATGCCGGTTTCTCTTGCTGTTACCAAAACAGAATTATTATTTTCATATGAAGCTATAACAGATTTGACCTGTGCACCTGTAACATTTCCCATACGAACACCTCCGATAGCATTACTATACCTTTAATCTCATTTCGTGTCAACCTAATCTTTTTTTGAACACACTTTCATTACACTTATCTACCAAATTGCAACTATTACCAACCAAACATGAATCCGTTTAAATCCTTTAATGCTTCACGCAAGCTGTCATCCTCTTCCTGTTCTATTGCCTTCTCTATAAATACAGCATCACTGTCTGTATACTCTGCGTTTATATCATATGACTTACGAACTAATTTCTCCAAACGTCTGCTTTTAGCAGAATCAGTCTGCATACAATATTCCTCAATTAAAATTCTTGAATATTCATCCATTTTTCACTCTTCCTTGTAGTAACATCATAACCACATCATGACCAACTTGGTTAGGATGTGGTCATGATAATGGTTAAGATGTTGACTCTCACATTACAAATAACTCTTAATCCTCAATACAGTCTGCTCTCCCTTCACCTCACTAATAAGTTCAAACAGATTGTCTTTTGTAGCAAAAAGATTCTTGGGATTTCTTCCAATAATCAAATACTGGTTCCTATCATCCAGTGCAATATGCTTTCTTACACTATCATCCAATAACACATCCGCATTATCAATCACAATCAGTTTTCCACTTGCACCTTTTATAATACTTTCAATATCCTTCTGATAATCCAGATAGTTTAAACACATAATATCGGGATTCAATGCCATACACTCTTTTATAAAAGAAAAGGATGCGGTCTTCCCCGTTCCGGAATCTCCCGTCAGTATTGTAATATTGCTTGTAAATTTAAAATCCAAAACAAACGAAGTATGAACCGTGGAAAAATGCTCCATTACAATTGGCTTACTCTTCATAACTCCACCACTCCTTCAATTCTTCATAATCACAAATCATCTTTTTCCCCAAAGATGTCTGTACGTTTACTGCATCCATCTCAAAAGGGATTAACGCATAATCACTATATACATTTCCTGCATTTAAACCAAACAATATCTCCAAGGCATTATTTCCACATTCCTTCAGACAAAACACCTTATCCGGATTATAAAGCACGTTCAATACGGTCTTGCAGCCAGCAGATAATTTATCTACATCTAATACAATATCATTGAATTTTGAACGCATCTTGAATTTGCTTATTAGCTTTGCACCATCTACGGTCTCTATTATCTCTTCCGCTTTATCATCAAGCTTGAGTGCGGTATTCTGATTGAAATAAATATCATTTAATTCTACGTATTCCATATCTTGTGGAATATCCTTTTTATTTTTGAAAATCGTTATCATAATGCCACCTCCAAACCCATATTCTGAAATTGCTTCAAAAGACTGGTGCTCTTACAAATTCGCTTCATTTTCTCTTTAACCGGTAATCTGCTCACATCAAGACCGCAAATGTCATCCGGCATTCTTTCTTCCCATTCACAACAGGATTTAATCCAGCATTCGCCAACACTTCCTTTTGAGACCTCGAATCCTGTATTTCTCGTTAAATCAAATAATATTCTGGCAGACAATTGCTCCACATTATAATTATCGACATTCTCATTATATTCTATAATTTCACGAATGTCTTTATAATTAATTTCACCGCCTTGAATTGTTTTAACCAGCTTTTCTCTGGCAGTAATCGCTTTTTTACGTTTTACTAAAAACTCATCGTCCGGTGCATAAATCCATTCTATCAACTCTTTGAATTCAAGCAATGTATATTCAAAACAGATAATATCCATTAAAACAACATTTGATTTATCGCTGGCATATTTTCTCAACATTTTTTGTTCCATAGCCACCTGCAAGTTATCAAAAGAATTATCAAACACCACAATATATCTATTCTCTGAATCTTCCAGTTCCTTCACTGCTTTTAGCAGCTCACTATTATTCGTCTTGCTTTCCAACACTATTTCCGGACACAACTGCCCAAGAAGCGTCTGCCAAAATATATAACCGGATTTGTTTTTTCTGTCCTCAATCCATAAGTATGTTTTCATCGATGCACTTCCTTCCATCTGCTATTCAATCATAATTCGCTCATTTTTATGAGCGAATTATGATTGAATCTTTTATTATTTACAACTCCGCATAATTTTCCTTTATTTCTTAATCGTTATCATGGTCATATTGACAATGATACCACCTAAGGACTATTTTACATTCTGTCTCGAATTAACGTCTGTCAACCATGTGATTAACTTGTCAACATCTCGTTCTATCTCCTCCAACGAAAACTCCTGTAATGGTGTTTCGTCCGCCATCGAATGATCATAATATGAATACTTTGTCATCATATCATCAATAATTTTGCAATCACTTTGTGTAATTTTAGATAACCACATAATTCTACCTTGTGTTTGAATTGATTTTCTGTATCTTAAAACTACACCATTCAATAAGGTATCCTCAATACATTTTTCCACATGAATCCTTATCTGCTGACACAAATAATGAATTCCTTCATCATATTGTGGTAAATATTCGTCCATTCCCTTAAGTTTTGCAATATTATCATTTTTTAGATTTTTAAGTTTTCCTAGAGACTTCCCGCCATTAACAACAGAATCAATTGGCACTCCCTTAGTCTTTCCACGACCTAATAATTCAACCTCTCTAAATGGAACTATTTTGCCGCATTTTTCATATAGTCCTACTACCATCGATAATCGATGTGTAAAAACTACAACTTGTCTATTTTTACTAACTTCTACTAATCTATGAATAACGGATGCTTCATATTTGTAATCCAAAGATGAAATTGGATCATCAACTATTAAAGGACTTTTAGCATTTCTTCCTGATGACTCTGCAAAAAAAGCCGCCAACGAAACAACTCTATTTTCACCTTCACTCAATACATCTGATGGTGCAGCTGTTTTATCTTCAACACCTTCTAATTCAACCTTAAATGGAATTTTACCTCTACTAGCCTTTTGTTGTCTAATAACCGCTCTTACAGTTCCTTTAGTAAGCATTTTCAATTCATCATTAAATCTTTTCTCATAATCATCCGTTAATAATTCTTTCGCCAATGCAGTACTTAATTTTGAAATTTTATTCGTTGCAGTTAATTTCTCTGCTCTATTGTACAATGACATTTTTTTCAAATACTCTATTCTACTATTAACCTCACCTTGAATACCAGAGATATATTTTTGAGCACGTAATGATTTTATTTCCGTAATCAGTCTCTTATGATCTTCATCCCCCAATAAATCAAGTTGCTTTTGTCTAGTGTTAGCTTTATCTTTTACACAGTTCTCAACCAAATGTAAAGTATCTTCAATATCTATTTCTACTATCTCCGCTTTTTCTACATTTTCGGAATGTATTAAAGCACTATATGTTCTTATAGTTTCTATCACTTCACTTATTTTAGCACTTATACTCTCTACACCAGCAGAGGAAACAGATAATTCACTCTGTTCTTGTGCCCATGCTCTCGGACACTTTTGTAAGAGTTCTATTAAGTTTTTCTTTTTTTCCGTCACTTGTTCACTTACACTACCATTTATGTATTTATCAATACTTTGCATTCTATTTACATAATGCTCAGCAGATAAACTCTGTCCACATAATGGACATTTTCCATCTTCATTGGTATATTCTATAATCCCCTCCGATTTTAGAAAACTATTATAATATTTTTTCGCTGCTTTCCACAAATTTATCCATGCTTGATTAGACACACTTCTCTTATCTAATTCATCCGCAGTATTTTCAAATAAGATTTTTGCTGCTTGTTGTTCCTCTTTTGCAACTTCAAGTTGTTTTCTTGCATTCTGAATCGCTTCAACATTTGTCCTTGAAAAAAACTCTTTAAACTGAGCAATATACTTATGTAATGCCTTTAGTTGCTCTATTTCTTTTCTTAAACTTTCAATTGAAGCTGAAATCATATCTATGTTTGACTCTTTTTCCTTCTTAACAAGAGTTTGCTCCTGTTCAGCACCCCATTCAAAAAATTCATCTGCTAATTCCGTTTTTTCTGTTACATTTAAAACTGTCTGACATATATCTATCCCTGTTAAATCTTCTGGAATAAATATCTCTATACATTTTACCTCCGTCTTTTTTCTTTCTATCTCATCTTTTACCTCAGAAGCTACTTTTGCAATTGCCGATAGCATCGAGAACACCCATGGCTCATAAGATGCCTCTTTAGAAGATTCTACATATGCTTTAGATATCTTTGTATCAAAAATGTCCACATCCTTTAATAACGAATGTTCTCCATCCTTTGACAAATCACATTTCAAGGTTTCTTCCACATCATTATGAATTACACAAACCTCACAAGTTTGCTTCGTTTTTTTTGCAAAATAAACATTATCCTTTAGTTCTTCTTTATATTTAGCATCAGCTAATTTTTTAAGAATTCTAATATATCCTGATTTACCCGCGCCATTCTCTCCATATACAACAGTTATCCCACTTTCTCCAAATTCTAAGGTTTTTCCTGTTGCAAGAGCATTGACTCCCATAATATTATTAATAGATTTAATAGCGAAATCACTCCTATCATCTCTAATTAATATATTCAATTTTGTTATATCAATCTCTCTTTTTATTCCAGATACTTCGTCTATACACTCTGTCGAAAATCTTTTTATATCTTTCTCTGTAAACTTACCCGTTTCATAATAAGTTAATGCAGCATCTTTAACCCATATAGCTTGTTCTTCCAGCCACTCTATAAATTCTTCATTAGTTGTTGCCAAAGTAACGCCTCCTCTATTATTTTTATTTCTTAAGTAACGACATGTTTATTAAATAAATCTATAACCCGCTGATTCTATATTTAAAAAGCATACACTTATCAGTCATACCACAGAATTGCTCTTCCATTAATACAACTTGCAATTTCCTTTGCTAAAATAAGTGAGGCTATAAACATATCTTCTCCATCGGCTTCATATTCTATTACATCAGCTAAACCCTTAGCAAAATCTATCTTTGATTCATATCCCACTAAAGCTGAAGCTTTTTGTATCAGCTCATCGTCCACGATAGCCATATCATCTGGAAGAAGCTCATCCCCAATACTGGTATAAAACCGACTTAACCTACAATCTTTAAATACATTACAATATATTGATTCAAAAACATATTCCTTTTCAAGTAGCTTTGCCTCTTTTGCTGTAACAATATATTTATTGCCTTCATAAATAATCTCATAGTCACCCAGCCAATCAGTATGCATTGAAAAATCGTGCATTTCTCCTAACGAATACTTTTGGCTAGCAAATTCTACAATATCTTTAGACGACGCGTAAACGGATTTTTCTTTTAAACATCTATAATAGACATCATCTGGCTTCTTATTTAGATTCACCGATGTAAGAGCTATCTCTTCGTTTTTGTATATCTTATCTTCTTCATATCCTTCTATAGGAAGTATGATTTGTAACGAAAAGCGTCTACTCATTTTTATCAGCCCCTTTCTGGTTTTGCTATTCTGAAAATACACCACATAAAAGACAGACTGCTCAAACAAACTCTTTATAAAATAAGTTTGTTTAATTCTAAATAACTTATAAAAGCATCAATAATCACTTTCTTTCTTACTATAATATCAGCTTCACAAAAATCACTCATCTGTTTCGACATCATAACAAGTTCTAAGTTCTTAGTTCCATCTTTATATTTCCCTTTGTCATTTGTGAAGCCAATATAATACTTCTTCTTGTCAGAAAAACGATAATCAGATGCACGAATATTAATACCCTTCTCTAACAAGATTTTATTTCCTAATGATTCTAAGCTATTCTTATCTGTAAGAGTTCTTTCATTTTCTTGTCTTTTTCTTGAGAATATATGCTCTATTTCAAACGGAACATCTAACTGAATAAGCTGTTGTTCTTCATCATTATAAGCCCACCATGCGAGCATCGATTTTGTTATAGGCCTGCCATTAGTAAACACATAATTTTCAACGACATTACGTACCGCATCAGCCTCAAATCTGTATTCTGCGAAATCTACCTCTCTACCATTTACAATTTCAATCATTTCTGGATAAGCTGGACTTCTAAGAGCATTGACACCAGGACGCATAAATGCATATGCCCATATAAATGCAGTTATTTTATTTAAAAAATCATAAAATGCCTTTTCTTCCAATAAGTTATTTTCATCTTTGTATTGCATAAAATAAACCGATACAAGATATGTCCACATTCCATTTGGTGCATAATTTAAAACAGCCAATCTACGAAGTATCCTATCCGAGAAAATAATATCGTCCTGACTTAAAACACTTTTCCAAAACTGCACCAATCTTTCTAAATTATCCAATGTTTCTTCTCTTTTTAATATGGCATACTTTTCCTTTTCATAAAACTTACGCAATGCTTCTGTTGTAGTAAGTTTTATTCCTTGTTTCGCCCTCTCAAAATACATATATCTCGTGAACAATTCATCCATTGGCGAACCTGATGGTGCATCAAATATATCTTCACATATTACTTCAAGTTCTTTCCATCTCTTAATAAACTCTTCTTTTCTTCCTTGGTCAGAGTAAAATTTATAAAACTGAGCCTTGAAAATATCAGTATCTGAAAGTGGCTTCCCCCTATCATTTAATGTTGAGAAGATTCTCAGTGCAGTATCTTGAGACTCTGCTTCAATTGGCAACAAGATACAGTTATTTAGTATTCTTGTAGGTAAATATGCGAAATATGAAGGGTACTCTGACAAAAACTCATTAATCTTTTCCTGAAAGAAACGATATGTTTTTGCATAACGACTCTTATGTGTATTATCAATATTTCCTGTTTTTAATATTGATAAAAATTCTTCCTTATCATCATCTGTTGACACCTCAGAATCTATTTTTAATTTATTCTTATCTGGATTACCAAATTCATCTGTTTTCCATATACATTTTGCAATATCTTCACTTGTACTAATTGCATTGGCATCCTTCATATTACCAAATTTAGAAAAGAATGCTCGCAATAAAAGCATAAGTGTAGTCAAGCGTTGTTGTCCATCAATTATCTCTAATTTATTATCGCTATTTTTAAAAGTAACGATAGGACCTAGGAAATACTCATCCTCATCACTTTTAAACCTACTATAATCATTTTCTGGAAAAGCGAATGCAAAAATATCATCCCATAATGTTTGACATTCGGCCTCTCCCCATGCATATGGTCTTTGATAATCTGGTATCAGGAAATCTGACCTTTTATTTGCAAATAATTCTTTTATTGTCTGTTGGTCAATATTTAATTTTGACATAACATGTTCCTCCTGTTTCTATAGAGTATTAATTTCTCACTGCTGTTCTAACATAAACGATAATTTAGAGCAGCAAATGAAGATGCTATATGATTATTGGTTTACTCAATTTGATTTCCCAGATAATAATGGGAATCCTTATCGTTCTTCAGGTGGCAAATTAGTGTGGAATGATATTCTAAAGAAAGATATTCCACAAAACTGGCGAGTTATTCCTATGTCAAATGTATTTAAGTTTGAATCTGGTTATCCTTTTTCTTCAGATACATATAAGTCATACGGAAAATATAAATTGCTTACAATAAAGAATGTTCAAAGCAATGGCATAAGCATCAATGTAGATAATTACATTGAGGAATTGCCTGCAAATTTACCTGAGTATTGTTTATTAAAACCTAATGATATTTTGATGTCACTCACGGGCAACGTTGGGCGTATTGGAATAATGTATTCCAATGATTGCCTGTTGAATCAGCGTGTTGCGTTGGCTAAACCATTAAATAAGGAATGGAATAGTTTTGTTTATTTTCTGCTTAAAAGTGACCTTATTCACAAACAATATGAAACTATTGCGAATGGGTCATCCCAACAAAATTTAAGTCCTATTGAAGCAGGAAATGTGATGATTCCTTTCAGCGAGAGTGTAACCAGTCAATTTTCTTCAATTTGCGAAAAGCACTTAGCGACAATAGTAGCAAATTTAGCAGAAAATCAAGAGTTAACTAATATTCGAGATTGGTTGCTTCCAATGTTGATGAATGGTCAGGCTACAATCGAAGATTAGGCTGCTAAATTATCGTTTAGCGCACTAATAACTCCTAGCAACGGCGGGAGTTAATCAAAAGAACAGCCGTTGCTTGTCGGTTCTCAATAAGAAAAGGAGAAAAGACAATGAAACAAATTTTAATCAATGATATTATTCAGGAAATGATACCATTCCTAAATAACGCACAAGCAGAAAAACTGCAAATGGTATTGCAACATACGCTTTTCAATTACGATGTAGTGGAAAGTGAAAACAAGGATAACGACTCAGAACAGAATTTAGTTGAGTTGTTCTTATCGGCGAAACGTATTGAAGGCTGTTCTGAGAAATCCTTAAAATACTATAATGCAACTATTCAGTCATTGCTTGATGGTGTTGGTAAACCAATTAAGCATATACAGACAGACGATATTCGTAATTATTTAACTGAGTATCAGACAAAAAAGAAATTGAGTCGAGTAACGATTGATAATATCCGAAGAATCTTATCTAGCTTCTTTTCTTGGCTTGAAGATGAGGACTATATATTAAAGAGTCCAGTTAGAAGAATACATAAAGTAAAAACTGCAAATAACATCAAAGAAACCTATTCTGATGAAGAATTGGAACTTATGAGAGATAACTGTTTGGAAATCAGAGATTTAGCAATGATTGATATGCTTGCTTCTACCGGAATGAGAGTTGGAGAAATGGTGCTGCTAAACAAATCAGATATTAACTTTAACGAGCGAGAGTGTATTGTTTTCGGAAAAGGAGATAAAGAAAGGATTGTTTACTTTGATGCGAGAACAAAGATACATCTTAAGGAGTATCTTCAAAACAGAACGGATGATAATCCTGCATTGTTTGTAAGTTTGAAAGCACCGAATGACAGAATATCTATTGGAGGAATTGAAGTACGACTACGCAAATTTGGAAAACAATTAGGATTGCAAAAGGTACACCCACATAAGTTTAGGAGAACCCTTGCAACTATGGCAATAGATAAAGGAATGCCGATAGAGCAATTACAACAACTCTTGGGGCATAGAAGAATAGATACAACCTTGCAGTATGCAATGGTTAAGCAAAGTAACGTAAAGATGGCACACAGAAAATATATAGGATAGGAGCAGAAATATGGAACGAAAAAAACTGATTGATTGTTGCGAGTTTATCTCCGATGGTGACCACCTTCCACCACCGAAAAGCAATACAGGGATACCATTTATTACAATTTCAAATATTACTGAACAAAATAAGATTTCATTCAAAGATACAATGTATGTTCCTTATGAATACTACAATAATTTAGGGCAAACAAAAAAAGTTCAAGAGGGAGATATTTTGTATTCTGTTGTGGGGTCTTTTGGAAAGCTAGTATATGTTGATTTTAATGAGAAATTCGTGTTTCAGCGACATATCGCAATACTTCGACCGAAGAATGGTGTAAATGGTAAGTTCTTGTATTACACGATGCTTAATCCACAGTTCTACAAATTGATGGATAAGTTGGCGATTGGCTGCTCTCAAAGGACTGTAACGTTAGATACATTGAGAAATGTTGAGATAGATTTACCAAATAAAGAAACACAAGACAAAATTGTATCGGTTTTAACATTCATTGACGAGAAAATTACATTGAACAGTCAAATAAACGATAATTTAGAAAACCAAATTCAAACAATATATGATTATTGGTTCTCTCAATTTGATTTTCCGAATTCAAAGGGTAATCCCTATAAATCCAACAATGGTCAATTCAAGTGGAATGACACAATAAAACGTGATATT
>JBGVNF010000106.1:0-5958 GCA_045125245.1 Lachnospiraceae bacterium
CACCAACAGGATTACTCTGAAGAAAAAGTAATTGATTTTTTAATCTCGATGAAAAATATAATTAAACAGAATAACATACAACTAGAAACTGAAGACACTAATGATATTGATATGACAAACAAAAGAATTATTCAATTAATATCTAATGAACTAGACTTAATAGGTATCAGTCGCCGTTCCGTGGGCTTTAATTACTTAGTTGAAGGTATATATATGTCATTAGATGGTCCTATACCAAAACTATGTGAGCAAATTGCTAAAAAATACAAAAAAAGTGAACCAAGTGTTGAAAGGGCAATGCAGAGCGCGATTAACAGAGCATGGAACAGCACTGATATAGATACCTTATTAAAATACTATACGGCATATGTACCTACCCATAATTCTACTCCGTCACTTACGCAATTTATCAACTATTATGTGGATAGGATTAATTATGTTAAGTAAAAGTGCCCGACATATTTACGTCGAGCACTCAAAATATATGATATTATATCCAAATAGTGTTAAACATATATTCAAAAAATTTCTTCCACATTTCAATGCCTCCTTATTTTTTTTATTAATTTATAAAAAAATAAGGGACATTAATATTTCTTATAATTATTGCTTTTTATTGCTTTTATTCATTCGGAGGTTTTATGATAAAAACATATATAAAATATTATTTTTTTTTAATAATTATTATTTATTCATTTGGAAAAATGCTTAATCAAAAGTTCTCTTCCAAACAAACATTATCTAATTTGTTTATTTTGTTGTGTACAAATTTGCTTATTGTATTTATACGAATAAAATATCCATACCTAACGATTTTTATACTATTAATTATCATTTTTATCCATACTACTCTTACATATAAGCGAACCTTTCAATTAACTTTAATCACTTCGCTTATTGCTATAGGAATATGTTATTTTTTGTTTTTTATCTCGACCATTATACCAAGTTTTTTACTTACTATAATTCATTCAAATACAGAGATAACTGCAACAAGTCAACTGCTTCACTTAATTTTAAGTATTGTAATAGAACTGTTTATGTATATTATCATTTTTAATATACAACGTTTCAAAAAAGGTATGCCTTTTTTATACTCAAAAATATCTAATTCTATTGGTATAATTGTAGCATGCTGTATAGTAATTATCTCATCATTACTTACAGCTTTAGACCCTTCTTCCTCTACATATGGATGGATTATTTTCGCATCATTACTATTTGGCCTTATGCTATTTATTTGGTGGAGAAAACAATTAACCAACCTTTATGTAAAACGCTCATACCAAAATGAGCTTGCACGCATAACTGCTGAATTAGATAGCCTTCGTCAAGAAAACGAGCGCTTAGGTGCTATTGTACACAAGGACAATAAACTTATTCCAGCTATGATTATGTCTGTTCAAAATGCTTTATCATCACAGGTTCTAACTAATGATACGCCTAATGAAAAGTTACACGAACTGTTATCCACATTAGAAAAACTAACTAATGAACGTTCTTCTCTTACAATCGCTCAGTTATCTACAAAATGCAATATTCCTACTTCTAATATTGCTCGATTAGATATGATGATAAGATATATGCAGCAAAAAGCCCATAGCTTAAATATTAAACTGTCGGTTGATTTTCACACAAATATAAATGAAATGCTTACTGATTACTTTACAGAAGATGTCCTTGTAACTATCGTAGCTGACCTAATAGACAATGCTATCATAGCTACTAAATTATCAACTGAGAATAAAGAAATTTACATAGACTTTAATAAAGAAAATAATCATTACAACATAAATGTCTATGATACAGGTATACCATTTGAAGCTTCCACCATAAGATATGCTGGAATAAAAAAAGCTTCCACCCATCTAGATACTGGTGGAAGTGGAATCGGACTTATGGCTACTTTTTCTTCTTTAAGAGAATGTGGTGGCAGCTTTGTAATTGATGAAACTATAAATATATCCCCATATACAAAAAAGGTATCTATTGTAATGGATTACCTAAATGAATTTAGAGTATATAGTAACCGAAATGAAATATTAACACTTGTACATAGTAATCCAAACATACATATAAATCCATAAAATATTGCGATTTATTAACCATTCCTTTTTGTTACTACCTTATTGACCACATTGGTGTCAGACACCAATGTGGTCATAATAAACATACAAATTATTCATCAAAGCCATACTCGCTTTTATCTTTAACATCAGTTGTTTCAACTATGACACTCCATAATTCATCCCATCCCTTTGGATATTCATATGTACTTTGTGCTTGATATACTTCATTTTCTGTATTTATAGTAATACACCATGTCATACGCTTTGGCACACTCCCACTCGTCCCACCTGAACTCATGTATTGCGCCTTCATGTACGTTTCCTTCATATAGTTCTCTAACCTATCTATATCTTTTACTTTTACAATCTTCTCATTTTCCGATGCAAGACTAATTACCACTTCCTCCATTTCAAAATCGATAACAATGCTATGTTGATTATTACTAGCAAAATTGACCCTATAGTCTAATTTCATTGTCTTAATCTTCTCATCTTGCATAGTGATAATTTCATCTCTATTGTATGACTCCGCACCTCTAAAATGATCATTCACATATTCATAGATAGTCTCTTTTCCTCCAAATCCTTCATATGTAACTACTATACACTTTTTCCCAGCAATATTTTCAACAGTCTCTACTACTTTCCCTAAAAAATATCCAACGCATACATACATCACAGCCCATAATATAAAAATAATCACAAAAATGAATATGGTATTTCTCACCTTCTCAGCTTTATCACGCACCTTATCCTGCCACAAAACAATTATGTAATATACCGCAGTGCCCATCGCTAGCAATAATAACGATATCGTCAAAATATCAACAATATGTTTCCTAGGTCTTCCATACATCGAACAACCAATAGAAATAATAATCAGAAATAATATATATACTCCCCATATAAAACCAAATACTTTTTTTTCATTTTTCTTCATATTAATCACCTATCAAATCCGAATAGTTTATTTATTCCTATCCCTTACTCCTTATCTACCATCTCCAAAAGCATCAGTAATGACTCATACTCCTGCATTTTTCCTTTGCCCCATACTTCATCATATACCTTGGAATATTCCTCTCGAGAAACCTCTACCTCATCTACATAATATGTTCCATCTGATTCTGTCCCACATTTTTCTATTTGAGTATAATTATCTTTATTAAATACAAGCGTATAAGTATCATTATCAGCAGCACCGCTGCTTCCATGTAAGTATCCACCAGGTGCAATCCATTGAGCAGCTCTAAATACAAATTCATACCCATATACCACACCATTCTCACTATGAAATACTATAACATCATCCCTTGGATACTGCATATATGCCACAACCTCATTATAGCCATCCTTATCAATATCTACTACCACATAGTTTTTAACCCTACGGAGTTTGTCATATTTACCTAAATCAGACACCTTAATAACTTTAGTAATCCTAGTAAGCTCATAATCCTCAGAATATGTATCATATGTATATCTAAATTCCTTATCATATAACAATACATCAACTATTTCCTTTGGAACAACACTTTCATCTGTGTAATCTGTTATATATTTTTCCATATAATCTTTATCATCATTTTTTTCTACTTTTGCAAAATAATCAAGTTCTGATGCACCATAAAATTTCTTAGCAATCTTCCAATTATCTTTTGCACCTATATATCTTACATACTCATCATACTCTACTAATTTTCCGCCTATATAAAACTTATCTCCATCATCTGTTTTCTCGCTATGTGCCAAATCACATCTTGTATATCCATCCACTGTAAACTCCGGCACAAAATAGACACCTCTGTCAAACATAATTCCATCATTATTCAAAAATTTATCTGAAGATATCTGATAAGAATATACTTCCCCCTGTATATACTTAAATACTACATATATATCACTATGTTGGCGAACAAACACTTCATAATATCCATCTTTATCTACATCTGCAGCTGAAAAATAATCTTCATCATAAGCTGTTCCATCGTTTAAATAAAAATTGTCTATGGTAGTCTTTTTCCCACCATTATCCGTATCTATAAATTCCTTATTTCTTATAAGTACATCTCTTATAGCTTCATGAGTATTTCCTTTTGCATAATATGAAAATCCTACTAATCTCTCATCTTCCAATGTCATCTTATCCTTATACGCTTGAAGCTTTGAGTCTAATCTATAATAATCTGCTGTACCTAATGTAAGCCTATATATTTTTATCACATTTTTCTCGCATGCCATTCTATATATGCTGCCATCTTCCGAAACTATCACTGGATAATCAGGCTCTGCCACAAAATCATCTGTATAATAAAGAGAATATCCTAATAATTTTCCATTCTTATCATACTTACATATTCTGTGTTCAAAATATACCACATCATCTTTAAACGCTCTCTCATGAGTATAAAAGCATCCATCTTCATCAACTTTTATTACATTAAGAAACTTATCTTCACCCTGAACCATTTCTTCAAATTCATCTGTTGCGATAGAATCAATCTTCACATCCTTCTTCGCTGACTTTGATATAGTGCCATCCTCTTTTATAGGATAATAATTGCCATCCCTACATTTGAGTAAAACATCTTCCCCATCATAATATAATCTCTCTACATTTAAGCCCTCTACAGAATAAAACTTATTTCCTCCTGGCATATTCCAAAATACAACCTGCTCTCCACCACGATCATATATTACTATTTTATCCTCATCTAGTGCTAAGTAATCCTTTGGACCTATATAATAAGCCTGTCCCACGCTTTGATAATTGATAATACCATCTGCAAATTCTCCCGTACCATAATCTATTTCTGCTGGTATCTCAGCTATCAATAAATGGTTCGAAATACCAACCTTCACATTCTTCATAAGTTGGTTATTATTTTGCGTATTATCATTTTGTGTATTGCTCTGTGAATTATCACTTTGTGTACTCTCTTTTTCTGTACTTTCAATTTCTGTGACATTATTTTGATTTTTATCACTACAAGCTGTCATACTAACAGCACTCATTACACATAAACCAATAAACAAGCCTCTAAAATTTTTTCTCATGTATTCCACCTCATTAATTAATAATATATTTGTATATAAAATACTATAATATCAAATTTTTCATTACAATACGTACTTAAGTACTATTTACAATATCACTCCCCATTGGATATTTAAATAAAATTATAGCGTCAACAGATTTCTTAGTTAATAATCCATTGACGCTAATTAATATCACAATTATCTAAAATTACTTCTAACCGGTTCGCTAGTCAAATCTACACCAAGCTTCTTAAATGTCTTTATATCCACATCTGATAACATATCTGATGTATGAACCTGACATCCTGCAAGAAGAGGTAGCTGCTCCATAGCCTTTTTAGCATTATTATCATCAAGAGCTGATAATGCAAGAGCTATAAGTACCTCATCTGAGTGAAGTCTTGGATTTCTGCTGCCGAGATAATCTGTCTTAAGACTTTGTATTGGCTCAAATGCCTTTGGCGATATAAGATGTACATCATGATCTATTCCACCAAGATGCTTTAAAGCATTCAAGATAAGCGCTGCAGATGCACCAAGTAAATCTGTAGTTTTTGATGTTATAATCGTACCATCACTAAGTTCAATAGCCGCTGTTGGCACACCAAGCTTATTTGCTCTATCCTTAGCTGCTACTGTCACCTTTCTATCGTCAGTAGTGATTTTCGCATTCTTCATTATAAGCTCAATCTTATAAATCTGATTCTCCACATTTTCACCCTGAGCCATCTGAAGAAGAGTCTTATAGTATCTTCTAATTATCTCCATATATGAAGCTTGCCTTGTAGCTTCATCATCGATAATACAGTTTCCTACCATATTTACGCCCATATCTGTAGGTGACTTATAT